>JALONU010000102.1 GCA_025454775.1 Bacteroidales bacterium | reverse complement strand
GCAAAAACACTTGCAGTAAAAATCAATTAAACGATAAGACATGTATGATCTGATCTTACCACTCGGAATAATAAATATAGTACTTGTTGCCTTACAGGTACTAGGAGGACTGAAGATCATCAAGATCTCCTTCAAAACACACAAATACCTCGGGATAATGCTGGGTATCTTCGCACTTATCCATGGAGCGCTGGCTGTCTTCTTCACCTAGGAAGGACAGCCATATTTCTAACGAAACGGGAATATGGGATTGATGACAAGAACCCCTGTGAGGGTTCGCTTCAGTGATGTTGACTCGATGGGTATTGTCTGGCACGGGCAGTATATAAGGTATTTTGAGGATGGCAGGGAAGATTTCGGCAATACCCATGGCATCAATTACCTCGATTTCCACAGCCGCGGATACCTGATCCCCATAGTAAAGGTGGGCTGTGACTACAAGCGTCCTCTCAGGTACGGCGACACCGCCATTGTGGAGACCAGGTTCGCCGATACCGAATCAGCAAAGATCAGCTATGAATACACCATCTATAACGAAAAAACAGGAGAGGTTGTGGCAACTGGTTCCAGTACCCAGGTCTTCCTGAACCTGAACCATGAGCTGCTGCTGGCATTCCCTCTCTTCTTCGCCGAATGGAAGAAAAAAAACGGCCTGATGACAGGTTTAACAACTTAGATCGAGGCCGGTGAGGAAGGTATATATAGCTGCAGACAACATAATTTCACCCCTCGGTTTCACAACCGGGGAAAATGCCGCATCGCTGAAAGCCGGGGAAAAAGGAATACATGAGATAAGTGATCCTGAACTATCACCTGTTCCCTTCCATGCATCCGTAATTGACACGACCAGACTCGATGAACGGTTTTCGGAAGAAGGCGATCCTGAAGAGTTCACCCGTTTTGAGAAGATGGCTGTTCTCTCGCTCAGGGATGCCTGCTCACGGACGGATGCTGATCTCAGAGGAGCACGGACACTCTTCATCCTTTCAACCACAAAAGGCAATATCGACCTGCTGGCATCCTCTCCATCTGATGAACGGTTGTACCTGTGGCAAACCGCCGGAATGCTTGGCAGCTATTTCGGATTCGGCTATAAACCGCTGGTGATTTCCGACGCCTGCATATCCGGTGTCCAGGCGATCATAACCGGCGCCAGGATGATAAGGGCAGGACTGTACGATAATGTCGTTATAAACGGAACCGACATCATCTCGGAGTTTGTGGTTTCAGGTTTCAGCGCTTTTAAATCCCTCAGCCAGGGTCCATGCATGCCTTTCGACAAAAGACGCGATGGGCTCTCCCTGGGTGAAGGATCCGGTACTATCATCCTCACTGCTGATCCCTCTCTTGCAGCTGACCCAAAGATCATAGCCGGAGAGGGTTTCTCCACGAACGATGCAAACCATATCTCAGGCCCCTCACGGACAGGCGAAGGCCTGTGGCTTGCAATCAGCAGTCTGCTCAGCCGGACAGGGGGAAAAATCAGTTATATCTCGGCACACGGGACAGCCACACCCTATAACGATGAGATGGAATCCATCGCAATTACACGTGCCGGCCTTCAGGATGTTCCTGTCAACAGCTTCAAGGGTTACTGGGGTCATACGCTTGGAGCAGCCGGAATTATTGAATCGGTAATGGGCATACACTCCGTCAGGAACGGCATCCTGTTCCGGACCGAAGGTTTCAGCGAACCGGGGACCACAAATCCTCTTAATATAATCGCCCGTACCGAAAACAAACAGATAATGAACTGCCTGAAAATTGCATCGGGCTTCGGGGGATGCAACGCGGTGCAACTTTTTTCGAGGGAATGAAAAGCGCTTTAAAAATATCAGGGTATTGCCTTATAAGGAAAAACCGGGTAGTGCTGGACGGCAGGGTATTGTTCGAAACAGGCCCGATGGATTTCAGCAGCTTTGCTGCCGAAGCATACCTGCACTTTAATACCTGTTATCCCAAATTTCACAAGATGGATAACCTGAGCAAATTGGGATTCCTGGCCTCGGATATCCTTATCCGTGATAAGAAAATTACGGAATCGTTCAAGGGCAGGGAGATTGCCATCATGCTGATGAATTCTTCATCTTCACTCGATACCGATAAGACTTACCAGCAAACCATTACCGACAGAAACAACTATTTTCCAAGTCCTGCTGTCTTCGTTTACACGCTGCCCAATGTAGTAATCGGAGAAATATGCATCAGGCACAAGATTTACGGGGAAGGGAATTTTTTCATAACGGAAAAGTTTGATGCAATCCTACTTGATCATATTGTAAATCATTTATTTAACGATGGACTGGCTCTATGTTGCATCGCCGGCTGGACAGAAGTCAACGGGGAGAATTACGAATCAGCTCTTTTTTTAATTGAAGAAAGCTCCGGAACCGGTTCAGGAATTGCTAATTTTGGACCGGCAGAAACTGAGTCAATTTACCAGGGAATATGAAATTATGGAACAGCTTGAACAGAAACTGAAGGAAGAGATAATTACAGCTCTTAATCTTTCGGAGATGAAACCCGATAACATAGATGTTAATGCCCCGTTGTTCGTCGACGGCCTCGGCCTGGATTCAATTGATGCACTGGAACTTACAGTTCTTCTTGAAAAGAAGTACGGGCTGAGGATCCAGACCTCCGAAGAGGGTAAGAAGGTGCTCTATTCGGTCAAATCGATGGCTGAATTCATTCGCAGCAATAACAAGGGCTGATAATCAGATATTTAAACGCACACGCTCACAATCCGACGTGCCTGAAAGAGTCATAATAACAGGAACCGGCATAATATCATCGATCGGGATGAATTATGAAGAAAATCTGAATTCACTCAGGAAGGGTATTACCGGCATTGGCAAAAACTCGCATCTCGAAACGATATATTCTGACGAAATACCTGTTGCTGAAGTAAAGTCAGGCAACAGGGAACTCAGGGCTTTGGCGAAAGTTCCGCAAAAATCCCTGTTCTCCCGCACATCACTGCTCGCACTTATTGCAGCAGGGGAAGCTGTTGAAAGATCCGGTATCCGGAACGAGGATGGTCTCAGGACAGGACTGATCTCAGCATCCACCGTGGGCGGGATGGACAGAACCGAGATTTTCTTTAAAAAATTCCGGACTGAAAAAAGCCAGGGGAGGATAAGGGAAGTTATCTCACACGATGTCGGCGATCACACGGAAGCGATTGCATCAGCTTTCGGGATAAGGGAGTTCGTTACAACGATAAGCACGGCATGTTCATCATCCGCAAATTCAATACTTCTTGGCGCAAGGCTGATTGAGAATGGCATTCTCGACAGGGTAATCGCAGGAGGTTCAGATGCACTTACACTCTTTACCCTGAACGGTTTCAACAGCCTGATGATCCTCGACAAAAGAGGGTGCATGCCTTTCGACGACGACAGGAACGGCCTCACCCTGGGCGAAGGTGCCGCATACCTTGTACTTGAATCAGAAACAGCTGTCACGAAAACCGGAAAGAAAGGATTATGTGTGTTGACAGGATACGGAAATGCATGCGATGCCTTCCACCAGACTGCCTCCTCGCCGGAGGGAGACGGTGCATACATGTCTATGGACAAAGCCCTCGGGAAGGCAGGAATGCATCCTGACAGGATAGACTATATAAACGCGCACGGAACAGGGACCAAAAACAACGACCTGTCGGAGGGGAAAGCAGTGGAAAGGTTGTTTAAGGATTCACTGCCGCCGCTGAGCTCGACAAAATCGTATACGGGGCATACCCTGGGTGCTGCCGGAGCCATAGAAGCCGTCTTCAGCGTAATGGCAATTGAGCATGGATGCATCTGGCCCGGCATCCGCTTCATAAGCAAAATGAAAGAACTGTCATTCGAACCTGTCACCTCGCTAACGACTGGCACTGAAGTAAGAAATGTTATGTCAAACTCCTTCGGCTTCGGAGGGAACAATACGAGCCTTATCTTTTCAAAGTGCTGATATGGAGGCATATATAAACGGAATAAGCGCAATATCGCCTCAGAACACCTTTTCGGGGGGACTCCTGCCAATTGAGCCTGTCGGTTACAGCGGGATCAGGTCGCTCAAATGCATTGAACCAAAGTACTCCGACTTCATCGATCCGATGGTGTCAAGGAGAATGAGCCGCATAATCAGAATGGGTGTCTGCGCTGCACTGAAATGCCTCAGTGAAGCCGGCATTCGTAATCCCGGTGCCATCATTACCGGCACTGGACTGGGATGTGTCGAGGATACAGGCAAATTCCTCAACTCCGTCTATGAAAATGAAGAGAAGCTGCTCAACCCGACTCCTTTCATTCAATCGACGCATAATACCGTCGCTGCCTCAATTGCGCTGCTTCTGAAATGCAACAACTACAACAGCACCTACGGGCACAGAGCTTTCTCCCTTGAAAGTGCGCTGATCGATGGGCTCATGCTCCTGAACGAAGGATCCGCAGAAAATGTACTTGTGGGCGCTCTTGACGAAATGACCCCTGAACTCTTCTCTATAACCGACAGGCTTGGTTTCTGGAAAAGGCAGGCCATTGACAATTTAACGCTGGGAAATTCAGGGGGAAGAGGCACAATAGCCGGCGAAGGCGCTGCATTCTTCATGCTCGCCGGGTCGCGTACAGAAACATCATACGCTAAAATATGCTCAATCAGAATGCTGTACAGGCCTTCCGGAATTGATGAGACGAAATCATGGATCAGGGAAGTAACGGGAAACGGAAATCCGGGACTGGTCATTCTCGGCATCAACGGCGACGAAAAGACAGATACCGTATACGAGCAGCTTATTGAGGAAGCCTTTGCCGGGATCCCTGCACTGTATTACAAGCACCTTTGCGGAGAGTATGATACATCGGCTGCATTTGCCCTCGCAATGGCTGCAGGAATATTAAGGGAAAAACGCATTCCGGAGATAATGAAAACCGGCAGATTCCCCGATGTGGTTCCCTCACGCATCCTGGTCTACAACCATCTCAGGAATACTGACCATTCAGCAATTCTGGTTGAATCATGCTGAAATACAGGCAAATATCAATTGCATTCATCTGCACGCTGGTAGTTATTGCTGCCTGTGACGTCTTTTTCCGCATCCCGGTGCTTCTCTATGCTGGCACCATTCTTGCATATATTGCCATACTGGCATGGGGGTCAGCAGACATTTCATCGAACTTCTATACTGAGACCCTGTGCCGCGGTAAAATGGACAGCAAGACCCTGGCACTTACATTCGACGACGGCCCCGACGACCGGACCACGCCTGCACTGCTTGAAGTTCTTGAGAAGGAGGGTGTGAAAGCTGCATTCTTCATCATTGGAAGAAAAGCGGAGGAAAATTGCAGTCTTCTCAGAAGGATCGACAGCGACGGACACCTGATCGGGGGGCACAGTTACTCTCACAGCAGCCTTTTTGATCTTTTCAGCAGAAGGCGTTTGCTTGGGGAGCTTACGCGCACAGAAGTAATTATCAGTAACTGTACCGGACGGAAGATCAGGATGTTCCGGCCTCCCTTCGGGGTGACGAATCCGCCGCTTTGCGATGCACTTAAACAGAAAGGGTATAAAGTTATAGGATGGAGCCTGAGGTCGCGCGATACAGTCATCAGTGACGAAGAGAAGCTGCTCGCAAGGATTAAGGCGCGCATAAGGCCGGGAGACGTGATCCTTCTTCACGATTCGCTGAGCCAGACTGCATCAGTAACCGGAAAATTAATAAAGTTTGCTAAAGAACAGGGTTATTCCTTTGAGCGGCCCGATAAACTGCTCGGAATTGAAGCATATGAGAAAGTTTAATTATATAATCACCCTTATCCTGGTATTGTCCCCGGCATTTTCACTGCAAGCCCAGGAACAGTTCAGGCCCATGGCTGAAAGGAGCATCCTTCTTAAGGGACTTGAGGAAGCATCGGCCGCAACACGGACAATTTCAAGCAGCTTCATCCAGGAAAAGAACCTGGAAGTGCTATCTGAAAAGATCATCTCCAGGGGTATCTTCCTTTTCAGCAGGGAAAACAACATCAGGTGGGAATATACCCAGCCTTACAGATATCTTATAATCATCAGCAACGGGCGGATGCTCACCCGGGACGAAAAAAACCAGAAACTCTACGACATCGAATCGAACAGGATGTTCAGCGAGATGAACAGGTTCATCAGCGGATGCATTCAGGGCGATATTCTCAGGAATGAAAAGGAATACTCGGCTTCATACTTCGAAAGCAGCAGCCAGTATCTGGTAAAGCTGGTTCCGCGGAATGAAAAAATGAGGCAGATGCTTAACGAGGTGCAGATTTGGTTCGATAAAAAGGATTTTGCCGTTGCGTCGCTGAAAATGATTGAATCGGGACAGGATTTTACCAGAATAGATTTCATCGACAGGAAAATAAATGCGGAAATACCTCCTGAAAAATTCAGCTTTTAACTTCCTGCTGATCATTGCAATGGGCAGCTGCTCTTTCCCTCTTTACAAAGGCATGGAGCCCGCTCCCCTTCCGGATAACGCAGGATCTTTTGCCTGGTTCCGCGCCGACACCGGGAGATACCTGTTCAGAGCTGACATCAGCATCTATGGAAACGAACTAAGCGGCCTTCTGTTTATCAAACCCGTCGATGAAAGCAGGAGAGTGCTCTTTATTACCGAAACAGGGATAAAGATCTTCGATATGGAATTTACGAGGGAAGGAAAATCCGGAGTGGTCTATGTCGCCGGGTACATGAACAGAAAGCCTGTGACGAAAACGATTGGAAAGGCATTGTCACCCATGCTTTTCAATATAGGGCCTGAGGCTGTGGAAGCATATAAGGATAAAAGCAGCGGAAAAACCATTATCAGTTCTGCCGACAGGAACGGGAAGAAGATCTGCTCTATAGGCGACCTTTCAGGAAAAGTCGAGGAGCTCGTACAGGACAAAGTCATATCCCCTGAAGTCAGGATCAGGTTCTACTCTGCCTCGCCTGTAAGACCTGACTCGGTACTGGTTTCCGGACTTCACAACAGGTTGAATATTCATCTGACGGCAATAAATGAAAACTGAAGAAAAACTACTGGGCGATCTATGCAGTATAATAAGTACAGGCTCCGTTTCTGTTAATAAAATAACAGTAAAACTGGAGATAAAGGCTGATCATCCCCTGTTCGCCGGTCATTTCCCGGGAAATCCCATATTGCCGGGGGCTGCCACGATACAGATAATAAAGGAGCTGGCTGAACTTCAGACCAGAAGGAAGCTTATCCTTGCCGGGGCCCCGGTGATAAAGTTCATCTCATTCATGAACCCGCTGGTAAACAACATGGCAGACCTCACCATGGAACTTAACCTGGCTGATGATGAGAAAACAGGATGTACTGCAACACTCTCGCACGAAGGAACTACTTTCTGCAGTTTCAGGGGTGAGTTCAGAGAAATGGTGTGAACCGGGCGATCTCACCCCTAAATCCCCCAAGGGGGACTTACTGATTACAGACCTCTACAGAATCCAGCATAGGCGGGGCATCGGGTAGCACTAATGACTATTATTACAGCCCTGTTAATCAAAAACAAAAGGCTTTTTGTCAAATACAATAAATTCCCGTCAAAATAGTTATATAAAAACTAAGAGAAACCATAACTTTGGTTCCTGTCCGGAATAGCTATCAGAAAATTTAAAGATAAAACTATGAAAAGGAACGTAGTGATTTTAACCCTTCTGGCCCTGGCAGCACTTTCAGGCTGCTCGAAGTTCGATCAGGGTACAGACCTTAAGAATTCTGTTCAGGATGGCGTCGCAAAGATCAATAATGCTGTGAGCGCTCTTTCAGCATCGGGAGGCTACCAGCTTCTTTCAGTCACCGGAGATCCCGGCAAGGGAGAAACAGGCTTCAGCGACAGCATTAAGCTCGAAATGATAGCAGGTAAATACGAGTTCAACCCGTATCAGCTGTTCTACAACTGGTGCCCCTGTCCGACCAGATTCTTCAAAAAATCCGGGGAGAGCGACAGCCTGATCGTGAACATGCCATGGAAGATGGCCTACCGCCCTGCATACATGTATAACTATGTCTACAAGGATACAGTAAACCGGAATAATTTCAGGATCGCCGCATCAGACTACCATTTCTATTATTCGTGGTTCAATAAATACGACTACAAACTCTCAGCTGCCTTCATGCTCGACGGTGAAGACCTTGGAAGCCTCGATCTGCTTTCCTCAGCCATGGGATACAAGGACCAGAGCTATAATTCCAAATATACATTCACCGAGGGCTATGCCGTGGAAGTGGCAATGGACAGAGGCGATACAACTTCAGCGTCATTTGCCCTCATGGAAGATGAGGAAGTTCTCCTTAAGGAAACCAGGATATACAGCGGAAGCAGATGCAATAACGATTTTGAAAGGACATATATCCTTACAATAGGCGACGTCGACATCATAAGGAGCAATCAGTTCGATTCAATCCAGGTATGGCTCGGCGGAGTGCTGCAGGCAAATGCAGCCGCAAGGATCATCGACGACACCGACACTACCGGGACCATCTGCCATAAGAGGGATATCCTTCTGACTTTCGATGATGGAACAACTGCTAACCTGAGCGACATGATAAGGCCGGGAATGCAGGTCCTGCGTACTCTTGTGGACTCGCTTCACAACATGAACTTTGCAAAACGCGTGGTTGATTATATCGCCCTGAACATCTACTACCACGAATTCAAATATCCCCACGACGACAACTAGAAGTCATTTCTTTTCCAATCCCAGCTGGGGAGGATAAAAATATCCCATCGTTGAATTAGCCATGCCAAGCCGGTACTGCCGGTTCTGCATAAGGCATGGCTTTCTGCCGGTTGCAGGAATATTAGTGGAATATATCCTCAGCTCGCCTGGCAGACTGGTGACTATCTCCTCCCGCCAGTCGCCGATTATATCGCCAACCATCACAACCTTGCCTTCGATCTTCATCAAGGTGTCGCCCTTGTACTTAAGCAGCAGGTTGTTGATGTTCAACTCCTTGAGATCATCGGCATCCCACCACACGGGCCGCGGATTCAGTGAACCCATGTCTTTGTCTGAGAGCCTCTTTCCTGCAGCATTGTACATGAAATACTGGTCGCCTCCCTTGGCTTCTCCGGCATAACACTCCATTCCCGGGAAGTCTGGGTCGATGTCGCCAACCATTCCCTGACTGTGTACATGTGTAGTTGGACCGTCAAATCCCCATATAATCTCTCCGGTGGCTGCATCAACAAGGCACACACCGTTTTTCGTAGACCTTGATTCTATGCCGTAGAAGATCTCCATTCCCGGGCGCGAAGGATCTATATCTGCAAGGTAGCCTGCATCATTGTGCTTAAGGCCTGTGTACCAGATTGGTTTTCCGTCGTGGTCGAGAGCGAAAGTTCCGACCACCAGCTCATCTTTTCCGTCAAAATCGACATCGCCTTGCATAATTCCGTGCTGGCCCTGACCCTTGTACTTTTCATATTCACCCGTGCTTTCCCAGTACCATTCCCTGTTAAGCGCCTTATCGAGGGCTTCGGTCTTTATTATCGTATAAGTGCCTCTTTGCATCACAAGTGAAGGAGTTAAGCCGTTCAGGTACGCCACGGTAAGGAAATTCCTCGACCAGTAATTGTAGTTGTTCAGGAAACCCTCCTTCGAAAGCCAGTCCCTCTTCTGTATTACCCTGCCCGTACGGCTGTCGATCTTCACAAGATATTCCGGACCTTCGAGCACGTGTCCGTCCGCTTCTCTCGGATCACCCTCTCCGGCCTTGGCATAGACTTCGGCAAGCCCGTCACCATCAACATCATAGACCATATACGGAGAATACCATGTGCCTGTTTCTATCGACCACCCCATGTCGTAACTCCACATGAACTTCCCTTTGGAGGAGTATGCATGAAGCGTGTAAGGTTCCGGGCTTCTCTGCCAGTAGCCTGGCATGTAGTACGGATCGACGTTGAAATCGGGAAACTGGATGACAAAATCATAGGCACCGTCGCCGTCAAGATCCCCGATCCCAAGTCGCTTGAGCCTCTCACCTGTATTTAGTTTAATGGAATACCAGGGCTGATTGCCGGTCAGCATGAATGCAGTGGCTTCTCCGGGAGCTTCCTCTTCTCTCCCGCCGGTAACCGTCTTCACCCTGTAACGGTATGCCATTCCGGCTTTAACCGTGGCATCAATGTAGTTTGTCACACCCATTACCGGTTCCTTCGTCACTTTTATAAAGTCTTTCGAACCGACTTCCTTCCGGTAAACATTGAATGCCACATCGGCCGGATCGCTCTTGAAAAGCCTCCACCCTATATAAGCATGTGTACCATCGATGGTAAGTGCCACAAGGCCCCTGTCGATCTTTTCAACAACAGGTAGCTGTGCCCTCAAATAAGCCGCCGCCGTCAACAGCGAGAGAACCGTGAGGAGGATCCTGATTTTCATATTTGTACAGTTTGGTCATCTATTTTTAATTTCTTCTGCCATAAGAACAAAGAATCAGTAAATTTAAACTTTTATAAATATCATGAATAGAACAATCCTTCCCTTTTTTATCGTCATCCTGGTAACGACGGGCTGCATGAGGCAGACCGATTGCAGCACATTGCTCAATGCTCTCGAAAAAGAATTCGCTGAAGGTAATTTCAGCCGGGCTTCAATTCTGGCAGATTCGCTGAGAAAAACGTGCAGAGGCTCAGGAGAGCTGATCAGTAAGGCAGATTCACTGGTTGAGATATCCGACAGGTTAAGAATAGACTTTTCAGATGATGAAAATGAATTCAGGTCGAGGCTCGAAAGATACTATGGAAGGATCAATGATTCGATGCTTGCAGCCTGGGATCAGAAGAAATGGATTGAATGGAAAATGATCGACGGCGAAAAGAGATATTTCAGCAGGGCAGCTTCAAACCTTCACCTCCTGAAGTTATTCAATGAAAAGAAGCCGGAGCAGGAACTGGTTAAGGAAGAAAGTCAGGAAATGATCCTGCGCAGGGAGCATACGGGTAAAATAGTTGAACTGAGCAGGGATTTTCCACAA
>JALONU010000101.1 GCA_025454775.1 Bacteroidales bacterium | reverse complement strand
CTTGGTTCATGCTATGGAACTACCGGTCCGGCTTCAGTAAATCCCGGCACGGGAAAGCCATGGCTGAACGATTTCCCGCTGATCACCGTACGCGACCTGGTAAATGTTCATGAGATACTCAGGAAACATTTGGGCATCAGGGAGATACATACGATCATAGGAGCATCTATCGGAGGATACCAGGCGCTCGAATACAGCATCATGTTCCCGGGCATGATCCACAGGCTCATAGTACTTGCTTCAGGAGCACGGCAAACCCCCTGGGCGCTGGCTTTCAGCGAGTCGATGAGGCTGGCCATGATGGCCGACCAGACCTTTACTTCCGGCAATCCTGACGGAGGAAAGAAAGGGCTCAAAGCTGCCAGGTCCATCGCCCTGATAAGCTACAGGACCATGAAAGCTTACAATGAAACCCAGCGCGAGGAAGACAATGAGAAACTTACCGGCTTCAGGGCAGCCTCATACCAGGCCTACCAGGGCGAGAAGCTGGTGAACAGGTTCAACCCCTACTCATACTGGTGCCTTACATGCCTCTCCGACACTCATAACATTGGAAGGGGCAGGGGAAGCATAGAAGAAGCCCTTAAAAGCATTAAGGCAACGGTGTTATGTGTTGGCATCAGGTCCGATATTCTTTTCCCGACCGATGATCAGAAATTCATTACTCAGCATGTAAACAAAGGTGAATACGTAGAAATAGACTCTTCGTACGGACATGACGGTTTCCTGATTGAAACTGAGCTGGTGACGGAAGTGATCAGGAATTTCTGGCAGAAAACTTCAAATTAAAAAAAATGACAAGAGAAAAATTAAGAATAGGCATGTTCGGCTACGGCTGCGTGGGACAGGGACTTCATGATGTGCTGAACAGCAGCAAGGGATTCAAGGCCGATATAGTGAGGATTTGCGTGAAAGATCGAAACAAGAAGCGAAGGATCCCCATGGAATACTTCACTTATGACAGGGATGATATCCTGAATGATCCATCGATAAACCTGGTAGTAGAGCTCATTGATGATGCCGATGCTGCGTTTGATATTGTAACAACTGCCATGAAGAACGGAAAGAATGTGGTATCTGCCAACAAGGTCATGATAGCAAAGCACATGAGGGAGCTTGTTGACCTGCAGGAGAAATATCATGTTTCATTTCTATATGAAGCTTCGGCGGGAGCCAGCATCCCGATTATCAGGAACCTTGAGGAATATTACGACAATGAGCTTCTCTACTCCCTGAGGGGGATCCTTAACGGAACAACTAATTACATTCTGACACTTATGCATAATCAGGGGATTGATTACAATGTCGCACTTAATGAAGCAAGGGAGAAGGGCTTTGCTGAATCAGATCCCACCCTTGACGTCGACGGCTGGGATGCCAAGTACAAGCTCTGTATAATTACGGGGCATGCTTACGGCCTGTTCCTTGACCCCGGAGAGGTTTTTCATTATGGAATAAGCCGTATCTCGAAGTTCGACATCAGATATGCCAGGGAGAAAGGCCTCAAGATCAAGCTCGTCCCTTATGTCGGTAAAACAAATGAAAATACAATTACAAGTTTTGTCCTGCCAAGATTCATCTCTTCCGACAAGTATTTATACAATGTTGACAACGAATACAACGGTGTAATTACGGAAGCCGCCTTTGCCGATAAGCAGTTTTTTTCAGGAAAGGGAGCAGGAGGACATGCAACCGGAAGCGCCGTCCTGTCGGATATCTCCGCAAATTCTTATGGATACAAGTATGAGTACAAAAAATTGCAGCAGGCAACTGTTACCAGTTACACCCGCGACTACAGGCTTGAAATTTACCTGAGGTATAATGACGAAAAAGATCGGGAACTTTTTAATTTTGAGGAGATAACAGAGTATTTCAGCAGCAGGGATTACAAGTATGTTGTCGGGATTGTAAATCTGAAAAGATTGTATGAGATCAGGGAACAACTTCCCGGTATAGATGTTTTTATTGTGAACACAGGAAGAAAAGGGATAAATTAAAGACACTTACTCATCCCCCCACCCTCCCGCCCGTGGCGGGACAAGCTCTTCTCTGCCGAAGCAAAGAAGGGGGCGAGAGGCTTTATTGAGGTTTATTTCCCCCTCGTTGCCTTTTGCAGAGAGGGGGAAAAAGGGGGTGAGTTCGTGTGAAAAAGAATGAATTTTTATGAGACCATCTCTTGAAGAAATCATACAAAGAAAGATCCTTGTTCTCGATGGGGCAATGGGGACAATGATACAAAAGCACAGGCTCGGGGAGGAAGACTACCGGGGTGTGAAATTTGCCGGCCATCCCTTACCGCAGAAAGGCAACAACGACCTTCTGACACTTACAAATCCCATTGTCATCAGGGATATCCACCTGGGATACCTGGAAGCAGGAGCCGATATCATAACCACGAACACCTTCAATGCTAACCGGGTATCAATGGCCGATTACGGCATGGAAGCTGAGGTGTACAACTTGAATTATCAGGCTGCCCTGCTTGCAAGGGAGGCTATAAGTTCGTTTGAAAGTACAGGCAAAACGGAACCTCATTTTGTTGTTGGCACCATAGGTCCCACAAACAGAACGGCATCGATGTCGGCGGATGTTAATGACCCCGGAGCCCGTTCAGTGACTTTTGACCGGCTTGTTGAAGCGTATTCCGAACAGGCAAAAGGATTGGTTGAAGGTGGCGTTGACCTTCTGATGGTTGAGACAGTCTTTGACGTTCTCAACTGCAAGGCTGCCCTTTTTGCTATTGATTCTGTCTTCGCAGAGAAAAAAATCAGGATCCCGGTGATGGTATCGGTAACAATAACCGATGCCAGCGGAAGGACTCTTACAGGACAGACGCTTGAAGCGTTCCTGATATCGGTTTCGCACTTTCCACTTTTCAGCATCGGACTTAACTGCGCCCTGGGGGCAGAGCAGCTGAGACCTTTTGTTGAGGAGCTGGCCCTGAAATCCCCTTTCCGGGTTTCGGTGCATCCGAATGCCGGGCTTCCCAACCAGTTCGGGGAATACGATCAATCGGCCGAATACATGGCTTCGGTGACGGAAGAGTTCATGAAGGAAGGCTGGGTTAACATTATCGGAGGATGCTGCGGCACAACTCCTGAACATATCAGGAAGATTGCAGAAAAAGTTTCCGGGTATAAACCATGGACAATCCCCGAAATTAAGAAATATACCAGGCTGAGCGGGATTGAAGCACTCACAATCACGCCCGAGACAAACTTTGTCAACATCGGGGAACGGACAAATGTATCGGGTTCGATCAAATTTGCCAGGCTGATCAAGGAGGAAAAATACGGGGAGGCTCTCGCCATAGCCAGGAACCAGGTTGAGGGAGGGGCCCAGGTGATAGATATCTGCATGGATGAGGCTATGCTCGATTCAAGGGCAGCCATGGTGAAGTTTGTGAACCTGATCATGGCTGAACCCGATATTGCAAAGCTTCCACTGATGATAGATTCATCAAAATGGGATGTCATAGAAGCAGCCCTGAAATGCATACAGGGCAAGTCTATTGTAAATTCCATAAGCCTCAAGGAAGGGGAGGATGCCTTTCTTGAAAGAGCAGGTTTGATAAGGAAATACGGGGCCGCTGCAGTCGTAATGCTTTTCGACGAAAGGGGGCAGGCTGATACTTTCGGGAGAAAGATTGAAGTGGCGGAGCGATCCTACAAACTGCTTACCGCAAAGCTGGGATTTCCTCCGGAAGACCTGATCTTCGATCCGAATGTCCTTGCTGTCGCCACCGGAATTGAAGAACATAATAATTATGCGGTAAGCTTCATAAAGGCAACGGAATGGATTAAGGCAAATTTGCCGCATGCCAAGGTCAGCGGAGGCATCAGCAATCTTTCATTTTCCTTCAGGGGCATCGACAGGGTGCGCGAAGCCATGCATTCGGTCTTTCTCTATCATGCAATTAAGGCAGGGCTTGACATGGGAATCGTCAATCCGGCGATGCTCCAGGTTTACAGCGAAATAGAACCCGATCTGCTCCGTCTTACGGAAGATGTTATTCTTAACAGGAGAAAGGATGCAACCGAAAGGCTCGTAAAATTTGCCGAAGGACTAAAAGCTGAAGGGAAAAAAGAAGAGAAGAGCGATGAATGGCGTCAGCTTCCGGTTATCGACAGAATAAAGCATTCCCTGATAAGGGGTCTGGACGAGCACATCGTGGAAGATGTGGAAGAAGCACGGCCGCTGTTTTCAAGATCAATTGAGCTTATTGAAGGACCGCTTATGGGAGGGATGAATGAAGTTGGCGATCTCTTTGGCTCAGGAAGAATGTTCCTTCCCCAGGTTGTAAAGAGCGCACGGGTAATGAAAAAGGCAGTCGCAAAGCTTGCCCCCTATATTGAGAAGGAAGGTGAGGGAACCGAAAAGAAAAGCGCCGGCAGGATCCTGCTTGCCACTGTTAAGGGCGATGTACACGATATAGGTAAGAACATAGTGGGCGTGGTGCTTTCCTGCAACAGCTACGACGTCTCAGATCTTGGTGTGATGGTGCCTGCCGACAGGATCATCGATACTGCGCTAAGTGAAAAGGCAGATTTCATAGGACTGAGCGGGCTGATAACACCTTCGCTCGAAGAAATGGTCCATGTGGCTTCCGAAATGGAACGCAGAAAACTTAAGATACCGCTTCTTATCGGCGGAGCGACAACTTCCGAGATTCATGCTGCAGTAAAAATTGCTCCTGCATATTCCGGTCCCGTGATCCATGTGAAGGATGCTTCGAGGGCTGCAGGTGTTCTCGCTTCACTTATGCAGGAAAATAATGCTGGATTCATTTCTTCGGTCAGGGAAAGGTACAGGAAGCAGAAGGAGGAACATGACTCGAAACAGGTTAAAAGAGAGCTTCTTACGATCGACGAAGCCCGGAAGAACAATTTACATACCGATTGGAATAACTTCGGAATAGCAGCACCAAAGAAGCCAGGACGTCACCTGTTCGCTGAAATAGATCTTGAAGTACTGACACCTTATATCGACTGGACATTCTTCTTCTTTGCATGGAAGCTTTCAGGAAAATACCCTGCAATACTGAACGATCCTGTCAAAGGGCCTGAAGCAGTGAAACTTTTTGATGACGCACAGCGTTACCTGGGAGAGATAATCAGGAAGAAGATAATAAGGGCAAAAGGGGTGTACCAGCTTTTTGATGCGAATTCAAAGGGTGACGATGTCGTTGTCAGGACCGGAGCAGAAGAGGTGGTTCTCCGGTTTCTCAGGAACCAGGAAAAGAAGGAGAAAGGCAGCCCGAATCTTTGCCTGGCTGATTTTGTTGCTCCCCCTGAATCACAGAAAAATGACCATATAGGATTGTTTGTCGTTATCGCAGAAATTGATGCCGAAGCATATAGTGAGTTCGCCGATGATGATTATGCCAGCATCATGATAAGGATACTCAGCGATCGTCTTGCAGAGGCAGCAGCCGAGTGGCTGCATGAACAGGTCAGGAAGGATTTCTGGGGCTAT
This sequence comes from Bacteroidales bacterium, assembly GCA_025454775.1. Lineage (GTDB taxonomy): Bacteria > Bacteroidota > Bacteroidia > Bacteroidales > VadinHA17 > LD21. Next base: position 5,567 of record JALONU010000101.1, on the reverse strand, counting down.
GCTCCTGATGAGAAACTTTCATCAGAAGAATTGTTCCTGGCAAAATACAGGGGTATCAGGCCTGCACCGGGCTACCCTGCCTGTCCCGATCATACGGAGAAAAGGACGATTTTTGACCTTCTGGATGCGGAAAAACTGACAGGAGCCGGTTTGACTGAAAATTTTGCCATGACCCCTCCTGCTGCAGTTTGCGGATATATATTCTCGCATCCTGCATCTTCATATTTTAATATCGGCAAGATCGGAACTGATCAGCTGGCAGATTATGCTGCCAGGAAAAATATGTCTTTGGAAGAGGCTGCCAGGTGGCTGGCCCCGAATTTATAATACGCTGAAATGAGTGTAACCGACAAGCTTAGGAACGCAAAAAACCCCCTGTTCACCTTTGAATTGCTCCCCCCGCTAAAGGGCCATAGCATTGAAAAAGTATATGCCACGATAGACAGGCTGATGGAATTCAGTCCCGCATATATAAACTTTACCACGCACCGTAATGAGATAACCTACAGGGAGAGGCCCGACGGACTTCTTGAGAAAAGAGTTACCAGGCTTCGGCCGGGGACTATAGCCCTGGCGGCTGCCGTGAGATACAAATACAATATTACCGTTGTCCCGCACATCCTCTGCGGAGGATTCACCAGGGAAGAAACCGAAAACGTTCTCATAGAGATGAATTTTCTTGGTATCGACGACGTTCTTGCTCTGAGAGGCGATCCGCAGAAGGGAAGCCGCATTTTCATTCCCGAAAAGGACGGTCACCGTAACACATCTGACCTGGTGAAACAGATCGTCGACATGAATAAAGGCAGGTACCTTGAGGAGACTCTTGAAGATACAACACCGACAAATTTCTGTATAGGAGTTGCCGGGTACCCGGAGAAACACTTTGAGGCACCAAACATGCAGTCAGACATGGAATTCCTTAAGCTCAAAGTTGATGCCGGGGCAGGCTATATTGTAACACAGATGTTCTTCGACAATGCCAGGTTCTTCAGGTTCAGGGATGAATGCAGGGCTTTGGGGATCAATGTTCCCATAATAGCAGGGCTTAAGCCTGTTTCTGCGGTCAACGATATAAAGCTTCTGCCTCAGACTTTTCATATCGACCTTCCTAACGACCTTGTCAATTCAGTGCGCAAATGCACAACCGACAGGGAGGCTCGTGAGGTTGGTATAGAATGGGCGATAATGCAGTCGAAGGAACTGATAAAAGAAGGTGTTCCGGGTATACATTACTATACCCTCGGCCGTGCCGATAATATTGCAAGAATAGTAAAAGAGGCTTTTTGACCCCCGCTCCCGGTTGGCCCGGGAGCACCCCCTAAAGGGGGTTTAAAACCCCTTACAAATCATATTTTGTGGCGGGTTTAAGCCCCCCTCTAGAGCTTGTCCCGCCTCAGCGGGAGGGGATGGGGGGCATTTAAATTTTAAAGGCTTTCTTTATTTTGTCAACGTAGTCAAGCTTTTCCCAGGTGAAGAATTCAACTTTCTTTTGCCATACCTGTTTGCCGTTACCATTTACTGTTTTTGGTCTGCGCCCCGGGATATCATAATAGACTTCCACCTCGGCGGCATATGGATCGCGTCCGAAATGCCCGTATGAAGCTGTTTTCAGAAATACAGGATTTTTCAGCCCCAGTCTTTTTACAATAGAATACGGCCTCATATCGAAGAGTTTGCTGATCTTTTCTGCAATTTCCCCGTCGTGGAGGATTCGTCCTTTACTATCCTTGACTTTTGCAGTTCCGTAAGTATTTACATAGAGTCCGACAGGTTCGGCAACACCTATTGCATAAGCCACCTGGATTAGCGTCCTGTCGCAGACACCGGATGCCACGAGGTTTTTTGCAATATGCCGTGCAGCATAAGCTGCTGATCTGTCAACCTTTGAAGAGTCCTTTCCCGAAAAAGCTCCTCCCCCGTGAGCTCCGTGACCGCCGTAAGTGTCGACTATGATCTTGCGTCCCGTGAGTCCGGTATCGCCGTGAGGTCCGCCGATGACAAACTTGCCTGTAGGATTTACCAGAAGGCGCGTGTTGTCCTTGAAAAGATTCTGTATCCTTTTGGGCATCGATTTCTTCACCCTTGGCAAAAGAAACCTGACCAGGTCGTCGCGGATCTGTTTCTGCATGGCTTTCTCCGCAGCCTTCTCGGATGCATGCGATTTGTTCTTCGGCAATATGAACTCGTCATGCTGGGTGCTTATGACTATTGTGTCTATGCGGAGGGGATTATTATCATCATCATATTCTATTGTGACCTGCGATTTGGCGTCAGGCCTAAGATATTTCATAATCTTTCCCTCATGGCGTATTGCTGCCAGTTCCTGGAGGAGCACATGTGCCAGTTCGATACTGAGCGGCATGTAATTGTCCATGTCGCGGCAGGCATATCCGAACATCATTCCCTGGTCGCCGGCACCCTGCTCTTCAGGATTTTCCCTGACGACTCCCTGGCGTATATCGGGCGACTGCTCGTGTATTGTTGAGATAACGCCGCAGGAATCGCAGTCGAAGCGGTATTCAGCGCGGGTATATCCAATATTGCGGATCACACGGCGGGCAGTTTCCTGCACATCCACCCACCCTGATGTCTGAACCTCCCCACCGCAGACCACAAGGCCTGTTGTGACAAAAGTCTCGCATGCGACCTTGGATTCCGGATCCCATTTAAGGAATTCATCAAGGAGTGCGTCTGATATCTGGTCGGCGATCTTGTCGGGATGCCCTTCCGAAACCGATTCTGAGGTAAAAAAATAGCTCATAGTTTAAAAAGTTTAGAGTGCCTAAAGTGCCTAAAGTGCCTGGAGTACTTAAAGTACTTAGGGTGACTGAAATATAAAATAGTTACAAATGCCATTTACGTAACCTTAACAACTGATGTGGAGATTGGTTGATGCAAAAACAGAATATTCTGCGTTTTAGCATTTTTTCCCGTGGTTGCAATCAGCACAAATCTTTCCACCAGACGAATATGTTGCAAATAAAGCAAAAAATATCGTGGGAAAAAAATCACCCGCCTGTAATGAGCCTGAAAACCTCCTCAAGGTTGCTTTCTTCCTTCTGAAGTGAAATGACTGCCAGGTTGTTGCTGACAGCGAACGAGAAGATCAGCGGACGGACATCTTCCTGGCCTTCTGCTTCAATGATCCACTGGTTTCCTGATACATGCTTCGCACTTACAACATTCCGTATATTGAGCAGCATAGCCTGGTCGGCCGGCCTGTCAAACTCGGTCCTGATAACCTGCCTGGTCCTTCCTGTTACAGAATGGATGTTCTCCTTAAGTTCATCAGCCATTATCTTTCCGTTACTGATGATTATTATCCTGTCGCATACCGCTTCTGCTTCCTGCATTATATGAGTCGAGAACATAACTGTTTTTTCCCTGCCAGCATCCCTTATAAGGTTGCGTATGCCTGCAACCTGGTTAGGATCAAGCCCTGAAGTAGCTTCATCGAGTATCAGCACCTGCGGATCATGAATAAGTGCCTGTGCAAGTCCGACCCTCTGCCTGAATCCTTTCGACAGGGAACCTATTTTCTTCCTGTGCTCGGGCGACAGTCCTGTTACCTCAATAATGCCATCGATCCTTTTTTTGTCAGCCGTGATCCCGTACAAAGAGGACACAAATCCCAGGTATTCCCTTACATACATTTCAGGGTAAAGGGGGTTGTTTTCGGGAAGGTAACCGATGGTCCTTCTCAATTCCGGGTTGTCCGACGTTATTCCCGTCCCATTGACAAGGACTGTTCCCGAAGAAGCGGGAATGAATCCCGTTATGATCTTCATCATTGTAGATTTGCCTGCGCCATTAGGTCCCAGGAATCCGACAATTTCTCCTGTCTTCACTTCAAAGGAAACATTGTCGAGAGCCTTTTGTGACCCGTAAAGCTTTGTGACCTCCCGTACTGAAATTGACATTGAATACCTGTTTCGGTAACAGGATGCTAAGATAACATTTATTAATTTTGGTATGAATCAAATGAAATACGGGATGGGTAACCAGGCTATTATTGCAACTGTAATGATCATTTATATATCCCTGCTCGTATTGTGGGGAGTTTACCAGGGCCGGAAGGTCAAAACAGGTAAAGACTTTGCCATTGCCGGGAGGAAGCTGCCCGGATGGGTCGCTGCCCTTTCCGAAAGAGCGACCGGTGAATCATCATGGGCGCTGCTGGGCCTGCCCGGGGCTGCCTATGCCATGGGCCTCACCGAAATATGGACTGCCGTTGGCTGCGTGGCCGGGATTATTACAGCATGGGCATTGCTTTCCTGGAGGCTGAGGAACGAAGCCGAGAAGTACAACGTAACAACATTTACCGAATATCTTGAAGCACGGCACTCTGATTACGGAAGACAGATCAGGATAATATCGAGCCTGGCAATAGTTTTCTTCTTTTTCTTCTATGTGGGAGCTCAGTTCCTGGGCGGCGGAAAAACCCTTAATACACTTTTTGGCATCGATCCGCTGGCCGGTGGTCTTATAACTGCGGCCATCATTATTCCATATACAGTTTATGGGGGCTTCAGGAGTGTGGTTTATACCGATGTGATCCAGGCGATCCTTATGATCATTACCCTCATCATCGCACCAGTTGCAGGTGTCATATACCTGATCAATCATCCCGATGTTTATGCTTCCGGTATCGGCGAAGCCCTTGTTAAAGCTGGCAGCTCTTATACTTCAGTTACCGGAGCAGCTAAAGGATTCGGAGCTGGCCTGCTGATAACAGGTGGTTTCAGCTGGTTCTTCGGTTACCTTGGAGGCCAGCCCCAATTGAGTGTAAGGTTTATGGCGATACGTGACTCAAGGCAGGCAGTCAAGGCAAGGAATATAGGAATAGGCTGGACAATAATAGCCTATATCGGAGCATTGATGATCGGCTGGCTTGGGATTGCAATTTTCGGACCGGCAGGCCTGACGGATCCTGAATATGTGATGCCCAGCGTTGTGCTAAGGCTTTTCCATCCGGCCTTCGCCGCACTCCTTATTACCGGCGCCATAGCTGCCATGATCTCGACAGCCGATTCCCTCCTTATTCTATCGGCGACAGAGCTTTCAGAAAGTGTCCTGAAGAAAGACGAAACCAGGGATACACCGGAAAAGATCCTGAGAAAACACAGGCTTACGACAGCGCTGGTGGCAGTTATCGCCCTGCTGCTTTCCTTCGTTTCCCCCTCAAAGCTGATATTCACGATCGTCAGCTACGTATGGGCCGGAATAGGATGCACATTTTCGGTAGTTATCCTGTTCTCTCTTTTCTGGAAAAGATTCCATGGAAGGGCAGCGATGATTACAATTATCTCAGGACTTCTGTTTACCGTTCTCTGGATAAGCGGAGGCTTTGAGCAAAATTATAAAGTAACGGAGCAGAAGGCAGATTTCCTGGTTCAGCAGGATGTAATTGACAGGGTTCAGGCTGAAAGGATCATGGCCATTGAAGGGCAGAGGTTTACCAGCTCGTCAAAGTTTGAAGCTGCGCTCAGGAATAATCTTGACCGGGCAGTCGACGAAAGGAAGCTTTCTGTCATTTCAACTGCATTCATCAGAAAGGGAGTTCC
>JALONU010000100.1 GCA_025454775.1 Bacteroidales bacterium | reverse complement strand
TGTACGAACAGTTTGGCCAGAAGCTTGTGATAATCGGGTTCCCCGCAAACAACTTTATGAACCAGGAACCTGGCACAGCTGAGGAAATAAGACAGTTCTGCACAGATAAATATGAGGTTACCTTCCCCTTGATGGAGAAAATATCCGTAAAAGGCGACGACATACATCCTCTTTACCAGTGGCTTACCTCAAAGGAGAAAAACGGTGTAATGGATTCGGCAGTGAAATGGAACTTCCAGAAATACCTGATCGACGAGAACGGAAAACTTGTGGATGTCCTTTATTCAAAGGAGAAGCCCGGATCGGAAAAGGTAGTCACATGGCTAACGGCGAAATAACATGGTGCCGGGTGCCGTATACCTCTAATATATATATGGAATGAACATTCTGGTCCCGGACATATATTCGGTATAGTCCGGGCCGAATTTTTTTACCATTTCACCCTCCTCGATCCTGGCAGTCAGATATATGGCCAGTATATTAACTGCACCCAGAAACAGCTGCACAATACCGGCATGCTTCAGCATGATTCCTGTTCCCAGAAGAAGCAGTGAGCAATAGAGCGGATGACGGATATATTTATAGATTCCTGTCTTTACAAGTACGGTAGTTCTCTCAATATGATTCTCCTCGGGCTTACCCTTGATATGAAGTGTCAGGTAACCTGCTATACCAGGGTAAATTGATGAAAAAAGGAAAATCCATGACAGTATCTGCAGGAATGAAAAAGGATCCCTGAACCAGTACCTGAAGTTCAGCAACACCAGGATGAATATACTTTCAAAAGAAAAGAACCTGGCTATACCGTGATATCGTCCATGTTTTACTGAAAAATACCATGAGAAGATAATTATGATGAGACTTCCTGTGATCAGGACCGGGAAGTTCATGTTTAAGGGCGTTAGGGCGTTAAGGTGTCAGGGTTTCAGGGTGTTAAGGTAGTTATATACTTCCACCTGGGCGCGGATGGGTTTCTTGCCCGGTTTTACGAACTTGTTCGAGAGTTCCGCATCGATCCTCCGAGCCTTGACGTTGTCGTGCCAGAGAATGTCGAAGATCTTCCTGAGCTCCTTCTTCAGGCTCTTGTCGAACACCGGGCATGTTACCTCAATCCTGTGCTCTATGTTTCTTGTCATGAGGTCAGCCGAGCTTATAAAGCACTCTTCGTTTCCGCCGTTACAGAAAATCATGAAGCGGCTGTGTTCAAGAAAACGGTCGACAATACCAATAGCCTTAATATTCTCGCTGACATCCTTAAGACCCGGTACCAGCGAAATCATTCCTCTTACTATCAGCCTGATGTTTACACCGGCAGCACTGGCTTCGTAGAGATTGCTGATTATCTCAGTGTCGCTTATGTTGTTAAGCTTCAGACAAATGTATGCATCCTTGCCTTCCCTTGCATTCCTTATCTCATTTTCGATGAGAAGGTTCATCTTATTCCTGAGAGCAAAAGGAGAAAGAACAAGATGGTAATAGTTGTCCTTCCTGTAATTGACATTGAAGAAATTGAATGTCTTCTGAACCTCATTGGTTATCTTGAGGTTGGTTGTAAGCAGGAGGTGGTCGGTGTATATCCTGGCCGTATCCTCGTTGAAATTGCCTGTACCTATCGCTGCATATCTTTGGGTAACATCATTCTTTACCCTGGTAATAAGAAGGAGCTTGGCATGGACCTTAAGTCCGGGTACACCATAAATCACTTTAATCCCTTCTTCCTGAAGTTTATTACCCCAGTTGATGTTTGCTTCTTCGTCGAACCTTGCCTGGAGCTCAACGACAGTAGTTACATGCTTTCCGTTCCTCGCCGCGTTCAGGAGGGCGTTTATTACGCTTGAGTTTCGGGCAAGCCTGTAAAGAGTTATCTGTATTGATGTTACATAGGGGTCGATAGATGATTCCCTTAGCAGATCGATGAAATGATCGAAGGAATGATATGGGAAGTGCAGCATAACGTCCTTCTTCTTGAGCGCGGAGAATATGCTTCTGCCTGTCTGGATCTCCCTGTGGGGAACGGTAGTGTAAGGCTCATAGTAGAATTTCTTCTTTCCCAGCCTGGGAAACCTCATGAAGTCTTTCAGGTTATGGTATCTCTCCGCCGGTATAACCACGTCGTCAGGGCCGAAATTCAGCGCTCTCGGAAATATCATCGGCAATTTCCAGCTCTGCATCCTTTGTAAGTTTGATGGTATATGCAGAAAAATCGTCAAAGTCAAAGATGAAGAAGATGTCCCTGAGCCCGAACCTGATGACGTCGTCAAGGTAGATGATGTATTTATTATCACCTTCCTCCGGAAGGACAACAAAACGCGGCAGAACATCAACCGGCACTTCGAGAAGTGCATAGCGCTTCTTATCCGATCCTTTTTTACGGAGTATGATGGCAAGGTAGATCGCATCATCCGTAAGGTTGGGCAGTTCCTTGTCGCTCTCGATGATAAAGGGCATGAGCCTCGACCTTACCTCGGTAATGAAATAGTCCCTCACGAACTCGGCATGCACCGGAGAAAGCTGTTTCTCATTAACAAAGTGGATATTGTGGTTTGCAAGCTCACATATCAGAGAGGTATAGATCTTTTCGAAACGTGAGTTCTGCCTGAGAACGATCTCACCTACCTTGTGAAGAGTTGATTTTGGATTATAGCCCAGTATATCCTTCGATTTTGAACCGAGCTGCGAAAGCCTCTTGAGGGTGGCAACCCTTACCCTGAAATATTCGTCGAGGTTGTTTGAATAGATACCCAGGAATTTAAATCGCTCAATAAGCGGAACATCCTTGTTTTCAGCTTCCTGAAGCACACGCTCGTTGAAGGAGAGCCAGCTTATTTCCTTTGGTATATATGTTTTGCTCATTATAGTTTTTCCGGTTTCAGGAAATATTCAACCTTGCCGGAACCGGTCCTGACCTCAGACCAGTTGCTGACCGGGAAAGAGATACATACTACAGCTGTTTTAGTAAGAAATTCACAGCCTGTTTTGCTAAGCCTGTCGGGCATCTCGGTTATGGCAGGATTATGGCCAAAGAGGGTAATAGTGTCTATATTGCCGGCGGCATTTTCGAGTATGCTGAGCAGGTGCTTCATGCCTGCCCGGTGATACATATTGCTGTCGATTTGCACATCATCATGGCTGATACCCAGCTCGCCGGCAAAGATAAAGGCTGTTTCGAGAGCCCTGAAAGCAGGGCTGGTGATGAGAAGTCCGGGATCGGGTTCCTTTTCCCTGAACTTTTTAGCCACCTGCAGGGAGATGACCTTGCCTTTCGGGGTCAGTGAGCGTTCGAAGTCGGAGAGTCCGGAGTCGTCCTCGGCTCTTCCATGTCGTACAAAGATGATCTTTTTCATAGTCAGTCGCCAAAGCTTGTTCCCATGTTCCTTGCCTGTACAACCAGCGGATTGTCGGGATCGACAAGCTTAAGCCGGCCTGAAACTTCGGAAAGGGGTACAGAAACTATTTTATTGTTTTTAAGGGCTACCATGTTGCCAAATTCATGCCTGGCTATCATGTCGGCAGCAGCAGTGCCGTACCTTGTGGCAAGAACGCGATCCATTGGTGAAGGTGTGCCGCCGCGCTGGATATAACCCAGGACGGTTTCCCTTGTTTCGAGGCCTGTCATTTCAAAAATCTTTCCACTGAGATACTGAGCCACTGATCTTTCCTTGCCGGGATTTTTTATTCCTTCTGCTACAACAACAATTGAATAGGGTTTGTTCTCCGATGCCCTGTGAAGGAGGTAGTCTGCTATCTTTTCCTCACTGTAGGGAATTTCAGGGATGAGTATCACGTCGCCTCCACCTGCGATGCCTGAATACAGCGCTATCCAGCCGGCATTATGGCCCATGAGCTCGATCAGCATTATTCTCTTGTGGGAGTTGGCTGTTGAATGAAGCCTGTCGATAGCCTCGGTCGCAATGTTGACAGCCGAGTCGAACCCGAAAGTTATATCGGTGCCCCAGACATCGTTGTCGATTGTTTTAGGGATACCAATGACGTTAAGGCCTTGCTGGGCCAGCAGGCCTGCAGTCTTGAGGGTTCCATTGCCGCCGATGCATACAAGGCAGTCGAGCCCCATCTGTTCGTAATGTTCCCTAATGAGATCAGGTTTCCTGAGCTCGCTTTTCTTCTTTCCGTTGCTCTTGAACGGTTTTTCCCTTGATGTACCGAGAATGGTTCCCCCGATCGTCAGTATCCCTGACAGGTCACGCTCGGAGAGCTCGCGGTAATCCTTGGTGATCATCCCCGTGAATCCGTCGCTTATCCCTACCAGCTTCATACCGTACCTCACAATGGCAGTTTTCCCGACACCGCGTATCGCAGCATTAAGCCCGGGGCAATCACCTCCGGCGGTCAGGATGCCTATCTTCATCCCTGAAGTTTTCTTAGCCATTAGTTCAACCTGAGTTTAGCAAATTTAGCTTTTTCAGCTGATATCGAAAATATGTAGTAATTTTAATTGCCATGTTAACCATAGAACCCCACAAAGTTATAACCAGGGATGTCAAGCCGGCATTAGCGGCTTATATCAGGGATGCACTTGATCTGCTGAGGATTGAGCCTGTGCCGGATGAAGGTGCAGTGCATGATGTAAGGGTTCTGATGAAAAAGTGCCGTGCTGCCATGAAACTGCTTTCACTGCAGACGGATGAAGAAATATATAAACGGGAGTATGAGGTCTTCAGGGAGACCTCGTGCGTTCTGTCAACTCTCCGTGACACGACGGTTCACAGGAAAACCCTTAAGGAACTCAGGAAGAACCATCCGCGTGTTTTCGCAGCTTTGCAGGGAGAAGAAAAGCTCGCCATACTTATGAAAAGACAGCTTCTTCCTGAGGAGCCATCACCGGCAGTCAGGGCTGATCTGCAGCGGATAATCCTGATGCTTGACAAGGCTGGCTACAGGCTCAGGTTCAGGAACATGGAGAAACTTGACAATAAGCTTATTTTCCGGGAAATTGAAGGTACATACAACAAGGTCCGCGACCGGTACCTGACGTGTCGCAACAATCCCAAAGCAGAGTATCTCCATGAATTCAGGAAGAGGGCAAAGGATTTTCTTTACCAGTTGTGGTTTTTCAGGCCGGCGAATCCTGTGCATGTCAAATCTCTCGAAAAAAGGCTCGACGCCCTCACCCAGAACCTTGGCAGGTACAACGACCTGGCTCAGCTCATAAGGGCTCTTGAGTACAGGTATGTTCCGGGGGGAGACAATTCGAAAATGGATGAACTGGTTGTACTGATCAGGCATGCCCAGGACAGGTATCTTGCAAGAGCATGGCCCTCAGCGTACAGGATCTTCTATCCGTCAAGGAGTCTTGGTGAACTGATAGGCATAAAGTGACAGGGATTTAGAATGAACAAACTCAATTATGCATTGTTACTGGTGTGACGATTAAAAACTTAGAATAAACTACAATGAAAAAGAACATGGGAAACCTCGACAGGATGATCAGGCTACTGGCTGCAGCTGTCGTAATAGTGCTTTACCTTCTGGATGTAATCGGCGGCACGACGGCCATAATACTGCTTGCCGTGGCAGCTGTATTTATCATCACCAGTTTTTTCAGTGTCTGTCCGGCTTATATGCCGTTTGGCCTGAGCACCAGAAAGAAGGAAGAAAGCAAAGGCTGACCTTTTCAGTTAATTTCGAACCATTTTCCGTACACTGAGCTTTCTGCATCGGGGAAGCTGAGGTGGCGGAATTCGTTGGTGTGCTTATCGTAAGCGTAGTCTTCCGACCAACGGACGTAGTTCTCAGTGACAGCACGTATTGCATCTGTTATGCATATGAGCTCATCATCTGTCATGGTTGGGTGAAGAGAGATCCTTACCCAACCGGGTTTAAGCGAAAGATCTCCTGCTTCGATCCTGTCTGTGATTTCCTTAGACTGTCCGAAATCCACATCCAGGAGATAATGACCGTAAGTCCCGGCGCAGGAACAGCCTCCACGAACCTGTATCCCGAACCTGTCGTTGAGAAGCTTTGTCATCAGGTTATGGTGCACGGTATCAACATAAAATGAGATGACCCCGAGACGGTCGGCAATGTTTTCGGCCAGGATGTGAAGGCCCTTTATTTTCCTTAACCTGCTGAAGGCGGTGTCAACCAGTTGTTCTTCCCTGGTTCGTATATTGTCAGTGCCCATTTGCTCCTTGAGCCTTATTGCAAGGGCGGCCTTTATGCCCTGGAGGAACCCGGGAGTGCCGCCGTCTTCCTTAACCTCGATGTCGCTGATATAACTATATCCGCCCCATCTGTTGGTCCATTTAACCGTTCCACCGCCCGGGGCATCAGGAGTCTGATTCTTGTAGAGCTTTTTACTGAACACCAGGGCTCCGGCACTTCCCGGTCCACCCAGGAATTTGTGGGGAGAGAAGAATATCGCATCCAGCTGTTGCAGCTTGTTTGCAGGGTGCATGTTTATATCCGTATATGGTGCCGATGCTGCGAAGTCGACAAAGCAGAAACCGTTATGGAGGTGCATAATTTCTGCCAGCTCATAGTAGGGAGGAAAATATCCGGTAACGTTTGAACATGCCGAGAATGAACCTATGAGAAGAGGGCGGTCGAGGTATTTAACGATTTCTCTTCTCAGCGAGTCAGGATTCACGGTTAGGTCAGGATTGGGTTCCAGGAGCACAACATCGGCCAGGGTTTCAAACCAGGATGTGTGGTTGGAGTGATGTTCGGTGTGAGTGAGGAAGACAACCGGTTTTTTATTGTTGGGGATATCCTTGCAGGAGCTGTAATTTCCAGAAGTAAAAGCGCAGTAATGGAGTGCCTGTTCCGGTACCTTGAGACCCAGTATACGCTGCAGCTTTGCTATTGCCGAAGTCATCCCGGTGCCTGTAAGAAGAAGAACGTCGTCGTCATCTGCATTCACATGCTTCTTTACGATCTTCTGGGCATGGTGATAGGCAACTGTCATGGCGACGCCTGTGGCGGATGATTCCGAGTGAGTGTTCCCTACCATGGGGCCTATCTCGTCCGCGAGTTTCCTCTCTATCGGCCTGTACAGCCTTCCGCTGGCTATCCAGTCGGCATAGATAAGATTCATGGTGCCATACGGTGTCCTGAACTGCGAGTCGATACCGATAATATTTCTGCGGTAGTGGCTGAAGTATTTTTCGAGGTCCTGCATTGATGTTTCCGGTCACTTACAAGGCCGTAAATATAAGTATTAGAGTTGGTAAGTGTATAATTCATATTAAAATGTTATTTTTAGTGCAATAAAAATCCATTAAAGATGAAAAAGAGTCTTCTACTTTCTGCACTTTTCATAAGTGTTTTCTGCCTTATATCTTCAGCCCAGACACAGGCAAATCAGAAAAAGGATCCGGTGGGCAAGTGGAAATTCGACGTCCCTGCCGCTCCTGAAGGATACCAGACGGGAACAATAGTTATCGGCCTTGCAGAGGGGAAACATAATGCGGGCATCATATTCAGCAATTTCGATTACAAATTCCCCGGCGAAAGGGTGAAATGCTCAAATGACTCAGTGTCTTTTGCTGTAAACCTTGAAGGCCAGTATGTTGAGATAAAACTGAAGATGGAGACCTCCACAAAGATGACAGGAGCAGCAATATCACCAGATGGACCCATACCGGTTGTTCTGACGAAGGAAGCAATAGAGCCCAAATGATCCTGAAAAAGTTCTTTTCCGCTATATTCCTGTCAATCCTCGCCTTTGCTTCACCCGCGCAGGTGATTAACAAGGAACCTCTCAGCCCGAGGATCACTGGTTACAGGATTGATGCCAGGCTGGATACTGCTGCGAAGCTGATACACGGAACCATGGAAGCATTCTGGGTAAACCAGGGTGCTGATCAGGTTCCCGATATCCAGATGCACCTTTACATGAATGCCTTCCGGAACAGCAAAACAACCATGTATCGCGGATCCGGTCCTGCAGGCGATTCAACGAAATGGGGATGGGTAGATATTGAAGAGTTCAAGCTGGCCGACGGCAGGGACTTGCTTCCATATATGCATTTCATAAGACCCGACGACGGAAATCCTCACGACAGCACGGTTGTGCAGGTTATGCTCCCGGAGCCGGCAACTCCCGGAGATACAGTTGCAGTTAAAGTGAAGTTCGTGACGAAGCTTCCCTCAAAAATAAGAAGGACAGGCTATAACGATGATTATTTCTTTGTAGCCCAGTGGTTCCCGAAATTCGGCGTTTATGAACCTGCAGGAATGCGTGCACGAGTGTCCGGAGGCTGGAACTGCCACCAGTTTCATGCCAATTCTGAATTCTATGCCAACCATAGCGTGTACGATGTTAATATTACAGTTCCGGATGATTATGTTGTAGGTACTGGCGGCATGCTAATCTCGGAACAGGACTGGCCCGACGATCCTGCCTATAAGACACAAGTCTGGAGGGCGGAGGATATCGTTGACTTTGCATGGACGGCATGGCCGGGTTATGCTGTATATACCGATAAATGGAAGCATGTCAGCATTACGCTTCTTATCCCTGCTGAAAGGAAAGACCAGGTTGAAAGACAGTTTACGGCTGTAAAAAATGCACTTGAATACCTGTCCGACCGTGTCGGACCGTTCCCATGGCCGCACCTGACATTTGTCGATCCGCCAATGAAAGGGTCCGGTGCAGGAGGCATGGAGTATACCACCATTTTCACTTCTTCTTCAGCACCGATGATGCCCGGATGGATCCATATGCCTGAGATGGTGACAGTTCATGAATTCGGACATGCTTATTTCATGGGAATACTGGCTACCAACGAGTTTGAGGATCCATGGATGGATGAAGGCATAAATTCATTCTTCGAGGCGAGGATAATGGACCACTACTGGGGTGAACGCAGCGGTATGGTCGACCATCGTTTGCTTAAAGTTGCAGACAAAACAAGTGCAAGGTCGTCCTATGTCTATTCTCCCAACAGGCAGGTAGTAAGCAACAGTGAGTATTCATGGAATTATCCCCTTGGAACATATGGGATGATGTCGTATATGAAAGCCTCGACATGGCTTTTCACGCTGATGGGAATAGTAGGGGAGGAGACGACAGACGATATTTTCAGGGAGTATTACAGACTCTGGGCTTTCAAACACCCCGGGCCAAAAGATTTCATAAACGTTGTTAACGAAGTGGTATCCAAAAACCATGGCGATAAATTCGGCCCGGACATGAACTGGTTCTTCGATCAGACACTTTACGGTACTGGTATCTGCGACTACAGGGTTGCCGCGTTTAACAGTTTCAGGCAGGATACATCCAAAGTACGTATCCAGTCCGGCGATTCAATCGTAGCAGGCAAAGCTGTCTGTGACTCGCTGTACAAGTCTTCAATAGAGCTCCAGCGTATCGGGGAGGTGATGCTCCCTGTGGAGGTTCTGGTTCATTTCAGCAAAGGGAACGAAGTGCTTCTTTCATGGGACGGCCGTGAGCGCTACAAGAAGCTTGAGGTCCTGAGCGGAAGCCCGGTTAAATGGGTAAAGATCGATCCTGAATACAAGATAAGAATGGATGTGAACTTCATCAACAATTCCAAGATATACGAGACCGACATGGTGCCGGTGAAGAGGATCATGAACAAGCTGCTCGCATTCCTTCAGTTTTACATTAGTGCATTTGTATTGTAATTCAAAAGAATATGAACCTTTTCAAAGCATTGGCATCAGGCCTGCTGCGTACAGGTAAAGCGTGGCAGGGAGCAATAATGATATGGCTCGGTTCGCTGCTTACCGCCTCTCTGTTCCTTCTGCCCTTCAGAAGATTCGTCAGGTCTGCACTGGATGGAAGCACGATAACGGAACGGCTCAGGGACGGAATAGATATTGAAGTTCTCGGTGATCTCGGTGCAGGGTTCAGGAACCTTATTACAGCTCTTCCTGCCGGAATGTTCCTTCTTGTTTTGCTGGCTGTTGCCCTCGGAGCATTTCTGAACGGCGGTATTTTCAACAGCCTCAAAACTCCGCAAAAGAGGTTTTCCTTTGCGGAGTTTTTCAGCGCTTCATCGAGAAATTTCTGGTCATTCCTGGTTATTACCCTGGTTATCGGAGTGATGATATACCTTCTGTCGGTAATTCTTATCGGGGTGCCGGTTTTGATTCTTACAATGTCAGGATCGGGATCTGAGAAGGCACCATTCATCACAGTGATCGTCTCAATAATTGTTTTCGTTCTTTTATCACTGATATTCCAGCTTGCATCCGATTATGCAAGGGCATGGCAGGCTGCTCAGGAAAAGCCAGCGTGTTTCAGGGCCATAGGATTCGGCTTCAGGAGGACATTCCGGACAATCGTTTCATCATGGATAATGATGCTGATCCTCTTCCTTGTTCAAGGTCTTTTTGCCTGGCTTTCATTAACCCTTATAGCAAGATGGATACCTGGCACAGGCGGCGGCGTGTTCATGTTATTCATAGTATCGCAGGTTCTTGTACTGCTGAAGTGCGTTCTGAGGATATGGCGCTACGGGAGTGTAACTTCGCTAATGGAAATGAAGAATTCCCTTGACCATAAACCTTCCGATGCTACAATCCAAAACACCCAGGTATGAGGAGAATATTTTTTTTGCAGGCGATATACCTGTGCTTTTTTACGGGTTTACACTCACAAATCCCTGATAATGATAATTTCCTGGTCACCCATGGTCCCTGGCTTCAGAACATGGGTGCCGGCGGAGTAACTGTCATCTGGACCACCAATAAACCGGCCATCCCCGGAATAGTGCTTACCCTTCCCGACGGATCCTCAAGGCTTGTAAGGAACAGCACCGACGGGATCATCGACGGAGGCGGAATCCTTCACAAGGTAAGGGTGGACGGTCTGCAACCCGGAACCAGCTATAAGTACAATCTCCATTCAGTTCAGGTTCTGAAATACCAGGCGTACAAGGTATATTACGGCGATACAGTGCTGGGGAAAAGCATCAGCTTCAGTACCTTCCCTGCCGCAGCCCCGGACGTCGACTTCACCGTTTTCAACGATGTGCACGGGCTTTCGGGGAAAATGGCTTCATACCTGAGGCATAACGACATCAAAGCACAGGACTTTTATTTCTTCAACGGCGATATGATGGACTGGCTGCAGGATACTGAAGAGCTTTACGGTTATTTTCTCGATTCTGCAGCCTATTATTTTGCCTCTTTAAAACCTTTTTTCTACGTCAGGGGAAATCATGAGACAAGGGGTTTTGCCGCCAGGGAACTTAAGAAGTGGTTTGATTTCAGGGATGACAGGTTTTATTACGGATTCGATCACGGTCCGGTTCATTTCACAGTTCTCGACTGCGGGGAAGATAAACCTGACAACAACAGGTACTACTACGGGCTTGCCGACTATGACGTGTACAGGCTCAGACAGCTTGAATGGCTGAAAGAGGAAGTTAAGAGCGAGGCATTCCGAAAGGCAAAGTTCAGGATTGTTATGGTTCACATGCCGATCCAGAAGGCTGAAAAACAGAATCATGCAATGACTATGCTCTCGAAGGAATATGGCCCGGTACTTCAGGGTGCAGGCATCGACCTTATGATAAGCGCCCATATCCACAGAAATGCGTTCCTCCCGGCGGATAAATCGGGATTCGGGTATGCCCTGCTGGTAAATTCAAATAATTCCTATGTCGAAGTGAAAGCCGGTCCCTCCGGACTTACGGCACATGTAAGGGATATAAGCGGGAAGACAGTGTCTGAATATAAAATTAAATGACTCCGAAACGATATTACAATGTCAGATAAGGAACAATTTGTATTCAAGGATAAGGATTTGCCTCCGACAGATGATCTTATCCTTCAATATCTTGGTGCATCCGGACACCTGTGGCAGTCAGTGATGAGTTATATCAGCGAAAGCTGCGATGACACGAAGGGAACCTGGAACTGGTACAACGACGGAAAACAGTGGCTTTTCAAGGTGGTCCGGAAGAAGAAAACAATCTTCTGGGCTTCGGTTCTGGAGGGTGGCTTCAGGATCACTTTTTACTTCGGAGGCAAGGCAGAACCTGCGATAAGGGCAAGCGCCATCAGGGATGATCTTAAGGATCAGTATATGACCGGCCCAAGGTACGGGCAGATAAGGGCTATCACACTCAGGCCGGGAAATACAAATGATATTTCGGAAATTGAAAAGCTGATAGCATTGAAAATGAAAATAAACTAGAACTGCGTAACTTAGGATGAAACACAATTATTTTTTTTTAGCATTGATAATGGCAGGCATGCCTCTTGCTGCCCAGACTGTAACCACAGAGCTTCCGGGGAGTTCCTCACTGAACTTCATTGTGATAAGCGATCATGGCAGGAACGGGCATTCGAACCAGAAGGAAGTGGCTGAAATGATGGGAGAGGTTGCTGACGATGCCAGCATAAGGTTTGTGGTAACTGGAGGGGACAACTTTCAGACAGCCGGAGTCCAGAGCGTGTCGGATCCGCTCTGGTGGTTCAGCCATGAAAACCTATATACTCATCCTTCGCTTAATGTGGACTGGTATCCTGCTCTCGGCAACCACGATCATGGGGGGAACATACAGGCCCAGATCGATTACTCCAATATCAGTCGCAGGTGGAAGATGCCTGCGCCCTATTATACCCTGGTCAAAACCAGGAACGATGTTAGCATCAGGCTGATAATACTCGACACCTATTCGATGGTGGAAGGTTTCGGAAGCCCCGATGAAAAATACACTCCTGAAGCTGCCAGGAAGCAGGTTTCCTGGGCCGACAGCGTTCTTTCTGCCGAAAAAGAAGACTGGGTGATCCTTTTAGGGCACCACCCTGTTTACAGCGCACATCCTTCGAGACAGAATACGGAAGAGCTGGTTGAGTACCTGCTTCCGGTAATGAAGAAGCATGATGTTGACTTTTTCATCGGAGCACATGATCATATATTTCAGCACCTGAAGGACTCGACAGGAATCATTGATTATTTCGTGAATACAGCCGGCTCGTCAGTACGTCCAGCAGCCACAAATACAATGACACAATTTACTGCATCCTCCCCCGGATTCAGCATAGTCAGCGCGACAAAAACTGACCTGTCGATGTATTTTATAAATATTGAAGGAAAGGTTATCTATAAGTACGTCAGGAACAAGACGGGAGCCTGAAATTAGTCTTGCAGTCTTGCGGTTTTGCGGTCTTGCGGTCCGGCTATACCAGTATATCGTATACCCGGACGACATCACGATTGCTAGGCTGCACGACTGCACGACTGCAGGACTGCA
>JALONU010000099.1 GCA_025454775.1 Bacteroidales bacterium | reverse complement strand
GCCATGATAAATCATGATTTAGATATTTTGAGCATTTTACTGGATACAGAACGCTTTAGTAACTATTAAATCAATAGCTGGCTAAGGAGTAGTCTTGTGAGGAACCTGATCAAGAAAAAAAAAGTAAAGTAATTACAATCACTTCCCGATACAGAAATTCCTGAAAATATTCCCCAGTATCTCATCTGTGGTGATCTCACCGGTTATCTCCCCGAGGTAATGTATGGTATGTCTGACGTCTATCGCTATCAGGTCCTCAGGCAGGTTCTCATCCAGACCCGAAAGAACTCTCTCAAGACTTTCAGTCACCTTAGATAGTGCTTCGTAATGCCTTGCATTTGATATAATTACATTCTCCGAAAGAAGACTATCGGTACCTGTCAGCCGGCCCAGCAATCCTTCAAGTTCAGCTATGCCCTCACCTGTTTTAGCAGAGATGAACAACGCC
Source organism: Bacteroidales bacterium (assembly GCA_025454775.1). Taxonomy (GTDB): domain Bacteria; phylum Bacteroidota; class Bacteroidia; order Bacteroidales; family VadinHA17; genus LD21. The sequence goes on along the minus strand of JALONU010000099.1, from coordinate 10,654 downwards.
GACTCTTTCTCTGCCAGCCCCAGGCTTGCTTCAATATTTCTTCTGCGGGATCCGTCATCAGTGTCGCACTGGTTCATAAGGATAACCAGATCCTTGCCCTGACCCGAGATTTCCTGGCGAATCTCTTTCAGAACACCCTCCAGGCCAGCCATTCCTTCATTTATGTCAGCCACCAGCAGAACGATCCTCGACTGCTCTATCTTCTCATAAGTCCGGTTTATTCCAAGGTTCTCGATGATATCGCTGCTGGTCCTGAGTCCTGCAGTATCTGTAAACCTGTAAAGCACTCCGTCGATGTTTACAGTATCCTCTATATAATCCCTGGTAGTGCCTGGTATTTCCGAAACTATCGCCTTTTCTTCATTCAGAAGGTAGTTGAGTAGTGTAGACTTGCCTGTGTTCGGTGCGCCGGTAATGGCAACCGGAACCCCATTCTTTATGGCATTACCAACGCTGAAAGAGGAAGTAAGCCCCCTGGTTACCAACAATACCTTGCTCACGATCTCCCGGAGTTCTTTCCTGTCGGCAAATTCAACATCCTCCTCGCCGAAGTCGAGTTCCAGCTCTATCAGCGATGCAAAATGGAGCAGATCTGCCCTCAGCTTGCTAATTTCATCGGAGAAAGCGCCTCTTATCTGGCTGATGGCTATCCTGTGTGCCTTCTCCGACTCTGCAGCGATAAGGTCGGCAACAGCTTCTGCCTGCGAAAGGTCAAGCTTTCCCCTCACAAAAGCCCTCCGTGTGAACTCGCCGGGCATAGCAGCAACCGCCCCGTTCCTTATCAGCAGCTCCAGGATCTTCTGTTGTATGAACCGCGATGCATGACACGATATCTCCACCGCATCTTCGCCGGTGTAGGAGTGAGGCTCCCTGAAGACGCTCACAAGCACATCGTCAATGATCTCATCACCTGATATTATCTCCCCGTAAACAATGGTGTAGCCTTTCTGGTCAGCGAGAATTATCTTTTTGTCGAAGGGAATGAAGATCTTGCTGCAGATGGCTATGCTATCAGCACCGCTCATCCTTATTACGGCGATAGCTCCTCCGCTGCCTGTGGCGGGTGCGCATATGGTTTCCTCTGCTCTTAACACCTGTGGCGTTTAACAGGTGCAAAGTTATGAAAATGGGGATGATTTCGGAATTCGGATTGGCGATTTCGGATTTCGGATATTTGCCAACTGCCAACTGCCAACTGCCGACTAACGTTCCAGGTTCTGCACGCTGAAATAAGAATCCTCAACCTTGATGTTGTCGCTTATGTTCCTGAAGAATATCTCCGATTTGCGGCCGTTGATCTGGTTCACCGCGGTCATTTTGGAAACCATGTATTTACCTTCAGGCATCTCGTGGAATTCGGTAATTTCAATAGTCTTGAAGTGCTTGTTGTCGAAGTTATAAAATTCCATCCTGCTCACCCTGAACTTGTCCATGCTTATGTAGCTTATCTTTCGCGAATACCCGTATTCATCAGCTTTGTCCTCATCGACAGGAATGCTCTCTATTATCCATGTGTTGTTCGTCCCGGATCCATCGATATGCCTGTTCCTGAAATCAGCCAGGTTTGGAGAACCCATGTCGGCATTGGAGAATTCCGAGCTCATGAAGCTTCGCGCATTTTCCGAAGAAGATATCCTCCTTGTTTTCTTCAGTGCCGGCAGGTAGATCCATATTTCATCCGAAACATCCTTATTGTCAATAATCAGCATAGCCGTTCCTCTCACATCTGCCGGCTCCAGGAATTTGATAAACCTCTTTTCAAGGCCTCCGGGATAGCTCCTGGAAGTCATTGCTATTGTCCTGCTGCGTGAAGCGCCGTTTTTTTCAACTATCGACAGGCTTATAGTTGCCTGCATGGAACTTATAATCGACAGCTCACGCGATCTGTTCAGTATCTGGTCTGCAGCCGGCTGCTGGCCTGAGGCGTGAGAAAGCAGCAGTACTGACATTAATATTATGATTCCTTTTTTCATATTTTCTGATTTTTGTTTTAGCAAAGTCTTTGTCAAGGAATGCCGGCCTGAATTTCATGATTATGGCAGGTACCAGTAACAGGGCACCGATCAGGCACGAACCAATTGATATGATCACAAGGTATCCGAAAAACCTTATCGACATGAAACCGGAGAACACAAGCGGGAAGAAGCCTGCCATTACCGTGAAGGCATTGATGATGATGCTGCGGCCTATATTGCCTATTGAGGCCCGGGTCGCATCTTCTACTGACAGACCGCGGCTGCGGTGACTGTTGAAGCACCAGATATACTGTATTGTAAAATCAACGCCCATACCTATCATGATGGAGGAGAGCAGGGCTGTGGCACTGTCTATCTTTATGCCTGCAAAACCCATGAAGCCGAACAGAATGAGAACCGACGAAGCCAGCGGTATAATCCCAATCAGTCCTCCCCTGAACGACCTGAAGATAATTATCAGCAGCAGCAGGACTGTTACCAGGGCAAATGCCAGCGAATATACCTGGCCTTTTATGAGCGATTGTGCCATATCGGCCATGATTATTGCATAACCGCCGATAGTTACTTCTGCCGGCAGCTCAGAGCTTATCTCCTCAATTCTTGTTCTGACCGATTTAATTACCTGGTGTGACGGATCAGAGAGCTTTATCAGAATATGAGCCTTCGTATTCTCAAGGTTCATCATCTGGCTGAAATCGTCAGGATCGCCACTCATATTGTAAAGCTCAAACATCTGGGCTATGCTTTCGCGGGATCCCGGTATGTCGTCGTACCCGGCTTCATCAACACTGTAGATAGCCTTGCTCATCTCCCTGACAGCCTGTGAAATGGAGAACACCTGTCCGACACCCTTGCTTGCCTCGACTTCCCTCGTGAGCCTGTCAATTCCCTGCATCACAAGGGGGTCTTTAATATCTCCCGAGACCATAACGGAAATTGTCTGCGACCCTCCGAATTTTTCATTTATCAGGTTAGAGGCAATCCTTACGGGACTTTTTTTAGGGAAAAAGAACTCCTGGTTTGTTTCGGTCTTCAGAAGCAGCATCCCTGCAGACATGATGATCGTAAGCGAGACCAGTACCGCAATAACTTTCCCCGGATGTCCCACCACCAGTGATGAAAGTGATTCCAGCAGTTTCCGGAAGCCTTTCGCAGTGTTTCTTTCCGGCTGTATTCCCTTTCCGTTTTTCCCTCTCAGCCAGATAAGAGCCGGAATATAGGTAAGGCTCATGAGAAGGGCGGCAGAGACTCCTGTTGCTGCCAGCACACCTCCCTGTTTTGCCGGTATAATGGAATGGGTAAGAAGCCCCAGTATGCCGGCTACGGTCGTCAGCCCGCTGAAAAGTATCGGCATATTGAGCGACTTCAGTATCTTCCTTATCAGGTCCTCGTTCGTGCTTATGTCGTCTCTCAGCCTCAGTTCCTGGTATCTCGCAACAAGGTATATCCCGTAGTTGTTTGCAACCGCTATGAGAATGATAGGAGCAAGAAGACTGAGAATGGAAAGTTTCCAGCCAAGCAATGGTATAAGCCCCATGCTGATGAACGTTGAAAGCAGGACGACCGAAAAAGGCATAAATACGTTCTTCCACTGACCAAGAGAAAGCTTAAGCACTATAAGCATGATAATCAGAGCCATAGGAACAAGGTATACTCCGTCATGCTTTACATCCTTCATAATATGCCTCCGGATATACGGAAGCCCGCCCTTCAGAACCTTATCATCAGCATTGTGTGCACTTACCAGTGAATCTATTTTTCCGAGCGTCACGCTTTCCCTTTCAGAGGTGTTTATCGTTGCCGTAATCGATGCAGCGGTAAAATCGGATGAAACGACTATGTCGCGGGCAAATTTATTACTGAGGATATCTTCTTTCAGCAGTTCCACAGATTCCTCATCGGATGGTATTCTCCTGATGAGCGGATCTGCCACCATCATATCGCCGGTGTTCTTTATTGTCTTCACGGTAAAAGGGGATATCCGGTTCGTTACACCCGACAGCTTTGAGATATCCCTGTCTATCTCCTTGAGCAGCTTAAGGTTATCGGCTGTCAGCACCATCGAATCAGTGAAGAGGAGCATAACCATATCCTGGACGCCGAATTCGTTCTCAATTTTGTCCGTCTCGATGCGCGAAGGCATGTGGGCCGGAATTGCATTCCTTATCTCCGGATCAGTCTCCGACGAAGGGATAAGGAGTCCCATCGTTATCCCTGTAACAACGGAAAGGCTGATTATCAGCCACCTGAATTTTATAATGAACTTTGTCATATTCTTCAGAAACTGACTTTTATTCCTGCCTTAATGCAATTCATGAATTCGTCGGCCAGGTCGTATAACGAACCCTTCTTTCCCGAAAGGAAGTCTCCTCCGATAACGATTGTCAATCCGTCGGCTGGCTTCCACATAAGCTCCGGCATTATCATCAGGTCACGCGAAGTGAAGTTATATAGAGTTGTTAATGAAGGTGTTACCTTTCCAAAAGCGAGGTCGGCTTCTATCCTGATTGCGGCCGAATGGTACCACTCTTCCAACTGGTAATTATAAAGCCGGTTAAAGGCACCGGTCTGCTCACGCATATATTCCCTTAGATCGAAGCCCGGCACAGCCATTAATTGGGCCAGCATGAGAGGATCGAGTTCGGTGCCGATAAAGGGCTCAACCGGAGAAGGTTCGAATCCCGGCAGGGTTTTGCCGGAATATTCACCCGTGATCCTCCAGTTTCCCTTCATCCAATCAGCGCCAAGAGCCCATTTGATCTCCTCAAGCGGTACATATTCATTCTGATCAGCAGGAAGATGAGGGACGCTCCAAGCAGCCTCTCCCCTGAGCCCGAATTCTCCGAAGGTTGTCTCGAAGTCAAAGCCCGCATTCCTGATCTTGTAGGGAGTCATTGTCATCTCCGCCGATATTGACGGAATGTAGCCTGAAGTGTCCAGGCTGAAGTTAGAAAGCTTTATCCCGGGCATCGGATCGTAGCCGTCAAACCAGGAAAAACCGAAGTCGATGCGGGGAAGCCGGAAATCGGCCTTCAGTCCATAGCTTACCATTGCCCTGTCTGTAACGAGCGACTCATCAGAATTAATTGTGACGTAGGAGGGAAGCTCTATAGGCTTGATGAGCAGTACAGAAGGCCTGTAAAGCGGGACAATTACTCCCTCAATGCTTAATGCCTTAACAGGGAACCAGCGTCCCTGGAGCAGAAGGTTCCCGAGGTCTATATCTTCCTTGTCTGTTGACCGGGAGATAAGGTTTCCCGGGCTGAGCTTCTGGGTAGGATTCGTAAAATCCGCCCGTCCCCATTTGACAATCTTCTGACCGGCGCTCAGTTCCCATCTGTTTCCCATGAAGCTTGCATATGCTTCCCTGAGTTCCGGCCTGCTCACATTTTCACTGAACTCTGAGCCATACCTGTACCTGAAGTCGGCATAAGCCCTGTACCGTGATCCGTCACTGGCTTCAACCTTAATGCTGAGGTCGGAATATATGCTCGGAATGGTTATCTTATCATCTGCATCATCGACGCCTGAATAAAAGCCGCCCCGTACAAAACCGCTTATGTTCCTGATTCCGGGTTCTGTACCAGAACCGGTTGAGAGGTCATTCTGACTATGGGCCAATACCGGGACCGCAAACAGCAGGGCGGCTAACCTGAAAGAAAGCTGTTTCATTCCTTTTTTCTGACAAAGGAACACAATCAGTAAATGCCGGTCGTCTGAACCGGCTTTCCCGTACCTTCTTTCAGGTCACAGCAGGTTCGTCCCGCTTGGGATGAACACTGCAAATCCTGTATTACAATGGATTATGTTTATTCCCTTATTCCGGTCGATTTTTCCCTGTATTCACTCGGGGTCATGCCGGTCTGGCTTTTGAAGATGGCGTTGAAAGTTGTTTTTGAGTTGAAACCCGAATCGTATGCGATGGCAAGTATCGTGAAATTGTTGTTTTTCGGATCGCTGAAGCGTTCTATGACCTCCTTTACACGGTATTCATTGATGAAGGTAAAGAAGTTCCTGCCATGGGTCTCATTGAGCACCTGGGTAATGTGGTGCCTGGGTATTCCGGTGGAATCAGACAGGTCCTGGATGCTCAGGTCGCGGTTAAGATAAGGCTTCTCATCTTCCATGAACCTTATCAGCTTCTGAAGATAAGCCTGTGCCTGTTTCTCCCTGAGGCCGCTTCTCGAATATTTCTCGCCATCCTTTTTATCCTCCCCGTTCATTATCGCGACTTGTTGTCCGAAGATAACAGGCTGGTTGATTATATAGAAGCTGAAGACTATGGTAAAGACCGTGATGAATGCAAAGACGATAAAGTACGGGTCGAATGGAATGAAATCTCCGATCATGTTAAGTCCGCCAAGGATGAAAAGGATAAGGAAGGCGACATAGAAGCTTATTGAAAAGACTTTCAGCCAGTTCAGGGTTATCTTTCCTGTGGTATATGAAAGGATGGTTTTAAGATAAGCCTGGTGCCTGCCTATCTCAATGAATGCCAGCGTACTGTAGATGGTAACGGAAAGGAACATTATCGTGCTGTAAACAAGCCTCAGTGAAATGAACCTGTCGGGGGCAAAGAAACTCCTGAGGTCTTTCATCAGCGGAATATCCCTGAAAACCACCGAGACAACTAGAAAGACAATAAAAGGTATAAAATGAAGTGCTGAATACCAGTTCAGTTTCCTGTCCGACTTTGTCATAGCCCTGACATAAAGATAGAGGAGCGGTCCGTAGGTGAATGAGACAAAGGGGAAGGAGTACATCTCAATTACCCTGGAGTTGAGAAGCGCGATCAGAAGTTCAAGGCAGATAAGAGAGAGCCATGCAGCCATCAGCCTGTTTGCTGTTGTATAAGGCTTTTTGGTAAGCACAAGGATAAGGGCAAAAAATGACTGTGAAATACCTATATATAATATCGGATCAATATTGACCATCGGCATATCGATAATTTTATTTTCAAAGATAGATAAAAGGAGTGTATTTTTAGGTACATTTGAGAATACGAAGGAATTGACCATTTATTGCATTATAGCTTTTAAAATACTAATAATCTGCAACATATGAGCATACTGCTAAACAAAGATTCCCGGATCATAGTCCAGGGATTCACCGGCAGCGAAGGCACTTTCCATGCGACCCAGATGATTGAATACGGGACAAAAGTAGTTGGAGGTGTTACACCGGGAAAAGGAGGAGAGACACATCTCGGACTGCCGGTTTTCAACACTGTAAGGGAGGCTGTCGCAAAAACGGGCGCCGACGTGTCGGTGATCTTTGTGCCGCCTGCATACGCCGCTGACGCAATACTGGAAGCTGCTGATGCCGGCATAATGCTTATTGTAGCAATAACGGAAGGGATTCCCGTTCAGGACATGGTAAGGGTTCGCGACTACCTCCGTCCACTTCCGTGCAGGCTTATTGGGCCAAACTGCCCGGGAATAATAACGCCGGGCGAAGCAAAAGTGGGCATCATGCCCGGGTTCATCCACAGGAAAGGTTCCATAGGCATTATTTCCCGCTCGGGAACACTTACATATGAAGCAGTGGACCAGGTTACAAAACTGGGTTTGGGCCAGTCTACCGGGATAGGGATAGGAGGGGACCCGGTGGTCGGAACCACAACGCTGGATGCGGTGAAACTCATGATGGAAGATCCGGAAACCGAAGCCATCATTATTATCGGGGAGATAGGCGGGAACATGGAAACCGAAGCAGCTGAATGGATCAGGGACCACGGAACGAAACCAGTAGTAGGATTTATTGCCGGGCAAACAGCGCCAAAGGGAAGAAGGATGGGCCATGCGGGTGCCATCATCGGAGGGAAGCACGATACTGCTGCTGCCAAGATGGCCTTCATGAGGGAATGCGGGATCCATGTCGTCGAATCGCCGGCAGATATTGGGGCTGCGGTTGCAGGTGTTCTCAGGGCTCAGGGCTGAGAAGGCCCCCCTTAAGGGGGTTTGGGGGGTTAAAATTTTTCTATCTTTGCCGCAATCTTAAACATATAACCATGGGATTATTAAACGGAAAAACAGCCCTCATAACCGGGGCTTCAAGGGGAATAGGCAAGGCCATAGCGGTGCTTTATGCACGTGAAGGAGCCGACATAGCCCTGACAAATATCGCCGACGACGATGAATTCAGGAGTACTGTAAAGGAACTCGAAACTATCGGGGCAAAAGCAAAAGGCTATGTCTCCAACGCTGCAAAATTCGAAGAATCGCAGCAGGTTGTGAAGGATGTGGTAAGAGACTTCGGAAGGATTGACATACTCGTTAACAATGCAGGGATAACCAGGGATACACTGCTGATGAGAATGACAGAGGAACAATGGGATGCCGTAATCGCTGTCAACCTCAAATCAGTGTTTAACCTTACCCGTGCAGCCATAATGGTGATGATCAGCCAGAAAAGCGGATCTATAATCAATATGAGCTCCGTTGTAGGAGTTTCAGGAAATGCCGGGCAAAGCAACTATTCTGCTTCCAAGGCAGGCATAATTGGTTTTACAAAAAGCGTGGCTAAGGAGACCGGTTCGAGAAATATAAGATGCAATGCAATTGCACCGGGATTCATACTTACCGAAATGACCGAAAAGCTTCCGGAAGACGTGAAGAAGGAGTGGACTAACAAAATACCACTGAAAAGGGGAGGAACACCTGAGGATGTGGCAAATACAGCCCTTTACCTTGCTTCAGACCTCTCCTCATATGTCACCGGACAAATAATTCATGTCTGCGGAGGCATGTTAACATAAAAATATTTTGTATCTTTACAGAATCGCAGGGTGTCTATCCTTTTAGCACGAGGAAATGCAGCGAGACATATTTATTCCACACTATTTTAAACAGACACCCTGCTTCTTTTTTTTATATGCCCTTTCATCTTATGCTCAATCTCTTACTCCTGCTGATCATTATTATTCCCGTCGCCGGGTTCCTGCTCGAAAGATACCTTGAATACCTTAACGGCAGGATGTGGTCCGACAGCCTGCCCGTTAAGCTTAAAGGCATCTGCCCGGAAGAAGATTACAGAAAATCGCAAAACTACGACAGGGATAACAGGAAACTCTCCTTCTGGTCCTCTCTTTTCAACCTGGCGGTGGTGCTTGCCATGATCATTGCCGGAGGTTTTGCTCTTGTCGACACGGCAGCACGGGGTATTAGCCTTAACCTGGTAATAATTTCCCTGCTCTTTTTCGGGATCATAGGACTTGCTTCCGATCTGATAAATATACCTTTCAGCTGGTATGACACTTTCGTGATCGAAAAGAAGTATGGCTTTAACACAATGACAATAAGGACTTTTATAACTGATCATCTAAAGTCCTGGTTCATTGCCGTACTTGTAGGTGCCCCGGTTCTCGGACTGATCACCTGGTTCTACTACAAAACAGGTTCCCTTTTCTGGCTGTATGCCTGGGGACTGATAACTCTCTTTTCGGTATTCATGAATTTCTTTTACTCGGAGCTTATAGTACCGCTTTTCAACAAGCAGACCCCGCTTGAGGAGGGATCGCTAAGGCAGAAGATAGAAGCTTTCGCAGTAAAAACAGGTTTCAGGCTTAAGAACATTTACGTCATCGACGGGTCAAAAAGGAGTACCAAAAGCAACGCCTATTTTTCCGGGTTTGGTCCGAAAAAGAGGATAGTCCTGTACGACACTCTCATGAAAGAACTGACTGAGGAGGAGATCGTTGCTGTTTTAGCTCACGAGATAGGACACTACAGGAAACATCATGTTCTTTTAAGCATGCTGACTTCTTTTGCCGTCACAGGACTTATGCTTTTCCTGTTTTCTCTTGTCGCCGGAAACCCGGAGCTTTCACGGGCTCTTGGTGCTGACGAGCCGGGTTTCCACCTGGGACTCGTGGTCTTCGGGATATTGTACAGTCCGCTTTCTCTGGTAATCGGGTTGATGACCAATGTGGTATCAAGGAGGCACGAATTTGCAGCCGACAGGTTCGTCAGGGAGAATTATGGAGCGGTTCATCTTGCAGAAGCGCTTAAAAAGCTTTCAGTGAAGAACCTTTCAAACATGCTGCCTCATCCTGTTTATGTCTTTTTCCATTATTCTCATCCGCCCCTTCTGCAGAGGTTGGAGAAATTGGAATGAAATCATATATTTGCGGCGTTTTACGCCACCTTAGCTCATCCCGATAGCTATCGGGAGGTAGAGCATCCCGCTTCGCGGGAAGGTCCGGGGTTCTTTTAAATATGTAATAATAATTGCCTCCTTAGCTCAGTTGGTAGAGCAGCTCATTCGTAATGAGCAGGTCCGGGGTTCGAGTCCCCGAGGTGGCTCAGAAGATTGCGGATTTCGGATTGTGGATTTCGGATTTTTGAAAGACCGGATTTCGGAATTATTGATAAATTTGGCCGACAGTTCGGAATGGAGGAACAAATCCGAATTCGCAAATCAACCTTCCGAAATCGGAAAACGCGGGAATAGCTCAGTTGGTAGAGCATCAGCTTCCCAAGCTGAGGGTCGCGAGTTCGAGTCTCGTTTCCCGCTCTCACCCTCCGTAGCTTTAGCGAAGGAGGGTATTTTTTTATACCTTTGAGATCCAGCAAAAAGGACATGAAAGCCCAGATAATCACTATCGGCGATGAGCTCCTCATAGGCCAGACTGTCGACACGAATTCCGCATGGATGGGAGCGGAGATGAGCAGGATAGG
>JALONU010000098.1 GCA_025454775.1 Bacteroidales bacterium | reverse complement strand
TGGAATCGGTTGAAACCTCCATCCCCGATGATTTCTGGAAGGATATGATTGGGAAGAACCTCATCGATAAAAATTATCCATATCTTTGATTGTCATTGATGTCTGAAAATAATTTTTCCGGTTATGAAGAAGATGAAAGCTGCGGTGCTCACCGAATACAGGAAAGTTGAATGGAAAGAGGTGGATGTTCCGGAGATATCAGGAAATGAAGTTCTGATAAAGGTAGGCTATGCCTGCATCTGCGGAAGCGACCAGCATGTTTTCCTGGGGGAGTTCCATCCGCGCACCAGTGTGCCGTTGATCCAGGGACACGAATTTGCAGGTACAGTTTTTAAAACCGGCCCTGCTGTTAAATATTTCACAGTTGGCGACAGGGTGGCTGTTGATCCCATAATCTGGTGCGGTCATTGCCCGGCATGCAAAAGAAAACATTATCCTGCATGCTCTACGCTGAAGCTGGTAGATAGACCTCGATGGCGGTTTCAGCGAGTACATGAAAGTGCCGGAAACCATGCTCTACAAGGTTACGGACAGGATATCCGACAGGCATGCGGCTCTCGTGGAAGTGCTCTCCATAGGATTCCACGCATGCAACAGGGCCAAAGTATGTACGGGTGACAGGATAGTGATCTGGGGTGCCGGGAAGGTAGGGCAGAGTATCCTTCAGGCCGTAAGAACAAAGACTCAGAACACAGTGATAATGGTGGATATACTTGATGAACGTCTTGAACTGGCAAAAAAAGCCTATACCGACATACACGTAATTAATGCTATAAGGACGAACGCGGTTGAAAAGATAAAGGAACTCACAGGAGGCGAGGGGGTGGATATTGCCTTCGAAGCTGTCGGACATACAAAAGAAATTCCGGGGGTCTTAAATCCGGTCAGAGGATGCATCCAGGCCATCAGGGGAGCCGGCACAGTGTGTGTCCTCGGCCTTTCATCCGAACCATCACCCATTGTGATGAAGGAGCTTATCTGGAAGGAAGGCATGATTTTGACATCACGCGTTTCACACGGAGAGTTTGCAGAAACAATAGACAATATGAACAGGGGAACGCTTAAACCGGATGCAATTGTAACCGACGTCCTGCATCCTTCAAAAACACAGGAGGCGTTCGAGATGCTCGAAAATGAGCCTCATAAACATCTGAAGATCATGTTGAAGTTCAGCGAATGAAGATCGACGCCCATCAGCATTTCTGGATCTATAACAGTGCAGAATACGGCTGGATAGATGAGAGCATGAAGGTGCTGAAACGCGATTATCTGCCGGCAGACTTACTTCCTGAGCTAAAAAAATACGGCTTCGAAGGGTCGGTAGTTGTACAGGCACGGCAGACGCCTGAGGAAACCCGGTGGCTTCTTAAGTTAGCCGGCGGGCACGATTTCATTAAGGGTGTGGTAGGCTGGGTCGGCCTTTGTTCGGAAAGCAGCCTGCGAAGAGAACTTGATGAATTCTGTAAAAACCCGAAACTTGTCGGAGTACGGCATGTTGTGCACGACGAGCCTGACGATAATTTTATGCTCAGGGATGATTTTCTCAAGGGGATTAGCATACTAAAGGATTACAGTCTTACATACGACCTTCTTTTATTTCCAAGGCATCTGGCTGTTGCTGAGAAAGTTATATCAATGTTCCCCGGACAGAAATTCGGTCTTGACCACATTTCAAAACCTTTCATTAAAGACCATATAGTAAATCCCTGGAAAGAAGATGTCACAAGGCTGGCACAGTATCCTAATGTCTGGTGCAAGCTTTCGGGAATGGTTACCGAGGCAGACATAAATAACTGGAAGCCGGAAGATTTTTTTCCTTATCTCGATATCGTTTTTAAAGCTTTCGGACCTGGAAGACTGATGATAGGTAGCGACTGGCCGGTATGCCGTCTGGCAGGCGAATATGGAGACGTTATTGGCATAGTGAACGGGTATCTTTCAGGAATGCCTTCAGAGGCGAGGGATAAAGTCCTCGGAAGAAACTGTTTAGAGTTTTACGGACCTGGCAACAGGTAAACATGATAACCAAATCTCAAATCCAATGGCACGCGAAGTAAACAACACACAGCCTTATTATGACAAGCTGGTAAAGCTTATACCGTCGGAGATAATCGGTGCATACCTGGTTTTGTCGAATATCCTTGGCTATGCAGGAGGAAACATCCAGGCAAAAGCCTTTCCCGGCACTGTCGCCGAGGCTGAAATGAGACCTGTGTTGATACAGATAGTCTTCTTTATCCTGCTGATCCTTACCCCCGTATACCTTAAAAAGATAAGCAGGGTGAACAATGTCATTCAGCTTACAGTTACTACAATTTCATTTGTCATCTGGGTATACACTCTAGGCGGCCCCTTCATCGTCTGGGGGATTTATTACTCAATCATAGGATCGGTGGTTCTGGTACTTTGGTCGGTTATCGTACCGATATTTGTATACCCGGTGGCCGGCCATCTTCGCTGAAGCTACGGTGGCTAAGAGTAGCTGGTAGCCGGCAGTAAGTCAACGATTACCTGCCGGAGCTCATTTTTGAATCCAGCATTTTAATGAAGTAGCCGCCCACAACCGACCGGGCCTGGAAGCCGACTTTTTTTGCATTGGTGGTTTCGTACCAGTCGCTCATGGGTACACGGTCGGGAGTTTCCGTAACATACCTGTATAACGGATCGATGAATTTCACAAAAGTCTGATCATCATCTGCAAGAGTAGCTGTCCAGGTTATCCAGTCGGACTTGGTATATGTCTTCCGGTTATCGAGGGGAAGTCCGAAATCATTCTGTTGTGTAAGGTAGTATGCAACTTCCTTAGAATCTACTTCATCGGGAAAGATATTGAGACCCAGTATCTTATCCCAGATAAGATTATATTTCTGACTCCAGGTGCCTGGTTTGTCGAAGGTAAGCCGGTAATGATCTCCGTCTTCAGCCATCTCCATCCATTTTGAAGCCATTTCCATGGCTGCTCCTGAATATTTTTCAGCAATATCTTCCTTTCCGAGCATCGAGGCCAGCATTCCGTAACCGGCTATTCCCATTATGGCTTTCACAGAGAGATTTGTATTGTGTGCAAAATGACCGGCAAAATCGTCAGTACAGAGCTGATTCTCGGGGTCAAGACCGTTCTGAAGAAGATAGTCAGCCCACTGTGTGAGCACATCCCAGTGCTTTTCAGCATACCCGGCGTTGCCTTCAACTTTTGCTATTGCGGCAGTCAGGATGAGCATGTTGCCGCTCTCTTCAACCGGCATATCCCCTCCGTAGGTCTGACCGTTGGCCATCGGGTAAGTTCCTACATCGTGTGCTGCAAAAGGTTTGGTCCATTTTCCGCTTTCCGAAAAATAAAAAATGGGATTCATCATTCCCTTAAGCAATTCAGGGTTATAATACAGGAACAGCGGAGCGGAAGGATAGGTCACGTCGACGGTACCAATCGAGCCGTTACTGAAGTTCTCCTTTGAAAAGAATAGAGAGTTTCCTTTGTCATCCTTCAGCAGCTTGTGGGCAGCTACCGACTGCCTGAAAGCCAGAACACAGAGTCCGGCGTATTTTTCTCCTCCGGTTGCTTTTGCATCCTTCCACAGCTTCCTGTCGAAGGCAGAACATTTTTTGCTGAGGTCCGTATAATCAGAGGATGCCGAGATAAGGGCATCGTCCATGGTTACCTTCCCGTCCTTTTTCCACCATGCCATCAGGTTGTCGCCGAAATACTGGATTGAATAAATATCATCGTAACCGATCATGATATATCCTGAAGCACTTTTCCCTCCAACCTGTCCGAGCTGTTCGGCAAATGCCATCACGGGCATTTCCCTGTGCATGTTGTATGTTTTCCTTGTTCCTTCATCCCGGACAAGTCTCCCGGTTAAGGCGAACATTTCCTTGACGTCATTGTAATCACCTGACAGATAAGTGATTTCAGGTTTCTGCTCAGCGCACAGGTAAAAATATCCCCAGTCGATCCTCCTGTCGTCGCCCTTCTTCCCAAGGATGGATTGTTCGGTAGTACCAGCCTTGAAATACGTTAAAGTTCCCGTTTGTCCCCTGTCAACGGATACTTCCTGGGCTATTTCATCGACAGCCCACTCCGGTGTCGCCTCTAAATAAATCTCAACATCGTGCAATTTTCTGTCGGCAGAAGATGCCGAATAGGTAATATAGTTTACCGGCCGTGAGAGAATATCGGGTTCAGCAGGCAGAATAGGGGAGAGGAAAGTTAGCTGAAGGTCGACCGGGCCGCATGCAAATTCATACCTGGTTTGTGTTGCCGAAACGGAGACCGATCTCTGAACGGCGGTTACCGTCAGCGCATTGCTGATTTCCTTATCCCTGAAGATGCCAAAGTCAACAAGTCCTCCGCCGGTGCGGTTGTGGCAATGTACGGCTATTACGTTCTTGCCGTCGTCCGCCAACAGGTTTCTGTCGAGGGGAAGCACCACATTCCTGTGCCACTCATACCCGGTGGCAACAAGCTGTTTGCCGTTGAGGTAAAGCTCGAATATATCATCGTGTGAATAGACGAGGTAAAGCTTCTCACCGGCTTCATTCTTCTGCAGCCTGAACTCACGTCTTATCCAGATATCCTCAGTTTCCCATGGTGTTGAAAGAGCTGGCATACCTGCAGTTCCGAATGCACCCTTTCCTGTTTCCCATGCATTGTCGTTGAATCCGGGCTTTTCCCAGCCCTTCGGAGGTTCCTTAAGCCGGTACCTGCCTTCCCATGGTTCATACCAGGCAGAGGGGAGGAGTGCCTCGCGCGGAAGTATCTCCCTGCCGAGGAAGCGGTAAACCTGGCCATCGACCCTTATTGCTCCGATGAGGGAATGCACCCTGCCTGTCCAGTGCCGGACTGCATCGTTGTAGAGGGTGTCGGTGCACGACCATGCGCTGGTATAGGGATCGATCGTAATAAGAGGGTATGCCGGTGCCCTGAGCTCTGCCGATCCGGCGAGCCGGCCGTTCCTTTCAGAATTATTACACGATACAGCAATACAGAGCGCAACTATGCCTGATAACAGGATTATGGTTCTTTTCATTATGTTATTTATTATCAGTAATTCAATATTTCCCGCAGATCCCGCAGATTTCCACAGATTTTTCTCGCCCCATCACCCCATCACCCACTCACCCACTCCTTTCCTTCATTCACCTGATCTCCCTCGCCAGCACCTCTTCAACCTTTTTGAACTCCTCAGGACTGTACCCGATGCTCTGGAAGATTATCTTCCCGTCTTTTCCCACGATCACGTTCCTGGGGATGGACTGGGTTGCATAAAGCTTGAAGATTTCCCTTCCCGGATCGGGAGCGAAAGGCATGGTGAATCCCTTTGTTTTTACGAAGGCGCTCACCTCTTCGGCGGTATGTTCCCTGCCGAGGATTATCAGGCTGAACGACTTGTTATTCCTGTATTTCTCCCAGATATTCTTCTGAAGTACAGGTAGTTCTGAGTTGCAGGGGCCGCACCAGGTGGCAAAGAAGTTTATCAGGACGATCTTGCCTTTCTGTTTTGCCAGATCGAATGACTTGCCGTCGGTTGTTTTACAGGAAAAAGCAGGTGCTTTGTCTCCGACTTTTGTAAGGGTTGTCGTATCGGTCTGCGGTGAAGCTGTGGCACATAACGAAAGGATTATAAATGCGGATACAAGGATTCTTTTCATAACAGTGGCAATATTATGATTAACTTGTTCAAAGATAGATTTTTTCGGACCTTGAAATAATCTTGACTTAAGATTCTTTTATGCGTAAATTTATTGACAGCAAAAAAAATAACTATGAGAACAATCTTCGGTTCGCTAATTATGCTCTCAGCTTCTGCCATAATTCTATCCTGCGGCAGGAGCGGCCTGAAACAAGACATTCTGACGCAAAGCGACTTTACGGCTCCGCCTGTTGCCATGGTAAAGCCGGATACTTTTCACGAATTTGGAAATACCCGTATTGATAATTATTACTGGATGCTCGATAAGACCAATCCGAAGTTTATCGAATACCTGAATGCAGAAAATGCTTACAGCGAACAAGTTATGGCTCACACCGGCGATCTGCAGAAAAAATTGTACAATGAAATGAAAGCCCGTATAAAGGAAGATGACCAGACGGTACCTTACCTGGATAACGGGTATTATTATTTTACCCGGACTTTTGCTGCCAGCCAGTATCCTGTCCACCTGAGAAAAAAGGATGCCCCGGAAGCTGCTGAAGAGACCATCCTGGATGTGAATCAGCTGGCTGAAGGTTACGACTCTTACGTATTGGCAGGCTTTCTGGTCAGTCCTGATAACAGTAAAGTTGCATTGATGTACAACACCACCGGATCGTATGCAGAGTTTGACCTTAGGATAAAGGACCTGGTCACAGGTGGATTTCTCACCGACACGATCAGAGGTGTGAGTTCATTTGAGTGGGCCAACGACAGTAAGACAATTATTTATTCTGCTGTCAATAAAGAGCTCCTGTCCGACCGAGTTTATTTACATACACTGGGCGATAAGAAACCCGACAAGCTGGTATTCCAGGAAGTGGACAACAGGTTCAATATTACAATAACAAAATCCCTTACGAAAGACTTTATTTTCATCAATCTGTTTAGTTTCAACGCCGCTGAGATTTGGCTGATCCCTGCGAATTCAACGCAGACTAAACCGGTGGTATTTGTCCCAAGGAAAAGTGACGTTCTTTACGAAGTGCATCATCACAAAACGTGCTTCTACGTCCTGTACAAAGACAGCGAGAATAAGAATTTCAAAGTGTGGCGAGCCCCGCTTTCCGGATTTAGTGATATGAAGAAATGGACAACTATAATTGAACACGACCCGAAGGTTAAGATACAGAGCATATCGGTATTCGATAAATTCCTGAGTCTTTATGTCAGGTCAGAAGGTTTGAATGGGATCCGGATAATGAAATTGCCATCCGGAGAAATTTCACTTATTGATTCTCCGGAGACTGTTTATACAGTCAGCCCGGATATGAACAGTGAATATGCTGCCACTAAATTCAGGTATAATTACTCTTCTATGAATCGTCCTCAAACCTGGTATGATTATGATACGGAAGAAGGGACTAATACAAAACTGAAGGAACAGGAGATCCCCGGCGGGTTCAATCCGGATAATTTTATCGTGGAACGTCTTTGGGCTAAAGCCCCTGACAGTGCAATGGTACCTATGGCAATTGTTTACAGGAAGGGACTGATTAAAGATGGCCATAATCCGGTTATGCTAAATGCTTATGGATCATACGGATCAAACACTGACGCAAGTTTCAGGTCGACTGTTTTCAGCCTGGTCGACAGAGGCTTTATCTTCGGTATTGCCCAGGTTAGGGGTGGAAGCGAATTAGGAGAGGAATGGTATGAAGACGGCAGGCTTATGAATAAGAAGAATACCTTTTCCGATTTTATCGCTTGTGCTGAAAAGCTTGTAAATGATAAATACACTTCCCCCTCACTTATGGGTATTGCCGGAGGCAGCGCAGGGGGATTGCTAATGGGAGCCGTTGTAAACATGAGACCCGAATTATTCAGGGTTGTGTTGGCAGCTGTACCATTTGTCGATGTCATCAATACGATGCTTGATGAGAATTTGCCATGGACAACCCTGGAATACGAACAGTGGGGAAATCCGCACGAAGAGTCTGTCTATAAGTACATCATGTCCTATTCTCCATACGATAACATTAAAAAGGTTTCGTACCCCAGTATGCTTATCACTGCAGGACTTAATGATTCGCAGGTATGGGTTCATGAACCAGCCAAGTACACGGCAAAGCTCAGGGCGATGAAGACAGATGACAATATTATTCTTCTGAAGACAAACATGGAGTCGGGACATGGAGGTGCAACGGGCAGATACGATTATCTTGAGGAATTAGCCTTTCAATATGCCTTTATACTTGACAGGATGGGTAAAGGAGATCCCGAAGATTAAAAAAACAGATGCAGGTGCACCCGGTACCCAGGACCCAGCACCATTCTTCTATTTGTTATGTTCCACCCAGATAAGCTCAGATGTATTAAATCCTGCTTTTTGAGCGATTTCCAGATACTTAGCCCTAACCTCGCCGGGGATAGTGGTTTCCCGAGCCAGGATCCAGAGGTACTCCCGGCTGGAACCGGATACAAGGGCATATTTATAGTCTTCATCGAGGGCAATGACATTGTAACCTGAATAAAAAGGTCCGAAGAATGATACTTTAAGCATAGCGGTGTTTTTATCGCCGGCGAATTTTGCTTTTCCCTCAGCCTTCTTCCATTCAAGATTGAGGGTATCATAACCCCGGTTAATGACTTTGATGGTACCGTTTTCATTCTTTGAGTATTCGGCAGTTGTATTATTAAGGTTCCTCTCAAAGCGGAAATCGAAACGTGCTATTTCGTACCATTTTCCGAGATACCTGGTTTCGTCGAAAGGGCTTACGGCGACGACTCCTTTTGGTATGGTTGAGCAGGAAAAGAATGCAAATGACATCATCAGTAAAGTCATGGCGCCAGATAATTTTAATATATTCATCCTGGAACTATTTTAGATTCTTAAAAGTAATATTTTCCCCTCAATCAGGATTTATTTTTAAATTCCCTTTTTACATTGTACTTTTCGGTTAAAGATAGCCAGCGGGCGAGAAGCATCATAATGATCAATAATATTCCATACCGGTTGCAAAGCATATTGCTTACAATAATGATTGTATCGGTTCTTCCTGTTCTGGGCCAGGAGAAGGCATATGCTGTGAATGTTTCCGTATTCAACGAAGCGACTGCCATTCCCTTCACGAAAATTATTACTCTTCCTGTCCACCCGGGGCTTCAGGCAGGCATCGAGACCGATTACAGGTCGTGGAAACACTCACGGATATATCAGACAGCAAACCTGAGCTATTTCTTTCACAACCACCTGAACCAGGGATTAGGCATAAATACGGAGTTCGGATATGAATACAGATCCGGTTCCGGACTTTCCATCGGGGGTCTGCTGGGCATAGGATTTATGCACACTTTTGCTACCACAGAAGAATTTATTTACAAAGGCGGACAATATGAAAAAGAAGCTGATAAAGGAAATGCCCGTTTCTTTCCCTCTTTGTCCCTGGATGCCGGATACTACATGAATCCGGGATCAAAATACAGCCCCAGGGTGTTCATCCGGTACCAGTCGTGGATCGAGTACCCGTATTCACCTGATTTCATTCCTGTTATGGCACATATAAACCTTCATGCAGGAGTGAGGTTCCATATTACCAATGCAAATAAAGCAGATGAGAATCGCCGTTAAAATAACACTCTTACTGCTGCTGATCGTATCCTGCAGGAGAATCGAGGATATTGATCCTTCGCATTTCAGCTGCAGCCTGAATTTTGCCGATTCAAGCCTGGCAAATCCTGGCAACTCAAAATACCAGGCTCTGCTTGAGGAGATGACAGGGAATGGTGTAGTTGGTGTAGAAATGGCTGTCTATAAGAACAACAGCGGTATGTGGTTAGGTGCAAGCGGAAAGGCGAGCCTTCACGATGGTGTCGACATGAAACCCTGCAATAAAACCCGGGTTGGCTCAACTATCAAGATGTTCACCGCTGCAATAGTATTTAAGCTTCAGGAGGAGGGGAAACTGGATCTTGATGACAGGATAGCTGATCACCTGGGGGGAGAAACGATTGACAGGATCCGGAATGCTGACAAGGCAACAATACGACAGTTGCTGCATCACTCCAGCGGTATATATAACTACATTCAGAACCTTAAGTTCCAGACAGCTTCCCTGAACGACCTGGTAAGGGAATGGCATGCTGAGGACCTTCTAAAGTATGCATATAACCAGCAACCATATTTTGGTCCTAGTGAAGATGTGTTTTATTCGAACACAAATTATATCCTGCTCGGATTGCTGATCGAAAAAATTGAAGGTAAGCCTTTATACCAGGTATTTGATGAAGGAATAATTGAACCGCTTGGTCTTGCAGGAACACAGTTTGCAGGCAAGGATCCTGTCCCTGACGATATCGTTAGGGGATATATCGACCTGTACAGCAACCTGAATGTGATCGAGAGTACCTATTACAGCGGATGGGATTATTACTGCGCCGACGGGGGGCTGATCTCGAATGCCTACGACATGAACGAGTTTTTCAGGGCGCTGATGGGAGGGCAGATCATCTCTTCTTCTTCCCTTGGGGAGATGCTTACCTGGGAAAGACCTTCGGAACAGGATCCGGAATTCTATGAGATTGAGTACGGTCTGGGCATCTTCAGGATGAACACTTCAAAGGGAGTTTGCTATTTTCACAGCGGCGATGCGATCGGTTATTATGCAAACATGATCTACTTCCCCGATGACGGAACGACGATCGTTTATGCGGTAAACAGCAATTATGGGAAGATAGATCAATATGTATCCACAAAGTCCGCTATTGACAAAATCATTTCCACAGTCAGGGAATAGCATGTCGCTGCTTTCTGAACAACAGGCATTGTGGATGTCAGGCAAAGTCTACAACCTAATTAAATACATGAATCTCATATGACATACTGCGAATACATTAAGATTCTTCCTGAAGGTCCGAAGCGGGACCTTCACAGGGATTACCACGATAATCACTATGGCTTTCCCCTTCATGACGACAATGAACTATTCGGCCGACTGATCCTGGAAATAAACCAGGCTGGCCTTAACTGGGAAATAATACTTAAAAAGGAACCATCATTTCGCAGGGCATTCAGCGGTTACGAAGTGCCGAAAGTGGCAGCTTACGGGTCAAAGGACAGGGAGCGGCTTCTGAATGACCCCGGGATAATCCGCAACAGGCTGAAGATTGATGCGGCCATAGAAAATGCAAAGGTTATCATGTTACTTCAGAAGGAACACGGCTCATTTGAACGATGGCTTGAACTCAATTATCCCATGACGCTTCCGGAATGGGTTAAGCTTTTCAGGAAGACATTCAGGTTCACGGGCGGAGAGATTGTGAACGAATTTCTCATGAGCATAGGTTACCTGCCGGGGACACATGATGAAAGCTGTCCGGCGTATAAAAAGATACTGAAGCTGAAACCTATGTGGATGAGAGAACGAACAAGATGAGTGGGAGATCGAAGCTAAGGGAAGATACAGGGCTCGCCGGATGCGGGAACCAGGGAAGATGCTAAAAGGGTTAAAGAGTTTGTATTGAATTTATAAATTCATGAATCATGGAAAAAATGAAAGCTGTAGTTTATGATAAAAAGAGTTATCCTGACAAGCTTGTTTACCGTGAGGTTGAAAAACCCATTCCGAATGACCACGAGGTATTGATAAAGGTGCATGCAGTCTCCCTGAACGCTGCCGATTATCGTTCAATGAAGATGGGACTGATTCCGGAAAGAAAGATATTCGGAGCAGACATTGCCGGAAGAGTGGAATCGACAGGTAAAAATATTTCTTTGTTCAAGCCCGGAGACGAGGTGGTGGGTGATCTTGGCAGCTACGGTTTTGGAGGTCTTGCAGAATATGCAATAGCTCCTGAAGTAGCAATTATCCACAAACCCGGGAAGCTGGCATTTGAGGAAGCCGCTGCTTTTCCGATGGCTGCCATTACGGCTTTGCAGGCACTACAAAAGAAAAGCAGTGTACAGAAAGGCCAGGAGGTGCTGATAGTCGGCAGTTCTGGAGGAGTCGGTACATTCGCCGTTCAGCTGGCAAAATATTTTGGCGCTATCGTAACGGGAGTCTGCAGTTCAAAA
>JALONU010000265.1 GCA_025454775.1 Bacteroidales bacterium | reverse complement strand
TGCTGAAATTCAGAACCTGAACACCCCGCTAACCATTACCCCGAACCTGCGGGCTCCGGGATTTTCAAGCCAGGTAAGACGGTGAACCAGGTCGACACGTATGGTCCTGAAATATTCCGGTGCTCTGCACCTTATATCTCCTGTCCACCTTCTTAGCTACAAATATTAATCGGTGCTCTGCACCTCCAACCATAGGTTAATCTCTATAAAAGCCTTTAATTGGTCGTTCAGGAATCTTTCTGTAATATGAGCTTCAACAAATTGTTTAAGAAATTGGGATGTTTGTCAGCGGCAGAGCCGCCTGATATTTGTAGCAATGCGTTTGTAATATCACTACGGAAGGTGCAGAGCACCGAAATATCTAATCCCAACCATTAATGTCATTAAAGAATTCAAAAACATATTCATCTTTAAACTGAACCTCGTTCTTCTCCAGGATCTCAAGATATTCTTCCCTGAATGACCTCTTTTTATGATGTTCTTCCTGAGATAAGATATATTTCGCCACATTATTTATCTGGGAATGAGAATGTGTGAAGGCGCCATAACCTTTCTGCCATTCAAACCTAAATTTTGATAACCTTTTATCTTTTATGAATGAATTGGTTGATGTTTTAATTTCTTCAACGATATCAGGAATCAGCTGGTTAACATTATATCCTATCAGTATATGAACATGGTCAGGCATTGTCCCCACTGCCAGCATCTTATGCCTATGGTTTTGTACAATTCCTGTTATATACCTTTCCAGTTCATCTTTCCATTCTTTTCTTATCAATGAATCACGATTTTTTACCGAAAAAACTAAATGGAAGTAACATTGGGTGTAAGTATTTGCCATAATGTGTATGATGTAGTTTTCAGTTAAAATAATATTTAAATATAGCTTTCAGCATTCAAATAAAAAACCAATCCCCATATATTGTGGTAGAAAAATTTCATTGCTATTATTCCGGTGCTCTGCACCTTATATCTCCTGACCACCTTCATAGCTACAAATATTAATCGGTGCGCTGCGCTGCACCTCTCAACATTTGGTAATTTCCAGACAGGTTCCTTGTTGCTTTTACCAGAGAGCATCTTTCATTTAGAAGGAAAATATTTTCGAAAACCCCCTGTATCCGGAAGCGGCAGAGCCGCCTGATATTTGTAGCAATGCGTTTGTAATAGCACTACCGTAGGTGCAGATCAGAACCTGAACACCCCGCTAACCATTACCCCGAACCTGCGGGCTCCGGGATTTTCAAGCCAGGTAAGACGGTGAACCAGGTCGACACGCAGGATACTGAAGATGTTTTCGATACCGTATGACAATTCGATATAAGGTTCACGATAGCTTAAATTATGAAAGACAGTCCCGGGATCTGATCCCGGGAGCATGTAAAGTATCCCTGCAGGATTTGATACAGGATCGTAGAACCCATTGCTTTTATCATCAAAGCTCCCGAAAGCAGCCCTCCCGGAAAGGACGGTTCTCAATTGTAGTTTTTTAATAAGGGGAATTTTGTTCAATATCAACCCGTTCATGTGCCACGACCCGTAAAGCTCAAGAGCTTCATCGAGCACAAACTCACCATAGTTCATCAGGTTGTAGGTCCGCGATGTCCTGAAAACCGATTCATTTCCCGGCAGGGTCACCAGAAGAGGAAAAGGCAGCTGCCCGTTGACCCTGGTAAAGGTGACCTCATAATCGAAAGTGCCAAGACCTCCTGCATTGAAATTATGTGAGATACCTGCCGAGAGCCTGTCGTAGCTGTAATCACCGCCCAGGATGTCTTCATAACCGCTAAAATACTCGAAGCGGAAAACAGGATACTTGTTGAAGTTCACCGGAAAACGGCGCACTCCGTCGACCACATAAACGGCGGCAGGCTGATACCTTAATAATATGCCGATCTCACTGGTGGTGAAGGAAGCCGATAATTTCGTTCTTGTCAGATTGGTAAACCATACCGGGTTGAAGGGTCCTGCCGGTTCAAAGTGCCTCCTTGTGAAAACCAGCCTGCCTGTCAGTCCCCTGGTGAGGTCCGACTCGAGCCAGGTGCGTACCAGACGTGACCTGTTCATCAGCTCTGAACCACCGAAGGAAGATGCAAAGGTCAGGAAGCTGCTGCCGGAGTAAAACTCATCAATGGCCCCGGTGTTTTCAATATCATCGTGGTATTGTAATCCGAATTTCGTCCAGTGTTCTTTTGAAAGAAAAATCTCAGACCGTATCGATCCCTTCAGTCTTCTGTCGAGAGTTCCATAGGCAAGATAACCTTCCATGACGAAAGTCTTACTGAACGAGGCATTTGTCCTTCCTCCCAGTCTGAAACGATTACCTTCGATATTGTTGCGGCTGTATGAAAGTATCCAGGGCCCTGCCTCAAGCCATCCGAAATTGTAATAACCTCTTATCGAAGCCTCTGTAAGCTTTGCGGAGATCCTCATTTTCGGATTCCTTTTAAGCGAATCGATAGATGAAAATGCAAGGCTGTCGATCCGTTCGAGTGAGCTGGTCCGGTTCGACTCCCAGAACTCTCTGCTGTAATTCCGGGCATCAGGAGCCACTTTCAGCTCCGACCCGTAAAAATCCGGATCAAAGGGCTTGTTTACGGATATTGCCGACTTCTCCGAAAAATTTGTAAAGAAGATATTGACCGCATCGGCAAGGAAGCGCGTACGAACCGGGAACCAGGCTCCTGCCTCGGAAGGCTCATAATCCTGCTGTATCCTTATCCTGCTGATAAAATTTATCTCTGCCTTCCTGTCTGCTTCAAGAGAGATCCTCTTGAGAGCAAACGTGGTGTCATTGATCCAGATTGATCCCCTGAAAACAGGACCTTCATCTGATTTGGGGATCACCCGGAGCTCATAGCAGCGGTATTTTCCGTCGAGGATTACCGTGTCGGCGATATAATACCTGTAATACAGAAGTCCGAAGCGGGAAGCCGGTGAAATAAAATCCTTGTCGATTATCCTTACCGTATTGTCGGGGAAGTAGAACTCTTCCTGCTTTGTGATGAGCTGGGAAATGAGATCGGTGTTTTCGAAAGCCATGCCCTCGGAGTTGACAGCCTTTATTACCTTGTATTCCCTTCCTGCCGATCGCAGGTAATGATGGCTGCTCACAGACTCGGTGATGTAGGATGGCAGTGCAGGAAATCCTTCGTCGCCGGTGCTTACCGCATAGCGGTCGTACTCCCTGGCAAAGAGGCCTGTATTATCTTCTTTAGCCTCCCTGTTCCCGAACTTCCTGAGGTAAAGAGTGGATCTTGAATAGTTATTATAAATGTAAGACTCCAACTCTCTTATACTGTTGGTCTCCAGGTTGTTCCACATCTTCCGGAGCAGCTGGTGGGCGGGGTTCTCACCGGGTTTGACCCTCACCTCGTTCAGCGAATAGAGCGCCGGATGAAGCTGGATCTCGACAACCTGGGATGTTCCACGCATAAAGGCGAAACTGCGCGTCTGGTAACCGATGAAAGAAACCACTATTGAATCTGACTCTGCTGCGGATGTGATCCTGAACCTCCCGTCGAAGTCGGTGCGGGCTCCCGTTGAAGTGCCTTTGAATATCACGTTGGCAAAGACCACCGGTTCGAAGGTTTCGGCATCCGTGACCTTTCCTTCGACGGTAGTCTGAGCAAGGGCTGCAAAAGGGAACAATGCTGCCAGCAGGTAAACAATTGTCGATATAAAGGACGGATGTCTGGGCAACAGACTCTCTGTTTAAGGTAAAATCTCCTTACAAAGGTAGCTTCACAGCTATGAATAGCAAACAAAATTTTGCCATTTGGCGGATGTTTATTAATTTCGGTATAAAATATAAAGAAACCTATGAAGAAACTATTCGTTGCAGTTTTCGTCCTGATGTTATCGTCGGGATTGATGCTGGATGCCCAGAAGATCTCGATCCAAAAAGGTTCTTTGGGAGTTATCAAAGGGCAGAAGATGCTGGCAACTTTCGATTACAGCGGTATGGCTGTAGGGAAGTTTGACAAGGAAGATGATTACATCGCCAAGAAAATGGAGGATTATAACAAGGATGAAGCCGGAAAGGGTGACAAGTGGGCTACATCGTGGAAGGGCGACAGGGAGAGGAGGTATGAGCCGAAGTTCGAGGAGCTTTTCAACAAGTACGGGGAAAAGCCGGGAGTGTCGGCATTCAGGTCGGCGACAGATGCTAAATATGAGGTGAACATACACACAATCTTCACCGAGCCGGGCTTTAATGTGGGGGTTATGAGGAAGCCTGCCTACATAGATGCCATTGTGACATTTAAGGACAGGGCTTCAGGTGAGGAGGTTGCGGTCGTGAAAGTCGACAATGTTCCGGGCATGGATGCCATGGGATATGATTTCGATACAGGTGTAAGGATCGAGGAGTCGTATGCCAAGCTTGGCAAGTCGCTTGCAGGCTTTATAGCAAAGCAGAAATAAAGGCTTCTGCCATTTCGCAAAGAGTTATATTTTAAGCCCCGGGTATGTGTCCGGGGCTTCTTTAACCGCTGGCGCGGATTATTCTCTCAAACGCTGGCGCGGTC
>JALONU010000097.1 GCA_025454775.1 Bacteroidales bacterium | reverse complement strand
TGCTTACCCTACACAAGCTTCCCCTGAACGACCAGAAAAAGAAGCTCGAAAAAGCTTTCTCCGACTGGAAAGGAAGCAATCCCCAGATCGATGACGTGCTTGTAATGGGTTATAGGGTTTGAGGTTTAAGGTTTGAAATTCAATGAAGTAAGAACTCAGAACAATCGAATGCAGAAATCAGAAGTTTTGAAATCTGAGTTCGGTTGTTTTATTGTTCTGACTGCGGCTTCTAATTTGTCATTCTAAACCTCACAAGCCTCAGAGGCATTCCTGATGAATTTTTTAGTTTTGCAATTGCATAGACATATCCTTTTGAGATAACAAATCTGCTTTCTGAGAAACTTAGGTCATAATCATCACAGATGAAGCTTGTACGGGCAAGCTGTCTGCCATTTTCGTCATAAGCAATGACTTTGAAGATATTGCTTTGTTTTTCTTCTGCAGAGGTGAACTCGAAAACGAGAAGGTTCCCTTCATCATCAACGATGATATTAGAAAAATAAGGCAGGTGAGGAAAATAACTATTGATGTCCTTCAGGCGTTCTATATTGGATAAAATCTTTTCACCACTTTTAATAGAGTTGTCACTGTTTGGGAATGCCATGATTACCGTTCCTGGAGTTGTACCCCGTTCTCCACGGCTTATTATCGTTGAATCACGCCTGGATCTGGCGATAGCAATTGATTTTGATACTGACACTTTTACTGATTCGTAATGCTCCAGCGCATCTTTTTCAGTAACCTCCACAGGCGTGATATCAAGTTTGAACCGGCTTATCTCTTTACCTGCGGAGTTCATGTACTTTACTTCACCGTATCTTCTGTCAAACTGAAAAAACTGTCCCGATTTCAGTAAAACAAACACAGGTCTTCTGAAAATCATATAATTCGGAAGGTAAATTTTCCCATCAGGAGGTGGTATCACCTCCATTCTCATCGAGTCCTTACTGGCAGCATTAATAACTCTCATGTCGCCCTGCTCGAAAACTTCATAAATGATCTTTTCCTCTCCTGAATAAATATTCAGTCTCACTATAATATGTCTCCACCTGTAAACAGTGTTTCTTGTCCCGGGTTCCTCATTCTTCCACATCACATTTCCCTCAATCAGGATCATACCATTATCCAGTGGTTGAAAACCCTGGGTCATGTAGTCGAGCGTTATAGCTTTAAAGAAATTCCCATTGAGATCAAAAAATCTCATCCTTCCATTGACATCATTAGTGAAAAAATACTTACCGTCAACTATCCCATTGACATTTGGCATCATAGGAAACTGAGTCTGTTTACCTCCCTTGCTTCCGATGGCTTTGATAAAATTCCCGTCGGGGCCGAATTTCCAGATCTCATGCCTGTTCCTGTGGCTCATGAAAAGGGAACCATCGGGTGCAAGTATGATTTTCTTCTCTGTCTCACGGCCGACATCCCTTCTGAGTGTGTCATAATACAAATTGAATAAAGAACCCCAGTCATTCTTTGCTCCGTAAGTTTTGTCGGCAACAAGCCTGACAGGCCCGCTTTTATAAATGTCCAGAAGCTTTTGAGCTGAAACAAAGCTTAAAGTGAGCCATGCAATTACAGAAAGTAAAATAATTCTTTTCATACTATTAAGATTTAGTAAGTAACCGGTTCAATAAAATTTCCTTTCTCATCCTGAAGAATTATGACATGCGACTTTTCATGCCACATTTTATTCAAGTCCTTGCCCTCATAATACTGGTTTAAAAGAATCTCAGCTCCAGTGATACCAGGAGAATAAGGAGTTCTATTATGTCTGATTAGTACAACAAAGGCCAGCAGTGAGGCTGCAAGTATATAAGGGATCAAACGGTAAACCGCCATCTTCTTTCTGTATATTTCCGGCTGTCTGAAAACAGGAATTTCCGCATCCCCATCTTTCTGTTCTCCAGTGTTTAGCAGTCCGGAGACAAATTCCTTATCCGCCACAGCCTGCCTGTAGAGCATTGTGCATTCCCTGCATCTTTCCAGATGCCGGGATATCTCTTCAGCAGTCGCCGGATTAACTTCCTTGTCCAGGTACTCCTGAATCTCAATTCTGTTCAAACAGTTCATGGTAATTGAGTTTTAAAATCCCCTTTAATTTTTCAATTGCCCGTACAATTCTTTTGCCTACCGATGCCGGATTTATATCCATTATCTGTGCAATTTCAGCATACATAAATCCATTATTATAGAGCATCAGTATCTCGCGCACATTATCCGGAAGGGTATCCAGAATCTTAATTATAATCTCCTGTTTCTCTGAATTCAACAACTTATTTTGCAGGTCAAAAGCCATTATTTCATTGTTGCCGGCAGACTCCAGGGCCTGTTTCTCCCTCTTCTCACCGGCCAGGCGGGTCTTCCATGAGTTCAGGACAACCTTGTAGAGCCATGCCCGTGGATGAGTGATTTTTACATTCTTGCTGATCTCAAGATAGAGTTTGAGGAAAGTATCCTGTACAAGGTCTTCACTCTGTTCAGCAGTATTATTCAGCTGATTACAGAATCGTTTTAACTCCCTGTAATGTTTCCTATAGAGATCGTCAAAGTCCATCTGCATGCTTTTTTTCAGGTCTTTCCCAGGGATAAGACTCTTTAAATCTGATTTTGTGACAATAACAGAATGAAATTTAAGAATTATCAGCAAAAGAGCCGTAAGAAGAACTACAATACAATTGTATCCGGAATTAACTTGTTTTAACTTCTCAGTTCTATCTTTCAATTGTCCCTGCTTTATTCTTTTTAATACCTTTATCCGATTAATTATTAACGTCCAAGAATTAACCTCAATGAATAAAAAAGTATTATTGATTTCTGTACTGACATCAGTGATTGCGTCAGCAGTGTGTTTCGGACAGAATTCTGTTCCGAGGGCTCTTCTGCCTGAAAGGACCGTTGATGAGCTTATCGGTGAAGCTTCGGGTGAAAGGGCAATGAACCACATCATCGAAATGGCAGCGTATATACACGATCGCCCTTCAACAGAATACAGCGGATATTTCTTTGAAACACAATATGTCCTTGGCAAGCTTAAGGAATACGGTATCGAGGGAACCGTTTCAACATATCCCGGCGGCAAAACCTGGGACGGCGTGAAAGCAACTCTCTGGGAGGTCAGTCCCGGCCATTCAAAGATTGCCGATTATGGAGACCTGCCTGCCGTTCTTGCCTCAGGAAGCAGTAATGCAGATGTAACAGGCGAGCTGGTATGGGTTGGTGAAGGCCGACAGGCAGATATTGAGAAATTAAATCTTGAAGGCAAAATCGCCGTCACATCAGGAAGCATATCTACAGTTCACTCTCTTGCTGTAGCTAAGGGAGCTGTCGGTGTGGTTTCGTACAACTCCCCAAGGCCCTCGGAAGTTCCATTAGCCATACCCATCTCCGGGATAGGGAGCAGGAGGGGCGGCGACAGCAATTCAAAATTCGGATTCTTCCTCCCCCCAAGGGAGGGGATGGTGCTTCGCGACAGGCTTATGACCGGAGAAAAGATCACCGTTCATGCAGTAGTGGAAGTTCAGAACCTCGATTATGATATGGAGGTTACCTCGTGCGTCATACCGGGTACTGATCCTTCAGCGGGTGAAATAATCTTTTCAGCCCATATCTTTGAAGGATATGTCAAGATGGGAGCCAACGACAACATCTCCGGCAGCGCTGCAATACTCGAGATTGCCAGGATGCTTAACACAATGATAAGGGAAGGGCGTATTGAAAAGCCCCGCCGGTCGATCCGTTTCATCTGGGTGCCTGAATTCTCCGGAACAGGTCCGTGGGTGACGGAAAACAGGGAGCTTATGAAGAAGACACTGTGCAACATCAACCTGGATATGGTAGGCCTTCACCTGAAGAACAGCAACTCCTTCTTCTGCATGCACCGGACAACCTACGGTAACCCTCACTATATTAATGATGTGATGGAGAACTACTACAACTTCGTGGGTATGGGTAACAGGGAAAGCCTGGCCATATCAGGAAGAGGCGGATTCGTCAGGAGGATAGTTGCCCTTACTGGTTCTGATGATCCCTTCTACTATGCAATTGACGACCATTACGGATCGTCCGATCATGAAGTGTTCAACGACTGGGGAGTACAGGTTCCTGGGATCATGATGATCACATGGCCCGATCTTTATTATCATACTTCCGAAGACCTTGCAAACAAGTGCGATGCAACCCAGCTCAAGAGGGTCTGCTTTATCGGAGCTGCTTCGGCTTACACAATTGCAAACGCCGATGAATCTCAGGCCCTGGAAATTGCCGCTGAAGTTACCGGAAATGCAGGTGCAAGAATAGGGAAACAGCTGCAGAGGGCTGTAAGTGAGATCGAAAATGCTGATAAAAGCACTTTTGAACCGGTTTATAAGAAGACAAGGGGATACATAGAAGCTGCTGCAATAAATGAGAAAGCAACTCTCAGCTCTGTTGCAGAACTCGCAGTTTCTTCCTCTTTTCAGGCAACGCTTTCTAAATTTGCTGCTTCGATCGATGCCGCAGGAAAGAATGCGTTGTCGGGTCTGGCTGCCTATGCTGAAGCCAGGGCAAAAAGCCTCGGACTCGCCTCTGTAGCTCTTAAGCCTTCACAGCTGGAGGTCCTGGCTGCGTCAATCGTTCCAAAACCAACATCCCTGATCACTGAAAAAGGATACAGAGGATATGCTGAAGCTCTTAACAAGGTCAGCGCTGAAATCAGGAACAAGTACCCAATGACAAGCAGAAGGCTTGACACACAGGAGCTTGGCAGGCTGTGCAACGGAAAGAACAGTGCTCTTGATATAAAGAAGCTGCTGGATACACAGATGGGCGAAGGTGAAGCCGACCTCCAGAGCGTCATAAACTACATATATCTGCTTAAGGAAGCCGGCCTGGTAATCCTCTGAAATTTGACTCTGTGGTCCTCTGTGCTACTCCGGCTTTACTCTGTGTAACAGAAAAAAACTTACACGGAGAAGATCAGGAGGAGACACAGAGAGCCACAGAGATTTTACTTGTTGACCCATAGAACAGCCTGTCTCAGTAGTTTCCTGAAGGTTGGATTTTCGAATGTGGGCGCGTCATGACCGCTTTGCAGCACAACTATTTTGGATTTGCCGAATTTCTTTGACCATCCTATTACGGAGGTGCTGCTGGGTTCGTCAGTGGTGAGCAGTGGTGTGACACCCTCTTCCACATAATAGCCTTTGTATGTTTCATCAAAGATCTCAAAATCCTTTACTCCTTTCGTGACAGGATGCCGGGGATTGACGACTTTAACGCCGAAATGAAGGTCGTGGATGTATGAGCAGGGCTGATATTCCTTTCCCTTGTAGGTGGTCACCGAGTGAAAGTACTTTCCACCTATTATGTCCCAGTATCCCGGCCACCCGTCGTAAGCACATATGCTGTGGTGAAGGGCGACTACTGGTTTCCCGTTTTCAATGCATTCCGTGAAAACCTTTGCCTGCTCGTCCGTTATTTTCTGCCACATATGATAGAATACGAGCACGTCATAACTGTTCCTGTTTTCCGGGTTGAACATTTCGTAAGCTCCGGGCAGCTCCATAACCTTCCAGCTTATCTGCGGACCAAGGCTTTCGAGCATCTGGTTAAACTGTTCCACCTTGTATCCATGGCCTCCGGTGATAACAAGTATGCGGATTGGCTTTGCAGCAGAGAGTAAAAAGCATGAGAATAAAAACAACAGTAAAGAGGAAAACAGATTTTTCATGGTCCTTAATTAAATTATGGGAAGAGACTATAATACTAAATTTTCTTGCATTACAAGTACTCACCCCCAACCCCCTCTCTGGTAAACCAAAGAAGGGGCTATTAAACTTTATACCAATCGATTCCCCCTCTTTGCCTCAGCAGAGAGGGGGAATTAAAGGGGGTGAGTACATGTAAAATCCTATTTCTTCGGCGAAATATAATCGATTCTCAGTACCCTGAACTCTGTCCGCCTGTTGATCTGGTGCGCTATTTCCTTCTGCTCTTCACTGCTCAGTGAGTTTATATAGGTTTCACTGAGTGTTGCTCCGTTTCTCAGGAATGATGCCTGTGCTGCTATGGAGGCATCAACAACCTTCGGACTCGATTCACCGTATCCTTTTGCCGAAAGCCGTTCAGGTTCAATCCCCTTTTCGATCAGGTACTGGACAACAGACTGGGCTCGTTTCTGGGAAAGATCGTAATTATATTCCTCCGTATCGCGGGAGTCGGTGTGCGACATAAGTTCGATGGTAACTTTCGGATTATCGTTGAGTGTCTCCACAAGCTTGTCGAGTGAAACCATTGACTCGGGACGAAGGTCCCACTTGTTGAAATCGTAAAATATATTCGGAAGTTCAATAGGCTTATCGATTGCTGTCAGCAGTATAGTGACCATGAAATCGCGGCTTCTCTCCTGCCCTTTGGTGGTTTCCTTTTCCTTGCCATTGAGGTAGCCGTCTTTCTGGGCCAGGAAGATATAGTCGACATCGGATCTGAGGGCAAAGCGGAAATCACCTCCTGCACCTGTTTCTGCCTGCAGGTTATTTCCGTCGCTGGCGATCAGCAATACAGTTGATCCGTTTATAGGAGTCCCGGTTTTTTCGTCCTTCACCAGGCCTGTGACATTGAATCTCAGGGGCGGGAACTCGAAGGCGTAAAGCTCGTCATTACCCCTTCCTTTTCTTGTTGAGGTGAAGATGCCTTTCTCATTCTCGTTTTCGAAGGCTATCCCGAAAT
Organism: Bacteroidales bacterium; assembly: GCA_025454775.1. GTDB lineage: Bacteria > Bacteroidota > Bacteroidia > Bacteroidales > VadinHA17 > LD21. Next base: position 4,663 of record JALONU010000097.1, on the reverse strand, counting down.
CGTCAGCAGAGCTGTTTATCGGCGATTTCATGTTCGTAACGACCCACGATTCATCGGGTTGCGGAACTGCCTTGAAGATATCAAGCCCTCCCATTCCTATCAGGCCGTCGGATGAGAAGTACAGATTTCCGTCTGATCTAAGGAAAGGGAACAATTCGTTGCCTGGAGTATTAATATCAGGGCCCAGGTTACGCGGAACTGACCAGGCATCTCCTTCTGAAGCCCGTGTTGATTTCCATATATCCTTCCCTCCCGATCCTCCTGAAATGTCTGACGCAAAATACATTGTCAGTCCGTCGGATGATATTGCGGGATGTGCGGCAACCACCGAATCCGGCAGTATCCCTGTATTCTTAGGTTCACTCCAGCTTTCACCTGTCATCTTTGAATACATTATCACGCATCCTTTCTTTTCTCTTTTCCCGGCTTCACAGCGTGTAAAGTAAAGCTCCCTGAAATTTCCGGAGAACACAGGTGTTCCGTCCTCAAATTCACTGTTGATGACGTCGACCGGGACGGGGGTGCTCCATTTTGATTTTTTGTCGAGCCGGCTTTCAAAGATATCCGTAAAACCCTGTCCTGTAGCACCGTGTGTTTTGTTCCCTGAAGCATCTTCGCGTGATGATGTGAAATAAATAACACCAAAATCGTCACGGCCATATGCAGGACTGAAGTCGGCATCCCTGGAGTTCAGATCCCTCATCTCTTCCACTTTATACGCTTCCGGATTGCGCTGCCACTCCAGGGCAAGTTCGCAGGCTCTTATCTCCTGGTCGGCCCTTGCGTCGGATGGAGCAATTTGTTTGTATTTCTTAAGTTCATCAACAGCCTGCTGGTATTTGCCGTTCTTTTTCAGCGACTGGGCAAGCCAGTACTGTGCATCGGGTCTTGCAGTTGATGATTTAACGGCCAGCTTGTACCATGTTTCCGCATTTCTTGGATCGTTGATAAGCCTGTAGCATTCTGCAATCATGTAAACCAGTTCTGTCCTTACGGCTTTGTCGGCTCCCTTGGTACGCGAATAAGTATCCTTGAATTCGTCGATGGCATCATAGTATTCTCCTGCCTCAAAGGCTGCATATGCCCTTTCGGCCTTTCTCTTTTGGGCCGGAGCATTGGTACCCGAAGCGATAATAATCAATAAGATAATGACTATTGTTCTTCTCATGCCAGCTTTGTCATTTCAGACTTCAAATGTAATTAATTTATGCTTGCCATAAGTTACAAACGAAGCTGCTGGCCAAATATTATAAAAAGAAAAGTGGTGCCGTAGGATGGCACCACCTGCGATGATCTGCCGGTGGTCTTAGAAACGACCACCAACCAACCTAACCTATCTTGTGAACAAGAGCTCCCTGTATTTGGGCAGTGGCCACATCTCGTTGTCTACTATCAGTTCAAGTTTGTCGATATGAGACCTGATCTCGTCGAGATACGGCTTCACCTTTTTCTCGTAGGCAACAGCCTTCCTGAAGGAATCGTCTATTATATTGGCCTTCTTCCGCTCTTCGATCATCTCATTCACAAGCTTCTTGATGCTTGTTATATGGTCTGAAATACTGATGATCATTTCCTTTCGTGCACCTGCCAGCTTTTCGAAGTCACCAGCGGAGAACACATCCCTGAGTCCCTTAACATTCTCAAGAAGCACTGTCATGTATCTTATGGCAGTCGGAACTATGTGATTTATTGCCAGATCGCCCAGCACCCTTGCTTCTATCTGGACCTTCTTTGTGAATTTCTCAAATTCAACCTCAACCCGGCTTTCGAGTTCCTTTTCCGAAAAAATACCGGGTCCAATAAGGATATCTTTCGATTCAGCAGTGAGATAGCATTTCAGTGATTCGGGGACTCCGGGAATATTGCACAGTTTTCTTCTGGCTGCTTCGGTATGCCATTCATGCGAATAATTATCGCCCTCGAAGAGCACTCTCTGAGATTCGATGATGTACTTCTTGAGCACCTGGAAGATGGCTTCATCCTTATTCCTTCCCTTTTTGATGATCTGTTCGACCTCGTTGCGGAATTTTACCAGCTGACGGGCTACCGCGGCGTTGAGTACGATCATGGCGGCACCGCAATTGGCAGAGGAGCCAACAGCCCTGAACTCGAATCTGTTACCGGTAAAAGCGAAGGGAGATGTCCTGTTCCTGTCGGTATTATCCAGAAGTATTTCAGGGATCTTGCCTATGCCGAGCTTCAGCTCAGTTTTCTGGGCTGGCGTCATCTTTCTGTCGGTAACTTTGTGGGCAATTGAATTAAGCATCTCCGTAAGGTATGTTCCCAGGAATACCGAGATGATTGCGGGAGGAGCTTCATGACCCCCCAGGCGGTATGAGTTGGACTCATTCATTACCGATGCCCTCAGTACATCATTGCTGTCATTTACTGCCTTTATGACGTTCACCAGGAATGTGAGGAACTGAAGGTTCGACTTCGGATTTTTACCCGGCGACAACAGGTTGACTCCGGTATTAGTTGCCATTGACCAGTTGTTGTGTTTCCCTGAGCCGTTAATTCCTGCAAAAGGCTTTTCATGGAACAGGACCCGGAACTTGTGTTTTCTGGCTATTCTTCTCATCAGATCCATCAGGAGCTGATTGTGGTCGACGGCCAGGTTAACCTCCTCATGGATCGGTGCACACTCAAACTGGTTGGGAGCCACCTCGTTATGCCTGGTCTTGACCGGTATTCCGAGCTTGTAGGCTTCAGTCTCAAAATCCTGGATAAAGCACATGACCCTCTCCGGGATTGACCCGAAATAATGGTCAGAAAGCTGCTGGTCTTTTGAAGACTGGTGCCCCATAAGTGTTCTGTCGGCGAGCATAAGGTCGGGACGTGCGTAGTAAAGGGCTTCATCGACAAGGAAGTATTCCTGCTCTATGCCAAGGGTACCGAATACCTTTGTAACATCTCTATCGAAATACTGGCATATTTCCACGGCAGCCTTGTCGAGTTCCGAAAGTGCTTTCAGCAAGGGAGCCTTGTAGTCGAGTGCCTCGCCTGTATAGGAAACGAAAATTGTAGGGATACAAAGTGTTGAACCGACAATGAAAACAGGGGAGGACACGTCCCAGGCAGTGTAGCCCCTTGCCTCGAAAGTGTTTCTTATTCCACCGCTCGGAAAACTTGATGCGTCGGGTTCCGACTGAACAAGAACGGCTCCCGAGAAGTTTTCAACCATATGCCCGTTGTCGCCCATCTCAATGAAACCGTCGTGTTTTTCCGCAGTTCCGTCGGTCAGCGGATGGAACCAGTGGGTGAAGTGGGTAGCTCCCTTCTCGAGGGCCCAGGCCTTCAGCCCTATGGCAACCTGATCGGCTTCCTGCCTGGTAAGCGATTTGCCCTCACTGATAGCTTTCTTGACTACCCTGAAGGCTTCCTTGGAAAGATAATGCTCCATCTTGTGGAGATCAAACACATTGGAATTGAAATACTTCGAGATATCCTTCGAGGGAGGTGTTGTCACAAGAGGCTCCCTTCTGAAGACCTCTTTAAGTGCGCTGAATCTTAATTCTGCCATTTTTTATATATTTTCCTGCAAAAATATAGTTTTTTCAATACACACCCCTCTTTTTTAGATGTTTTTTTTATTTTTTAATGCTTTTCTGGGCCTATACCCCCTTCTCTCAGGGTATTTCCAATATTTTTATATCTAATCTCTGAAAAACTCTAAAATTCGCATAACAAATTGCGTCAATCTGTAATGCCGGTATCTGAGTACAGATTCATGCAATGCTTTACACCCTTTGTTTAAAGGAATTTTGTTATATTTGTCGCCTGATTTAAAAAACTACCCTAGTAATAATTTAAGAGCATATAAATAATGTCGGCAATTCAGTTTTTAAGGGAGAAGGCAGGTGTACTTGTTTCTGTGATCATCGGTTTTTCACTCTTCCTGTTCGTCATCAGCGATTACATCGGGAACGGCAGAAGGCAGCGTCAGCGGGAAAAGGAACTTTATGAGCTGGGCAAGATCGACGGAGACTATATATCCTACCAGGAATACGAGGAAAGGGTACAGAGCCTGATGGAGATTTACAAGCTCCTGGGAGAACAGAATCTCGATGAAGCCACTGTCGAATCATTTAGGGAACAGATTTGGCAGCAGCTGGTAAGGGAAAAGATCCAGGATAAAAACTATCCCAAACTCGGAATTGGTGTGAGCTCGGATGAAATCGACGACATGGTATATGGCAACAATCCGCATCCCATAGTGCGGCAGCTTTTCACCGACCAGACCACCGGGCAGTTCAACAGAACAATGCTGGTTAATTTCCTGAACAGCGTTGAAATTGATGAAACTGCAAAGAAATACTGGCTCTTCTTTGAAAACGAGATAATAACCGACAGGACAAACTCAAAATTCAATACTCTCGTCTCGAAGGCAATGTTTGCCACATCAAAACAAGCAGAATTCGACAATATCCTGAATAGAGCAACTGTGGATTTCAGCTTCATACAAAAGAACTATTCATCAGTCCCTGACACATCCGTAAATGTAACGAAGACTGAAATCGAGTCCTGGTATTCGAAGCATAAGGATACTTACGAAAGAAATGCCCTCAGGGATATAGAATATGTGGTTTTCGAGGTTGTGCCGTCGCAGGACGACATCAACGAAACCGGGAAGTGGATGGAAAAAACGAAGGAGGAATTCGCC
>JALONU010000264.1 GCA_025454775.1 Bacteroidales bacterium | reverse complement strand
CGAAGACCGAAGACCGAAGACCGAAGACCGAAGACCGAAGACCGAAGACCGAAGACCGAAGACCGAAGACCGAAGACCGGATGGGAGTACTAATTAAGATCCCCTCCTGGGAGAGCTTGTCCCGCGAAGCTTCAGTGTAGCGGGAGGCTTGGGGTGGGTTTCCTGAAGACAAACAAAAAAACAAGAGATGAGTTATGAGTGATGAGCATGGTCTGCACCTCGACACATTACCAAAACTATGTATATAACAGAAATACTCCAGTACCTTTTATGGCCGGCGCTGATAGCGGTCACGTGGTTTGTTGTCCGCTTTTTACTTGCGAGATACGAAAAGAAGTTCCCGTACAGGAAGGAGTGAGGCGATAACCCAGTCCCTAAGCAGCAAGAGGAGGGACCAGCGACACTGCTATGTAGGCCGGAATGATGAGCGTAGCTCCGGAAATCCCGAAGATTGCAAGTGCCATTATCACAATTGCCACAAGTGCATATCGTTTTTCGTTGCCCCTGAACCGGAGGTTATTTGTCTTCAGGGATAACAGGGGCAGCCTGGTAACCATCAGCAGTGAAATCAATACAGTAAAGATTATCAACGCAGCGGCAGAACCGGCCATTGAGTCGATCAAACTGCTGCTGCCATAATGTTCCGCAAGAACCAGAGAGGTTACTGCCAGGGCGTTTGCCGGTGTGGGCAGACCTCTGAATGATGTTTTCTGCCCGGGGTCGACATTGAATTTTGCCAGCCTCAGGGCGGCGCAGACAGGCATGATCAAAGTGATCAGGAGTAACAGGGGTGAAGTGCCGCCGGAAGACATTCTTAAGGAGGTCCCTGAAAGACCGGCGGCTTCCTCCAGAAGGATGAAGATGATAATCGCGGGTGCAACTCCGAAACTGACCACATCTGCAAGGGAGTCAAGCTCTTTACCGGTTTCGGAATAAGCGCCGAGGAGCCTTGCCGTGAATCCGTCAAGGAAATCAAAGGCCATCGCAGCCATTATAAGCCACGAAGCCAGGGCAGTTTCTCCCCGGAAGGCAAAAATTATCGAAATAAATCCTGCTGCCAGGTTGAGGGAAGTAATGAAATTAGGAATATGTCTCTTCATCTGCTGTTTTGGGAAGGAAACAAAATTAAGATAAATTTTCTTTTTATTATTAGCTTTGCGACTGTTACAAAAAAGAGTGACAGATATTAACGGCATAAAGATAGCGGTGGATTTCGACGGGACCATCGTTGAACACCAGTACCCTCAGATTGGTAAAGAGAAGCTTTTTGCATTCCAGACGCTGAAGGAACTCGAGAAAAGAGGCGCAAGGCTGATTCTCTGGACATTCAGGGCAGGTAAGGAACTGGAAGAAGCGGTTGAATACTGCAGAAAGAACGGGATCGAGTTCTATGCAGTCAATAAAAACTACCCCGAAGAGATACCCGATGACAGCATCAGCCGGAAGATAGATGCCGACATTTACATCGACGACAGGAACCTTGGAGGATTCAGGGGATGGAGTGATGTCTGGCAGACAATATTCCCATATGAGCTGGAGCAGAAGGAAGCCGAAAGGAGGATAACCTCTTCGCGTGCAAAAATACTGAAGCGCTTGTTTTCATTGTTTAAGGCAAAGGATGAAAAACAGAATTGAAAGACCCGCAACAATCATGCTGCTCATGCTGCTGGCAGCTTTTCACTTCGGATGCTCCGGCCGTTCGGGCAGGATGCCTGCAACGACGGGACCAGGAAACACGAAAATCCCGGGAAGTGCTGCAGAAAAACTGATCAGGATGCAGAAGCCTGCCGAGAATGCCGAACTTAAGCTTGGTGAGGCAGTTATGGTTGTACTTGAAATGGAGAATCCCTCACAGCCCCCCGATTCGGTAATGATCTCTTTCGATGGCAGGCTGGCTGCCACGCTCAGGTCGGCACCCTGGACTTATTCCATCCCGCCTTCAATGACAGCCTCAACCGGCCGTAAATCGGTCAAGGCTGCTGCATACAGGAACGGGAAAACAGGCAATGTGATCACGAGGTTTGTCATTGTTTACTCTGACACTCCTCCACGGAGATATGGCTATAAAGTTGTCCATACTTATCCGCACGACAGGGAAGCATTCACACAGGGGCTGTTCTATCACAACGGCGTTCTGTATGAGGGAACCGGTCAGCAGACCGGGTCGACATTAAGGGAAGTTGAACTTGCCACAGGAAAGGTGCTCAGGATCCTGAATCTGAGGGCAGACCTCTTCGGGGAGGGAATAACGCTGTTCAGGGACATGATCTACCAGGTAACCTGGCAGTCGAAAGTGGGATTTGTTTACGAAAGGGAGACCTTCAGGCAGATAAAACAGATCTATTACCAGTCGGAAGGATGGGGACTGACAACCATGGATGACAGGATTGTTATGAGCGACGGTTCAAACAGTCTTTACTTCTACGATCCGGAATCGTTCACTGTTCTCTCACGGATCGAGGTTTATGATAATGAACAGCTGGTCGACAGTCTCAATGAGCTTGAATATATAAACGGTGAGATATGGGCAAACATCTGGATGAAGGATCTGATCGCCAGGATAGATCCGAAATCCGGGAAGGTCAATGGCTATATCAATCTCAAGGGTATACTAAAGGACCCCGGGACTGATACCGGTGTTGATGTGCTCAACGGTATTGCCTGGGACAGGGAAGGCGGAAGGATCTTCGTAACAGGAAAGAACTGGCCTAAGCTTTTCGAGATCAGCGTTACGGAATGATCCTGGTTCCGTAAAACACATTTATTCCAGCGGGAATGATCCCGAATTCTACCGGTGTATGACCCAGTGATTCACCGTCAGCTTCCGCATAGAGTGCAGTTTCGCATGTCACCTTCAGGTTGTTTGCTCGGTAACCGTCTATCTTCGGATGGCTCAGTATCGTTCCGTCGTACAGTATCTTAAGGGATTTTATAATTTCAATCCGTCCCATGTCCTTTATGACGGTAATGTCGAGCAGTCCGTCGTCAGGCAGTGCATCGGGTGTCTGGCGCATTCCTCCTCCGCAATAGCGTCCGTTGCCGACGTTAATTGAGAAAGCTTTTGTACTGGTTGTTTTTCCGTCGATGGTGATATTCACCACGGGCCTGTGGTATGAGACAAGGCTTGAAATAAGATTATAAAGGTACACAGCCTGGCTGCTTCTGCCCTTATCCTTCTGCCTGTTGGTTTTGCGGACTACCACAGCTTCGAATCCAAGCCCGGCTATATTAATGAAGTACCGCTTCTCCTGCCCGGCAGAACTGTAATAGCTTATAGTGCCTACGTCGTGAGTCATTACCTTGTTGTCAGCCAGGACCCTAACCGCACCTTCATATACCAGCGGGATGCCGAA
>JALONU010000263.1 GCA_025454775.1 Bacteroidales bacterium | reverse complement strand
AGCAGAGTATCATAACCGGTGAAATAACGAAGGAAAGGTTCATTACAATATTTACAGAAGACAGGAATCTGCTAGTCTCCCTGGGTGTGGATAAAGATGATCTTCCGATATTTCTTGACTATCTTCTATTTGACATCGGGTGATCCGATGGAGTCTTCCGGAGGCCTTGGGCCGCCAGGTGGTGGCATTTGCCTGTTATCATGAAACTGTCTGTCATCCCTTCCATTTCTGTCGAAACGTCTGAAATCGCGGTTATCTGAGGAATCTCTCCCGTCTCTTCTGCCCTGACGGATCATTTCCTGACGACGTTCGTCCATTTCTTTCAGGCGTGCAAGTTGTTCTTTGGTAAGTTTTGAATCGATTTCTTTTCTGAACTCTTTGATATTTGATTCAAGTTCTTTCCTGAAGTTACCCTGAAGCTCCGAATTGAGATTTGCATATTTCTGAACAATCTTTTCTATCTCAGCCTTTTGCTTGTCATCAGGTTCAATGATCTTGTAAAATCCTTCCATGAAGCGTTCCTCGGAGAAATATACCCTCATCGGTTTAAGCCTGTGAAACCTCAACTGCGCCGATGTCAGCATACCCAGGATGAATCCGATTACCAGGGTTAATACAACAATAAGAATTGGTTTTGCTTTCATGCCAATAAAATTAATTGCCGGTTAACAGACATATTATACCTTCATCGTAAGTATCCCCCAGTCCAAGGAATGAATTAAGTGAAAATGACCCTTCACCCATAAAGATGGAGATAAGCAGCAAAACTATTGCAGCCACTCCGGTAAGTGCGATACGGTTGAAAACGATTCTCATTGATCTGGAAAATTCAATCTCCCGGCTCACAGTGTCAGCTCCTGAGGCGACCCTGTCAATGACCTTATCAATGAATCCTTTGCTGAAATCAAAGGAGACGCCTTCCTCCTCAAGTTTTCTTGCAGCTAATTGAGGATCAGCATTTTCATCGAGTGAACCGATAATCAGTCTTTTCAGTTCTGAAGGTTTCATAATTTTATAATTTTTTCAAAATTACTTTAAGTTGTTCCTGTGCCCGTGAAAGTCTGGAAAGGACTGTTCCCAGCGGCAGGTCGAGAATTTCTGCGGTCTCTTTTGTTGAATAGCCCTGCAGCATCCTCATTGCCACAATGATTCTGAACTTTGGATCGAGCCTCATCAGGGCTTTGTTCACCAATTCAGAAGCATCTCTTTTTTCCTCGCTTTCATAATCCGGTACTTCATACTCATACATTTCGTTGTTCCCCTTTTGTGAGAACGTTGAAAAGAATCTTTTTCTTCTTTTTATCTCATTCAGAGTAAGGTTAATTGCTATCTTCTGAATGTATGTTGACAGCTTTGCCTCACCTCTGAAATCGGCCAGGGAATAGTATAATTTTATAAAAACCTCCTGCCCGATATCTTCCGCAAAAACTGAATCTCCAAGCATCCCTTTGACCGTCCGCGCTACCATTTTACTGTACCGTTCGACGATCTCTCCGAAAGCCAGCTTATCGCCTTCAATTGAAGCCCTGACGAGTTCACTTTCTTCGGCCTGCCTGTAAGATACTTTCATTAATTACAATTTATAGACAATGGTCAGAGGTCAAATATTCCCAATTGTTAATTTTTATTAACATAAATATTCTTAATCAATTCTCTGACCTGCTTAGGGCATAATCTCCGGCATAAGCACTACTTCATAGTCTTTTGAGAATTTAACAGGATATAGTTTCTGGTTTTCAAAACCATCACTCATACTTTTTCTCTGAAAATCAAATTGCGTATGAAGGAGATCAGGGTTATGTATCTCGGGGTGTACTAAAAAATCATTTCCATGTATGGCCAACCCGCTTAGAAAATAATATGCAATATCATACCCCAGCCAGGCATAACTCATTTCAGGTGGTTCTGTCAAAAATTTATGGCGGAAATCATTGTTAAACTCTCTGACATCCTTCCTCGAATAGTCAATCCAGTAGGGAGAATAAACCAGAATATCAAGTTCGAACAGGTACTTGGGTTCGAGGTTATCGAGCATCCTCAATGAAGGATAGCCGAATACTCTGACCGGGAATCTTTTTGAAAGTCCATGTATCTCCTGGAGGGTTTCGCTGATCACTGGAGCCTCCTCTGAAGCAATGATAATTGTATTATCCATCTCTTTTGAAAGGGCATGGCTAAGCCTGTTTACAGAGTCATTGTCGAATGCCGACCTGTTATAGAACAGGAACTCCTTGAACCTTATTTCCTCATAGGGGATCCTGTTGCTCATCTCTGCAAAGATCTTCTCCTTGAAATTTTTGACATCCTGATCTACTCCTGCAGAGTCGGAATGGATCAATACAATATTGTTATCGAAATACTCACCGGCCTTCCTGGAAAGCAGTGTCTGTGCTACCTCAAGCGAGGCGTTAGCCATGAAGAGATTTGGATTGCCGTTCAGAGGCGAATTATTGAAAAGTGGTACAGGTGAAACCACAGGGATCCCCAGCGGTTTCGCGTAGGCTGTCATAATAGCCAGGTTGTATGAATATACCGATTTTCCCGCGGAGCCCGCACTGGGAATGGGAGTGGCCGACGAAGTCATGTTCCCGCGGGCGGTCGAAATTTTGGGGCGGCAACCGGAGGACGGACCCCGCTGTCCCTTGAACCCACTTGTCGGTGGATAGCGCCGCCTGATCCGCACGATTTTCAAGGTGTCGTGCAGATTCCATCTATTGGAACCGCGGTGCCACTTTGTTACAGTTCCTTACGAATGATTCCTAGGTCGGCACAGATGCTCTGTTTCATGTCCCAACCGCCTGGGATGATCCTGCTAGCCGTCCTCTTGGGCAACATCTGGCAGGCTGTGCCGGCGGCCGCAGCACAAAACAGCCCGGTGGATGATCCCTGGGCGATGCTCCCCCAGATCCTCGAGCGCATCGTGCCGCCCTCCTTCCCGGAACGAGTCTTCGATGTGACCCGCTCGGGCGCGGTCGGCGACGGGCAGACGAACTGTAGTGAGGCCATCCGGAAGGCCATCAGCGACTGCCACACTGCCGGGGGCGGGAGGGTGCTGATTCCCAAGGGCCGTTATCGCACCGGCCCGGTTCACCTGAAGAGCAATGTCGAGTTGCATCTGGCTGAGGGCGCGGAACTCATTTTCAGCGACCGTTTCGAGGATTACCTGCCCGTGGTCCTGGTGCGGGTCGGTGGGATTGAACTCTACAACTACTCGCCGCTTCTGTATGCGCGCGACTGCACCAACATTGCTGTGACCGGGAAAGGAAGGCTCAACGGGAATGCCGAGGCGTGGTGGGCCTGGAGTCGCCGCGAAACCAAACAGGGCTTTGAAATGGGTGCGAAGAGTGTCCCGGTGGAGCAACGGGTATTCGGAACGC
>JALONU010000096.1 GCA_025454775.1 Bacteroidales bacterium | reverse complement strand
ATACGAAGGTTCCTGTCATATTTGTATTCGCTGTATTCCTTTACCTTTCCCGACAGATCGTATTCAATCTCCTTGATCTTGTTGTTATTTGAGTCATATTCGTATCTGAAGTGCTTGTCGACCTTTCCATCCTTGTACTGGATGTCTTCCAGGATGTTGCCGTTGATGTCGTAGGTTGTTTCAGATTCCTTTAGCTTTTTGGAAATGAGCTTGTCATATTTCTCCTCATATACCACTACCGTCTTTATTTTGGGCTGTTCAGGATTCTGCTGTCCGTATGAGCTTACGGCTGAAGCAAGAAGTACAGCCATGAGGATTGATCCACGGATTATTACTGATTTTTTCATCTGTACTGTTTTTCGTTTATTTCTTAAGATTGTTGGTCAGCCCGAATGTAGGTGCCTGCCACCTGAAAGACCCTGACCAGTCCGGATTTCTTGCATAAGCGAGCTCCTGGGTCTGGGAAGGATATTCGACTTTATCGATGATAAGGACTTCCCTGTTCGAAAAGTAGAGTTTCTCTCCGTCTGCCGATAGTTTGAAGTTTGTGTGAAGACCCGACTGGAGAGTATCGGCGTCTGCCCATATCACCAGGTAGCCTTTTGCCGGTATCTTTGTGCCTGCAGGGAATTTCCATCTTGCCAGCCTGCTCCTGCTGTCGGAGATATAGTATCCCGACAGGTCAAGCTCGAGTGAGGAGCTGTTGCAGAGCTCTATCCAGTCGTCATACTCTCCGTTCTGGTCGGTTACCGTTGTTGAATTTACAGCCATAAGTTCATTGATCACCACATTTGCCTCGGGAGTGTTTTGCTTTTCACATGCCGTCACAGTAAGTACTGATATCAACAGGACAGACATTATGTTTCTTGAATTCATCCCTCTCATAGTCAAAACATGGTATTGATAATTCCTGCCAGACACGGTATCAGACCCAAAAGGCTGAGTAATGGTTGCTTTTTAACAGGCTGCTCTCAACCTTAGCATCGTGTCAGTCCAAGGTTGAGTTCCGGTTTATGATCAGGGTTCAGTGAATTTAGAATGACGAGTGCTGCACCCAGTGCTGTTGCGTTGTTGATCTCCGATGTATAGACTTTCTTCCCGGGGAATGCTTGAGCCAGAAGTACAAGGAACAGAGGATTCTTAGAAAAGCCTCCGGTGATATAGACATTTTCAGTATCGTCATCTGAAGGTATGATAAGCCCGATCGCTTCAACTGCAAGTTCCGCAAGTTCCACCATGAGCTGATGATATGCTTCCACGTGGTTCCTGAACACATAAAAATCATTCTTTTCAATGAGAGTTCTCGAGAAGGGTTCTACAGGGAAATAGAACCTCTTTTCGGCGCTTCTTTTCCGGCAGGCGGCGACCAGTTTGCTGTCAGGTTTAATGTTCCTGAAGAAATCCGGTGATATCCTGAAATGATCGCTTATTTTTCGGGCTGCCGTTTCATGAAGGTTCCCGAGGAATAAACGCGATGATTTAACCGGCTGCCTTGTAATACTCATGTAGCAGAGGCAGTCCTTGTCAAGCTGTTCGGCGGTAAGTTTTTCGCTGTTGAAGGGATTCATGTTTATGCACCAGGTACCTGTGGAGATCAACAGGAACTTGCCTTCGCTCGCTGCGAAATAAGGAGCCAGTGAGGACGAACTGTCGTGAATGCCTATTCCGGCCTTTATCTTTTTTCCGTCAATAGTCACTTCATTAAGTAAGCCTATTTCCGATGGCTGGGGTAGTTTCAGTCCTTCCTCCTGAGTCCAGCGGTGATAGCTCATGTTATCGAAATCCCAGAGAGCTGTGTGGCAGCCTATTGATGTATGCTCGGAGTAGATCTTTCCGGTTAGATGATATGACAGGTACTGAGGGAAGTGCAGGATGCTTGCAACATTTTCGAATACGGCAGGATGGGTATTTTTGAGCCACAGTGCCTGCATTCCCGAATTTAGCATCCCCAGGGCAGGGGAAGCGGTTTTCCTGCAGAATTCATCCTGCCCCCCTGACCTCCGGTAGATCTTTTCCGGGATCCTGTCATCTATCGGCTTAAGATAATTATATACAGGTGTAAGCCTTTTTCCGTTCTTATCGAGGTAAGCCAGCGTGGCCCCATAGGTAGCAAAATTAACAGCAGTCAGTTCGTATTTGTCAGAATGAACGAGTTCTTTCACCGTAGCACGGATCCACTTCTCGATCTTTTCAATGTCGTCACACGGAAAGCCTTCGTCGTCGGTAATTTCCGGAAACCTCTCCTCCTGCTCTGACACTATGCCAAGGTTATAATTAAAAAGAAGGATCTTCTTGTTTGTTTTTCCTACGTCGAAAATAGCAATAACCTTTTCTTTCATTTTCTTAATGTCTCCCCGGGATTTAAAATAATAATCCTCCTCCCCCGGAATTCACTGAAGGAAAACATAATCAGTAAGCCCGGAGGAAGAGGTGGCTGAAATTATTTGCGTTTTATCAAAACATCCTTTTCGTACTGCACAATTTCATTGATATAGTCCTCTCCTACCGGCACGTTGTTCTTCATACAGTAATAATCCCATACTGCACCGTAGGGTTTTGTCTTCATTAGTTCAAGCAACGAAAGTCTTTCAAATGCTTTTCCCTGTTCTTCGTATTTTACCAGGGTATCCCATGGTTCGAGTAGTGCGAACAGGAATGCCATCTGGGCTGCCCTCGTTCCGATAACATATGCACCGACCCTGTTGAGGCTGGCATCGAAGTAATCGAGCCCGATGTTCACCCTGTTTAATGCTTTTGCACGGATGATCTCCTGTGTGATAAGGAGGAGCTCGTCGTTGAACGTAAGCACATGATCGCTGTCCCAGCGGACACCTCGTGTAAGGTGGAGCATCAGCTCATCGATATAGAGGAGCATGGATGAGATCTTGTCACCGACCTGTTCCGTAGGATGGAAATGTCCGTTGTCGAGTGTGAGCATGATATTATTCTTAACGGTATAGCCGACATAGAAATCATGAGAACCCACGACCATACTTTCCGAACCTATTCCGAAGAGCTTGCTTTCGACCGAATCCTTGAGGTATTTTTTAGGGTACTTTACAGCAAAAATCTCGTCGAGCGATTTTTTCAGGATCTTCCTTAGAGTATACCTGTCAACCGGTGTATCCTTTGATCCGTCAGGGATCCACAGGTTGTGGCATGACGGAGTTCCCAGCTGACGTCCCATTTCAGCAGCTATCTTGCGGCATCTCTTTACATGTTCGACCCAGAATTTCCGTATCCTCGGGTTTTTGCTTGCCAATGTATAGCCGTCGTCTGCAAGAGGGTGCGAGAAGTTGGTACAGTTGAAATCGAGTCCGATTTTTCTTTTTTTAGCCCAGTTTATCCATCCCTGGAAGTGTTTCACTTCTATCTGGTCGCGGTCGACCAGCTGCCCGCCGAACTCACCATAAATGGCATGGAGGCTGAGACGCTGTTTTCCAGGCAGCAGTGAGAAAACCTTATCGAGGTCAGCTCTCATTTCCTGAATTGTACGTGCTTTGCCGGGGAAATTCCCTGTTGCCTGTATACCTCCGCCACCGAGTTCTGCTCCGGGCTTCTCAAAACCTCCAACGTCATCGGTCTGCCAGCAATGAAGGCTGATGACTATTTTTTCCATTTCTTTCAGAACTTTTGCAGTGTCGATGCCAAGTTCTGAGTACTGCTTCTTTGCCAGCTGATAGGATTTCTCAATAATGTCTTTTTTCATATTAATTACTTATTTAGTTTTTCGTCTCCGGTATGATTTTCTCCCCCTTTGCGAGGGGTAGGGGAAATTCCCGGCTCCCCCTTTGAAGGGGGGCGGGGGGATGTATGGTCTGAGGTTTCTACACCCCCCAACCCCCCTCCAGGGGGGAGCGCAATACTATTCCATAAAGAATACCTGTTCAAGCGGAATTGAAACCGGTGAATTGTCGGGATTTGTTACCATTATGTCAGCCATGTATTTCCACCATTTTTTAACTATCTCCGTCGAACCGAGATCCTGTGAGGAAGATTCCCCTGACTGTTCCTGGTATGCAAAAAGAGTATTGGTTTCTTCGTCAAGGAATATTGAATAATTGCCTATTCCTTCCTTTTTCAGCAATTCAACAAGCTCAGGCCATATTTCGCTATGTCTTTTACGATACTCTTCCTTTAGGCCCGGATAGAGTTTCATTTTAAATCCGAATCTTTTTTTCATCTGTAATGATCTAACCAAGTTTTACTATAAACGTTGAAAGTATAAGGACTGTTATACCGATGATAAGGACGACGATTGTTTTTGTTTTCACACCTTTCCATTCACCGAGCAGTATACCCCAGATATTGCTGATCGCGATATTCAGAGCCATGAGTATGCTCCATCCGAATACGGCCATTCCGGCAGGCAGCTTGCTCGATCCCATTCCGAAGAAGTGGAATTGGAGGAACCACAGTAATCCGGCGAGGAATGTAAAGAACAGGTTATTAAGGAAAACATTCCCGGAGACGGTATAATAATCCTTGTATGTCTTGTTCCTGATATTGAGGAATGCGCAGTAGACTAAGTTTGTGATGAATCCTCCGAGCAGGATGAAAATTAGCGAAGGATTTTTCTGGTAGAGCGGATTTGTCCCGTGGGCAAGGGCAACTTCTTCTATCGGTTTTCCGGCTTCGTAACCGAAGTTGAAGCATGCGCTCATAACGCCCGCAAAGATCGCGATGAGAATACCTTTCTTAAGTGCGAATTCCTTTACTGCCGCCCTCTTCTGCTCCTCGGTCATCTCACTGCTTTTGAGAGAACCGGCATAGCCTATGATGATGATACCGGCAACAGTTATTGCTACTCCGGCAACAGTAAGGATGCCACCGGTGGATGAGAAGAGATTATCGCCTGCTATTATCGGGGGCAGAAGGGTTCCGAAGGCTGCACAGAGCCCGAGGGCGATGCTCTGGCCAAGCGCTACCCCAAGGTACCTGAGGGCGAGTCCGAAGGTAAGTCCGCCGAAGCCCCAGAGTATCCCGAAGAACATTGCCATCAGCTTGGCTTTGTCTGGCGATTCCTGGATTATGGGCATGAGTTCACCTTTGGGGATGAAGAGAAGGGCGAAGATCCATGGAATCACTATCCATGCAAAAAGGCCCTGGCTTATCCAGTAGGATTCCCAGGCCCATGATCTGACTTTCTTGAAAGGAACATAAAAGCTGGCAGCTCCTATACTGCCGAGTGCGATGAGTAAAATGCCTGCTATGGGATTCATTTCGGTTTTTTTTGACAGAACCGCAATTTATAAACTTTCAGTAATGATTTAAGCATTTATTCTATATTTTTATGACTCGTATTGATTGCATAAACAGGAAATCCTAAAACCACATAAAATGAAATCATTCAAGCTTTCCCTTCTGTTCCTAAGCCTCGCAGCAGCTTTATCAGCTCAGGATCTGATGGTGAGTGACCTCACCACGGAGTATAAAAAGAACCCGCTGGGTATTGACGTCCTCCAGCCCAGGCTCTCCTGGAAGATCAGCGGCACCGGTAATGACATAATGCAGACAGCATACTCAATTAGGGTTGCAACAGACCCGAAATTTTTAGCAAAGAATACCGTATGGACATCCGGAAAAGTAAATTCTCCGGAATCCATTCATGTTCCGTACAATGGTTCTGCGCTTAAATCAGGTGAAAGATATTATTGGCAGGTCAGGACATGGGACAATAAAAACCGTCAGTCAAAATGGAGTGAAACTGCATACTGGGAGACAGGTCTTATGACGCAGCCGGACTGGAAGGCAAAATGGATAGAGATGCCCGGCGATACCAACCGCTACTCACCTTCCCCTCACTTCAGAAAGGAGTTCTCCGTCGAAAAGAACATAACAAAGGCTGTCGTTTATGTAACCTCTCACGGATGGTATGAGCTTCATATAAACGGTAAAAAAGTCGGTGACGAAGTGCTTACTCCCGGATGGACATCGTACGGAAAGAGGCTTCAGTACCAGGTTTACGATGTTACCGGCCAGGTAGTAAAAGGTAAAAATGCTGTCGGTGCAGTGCTGGGCGACGGATGGTTCCGATCAACCCTCGGCTGGGGCAGCAATTGGGCCATATATGGAAAGAAGCTTGGGCTTTTAATGCAGCTGAGGATAAAATATTCTGACGGTACGGAATCGCTGATTATTACGGACGGAACATGGAAATGCAACAACAACGGGGCAATACGAATGAGCGATGTATATAACGGGGAAACATATGATGCCACCAGGAAGCTGACAGGATGGAACCTGCCCGGATTCGATGAAAAAGGATGGCAGATTGTGAACACAGCAGAATATAAATTCAACCTGGTTGCTTCTGAAGGTGCTCCCATCAGGAAGATCGAGGAGATCAGACCGGTGAAGGTCTTCAGGTCTCCCAAAGGAAGCCTGCTCGTTGATATGGGACAGAACATGGTCGGCTGGGTGCGGCTCACAGTCACCGGTCCCAGGGGAACAACAGTGAAGATCCGTCATGCCGAGTTTCTCGATAAATACGGAGAGTTTTACACTGCTAACCTGCGCAGTGCAAAATGCGAATTGAATTACACTCTCGCAGGAACAGGTGAAGAAGTTTATGAACCAAGGTTTACATTCATGGGATTCAGGTACCTCGAAGTGACAGGCTTCCCGGGGACACTTACGCCGGCAAATATCATGGGCATTGTTGTTCATTCCGACATGAAACCCACCGGAACCTGGGAGAGCTCAAACAAGATGCTTAACCAACTGCAGCATAATATACGCTGGGGACAGAAAGGCAATTTCGTGGATGTACCGACAGACTGCCCGCAGAGGGATGAGAGGCTCGGATGGACAGGCGATGCCCAGGCATTCTGCAGGACTGCCGCATTCAATTTCGATGTCACTTCATTTTTTACAAAGTGGCTTAAAGATGTTGCTCTCGACCAGAAACAGGGAGGAGAAATACCTGATGTGATACCCGATGTGCTGAACCGCCAGGATGCCACATCAGCTGCTCCCTCTGCAGGCTGGGGCGATGTGGGGGTTATTGTTCCGTGGACAATGTATACGGTATATGGCGACAGGCGGCTGCTTGAGACCCAGTATCCGAGTATGAAAAAATGGGTGGAATACATCAGGGGAAAGGCAGGGGATTCTCAGCAATGGAAAGGCGGCAGCAAATACGGCGACTGGCTTTTTTATCATCCGCCGGTGAATTCACATACGGCAGCAGACGGATTCACGGAACGTGATTTCATTGCAACGGCCTACTATGCATACTCAGCAAGCCTCCTTGCCGAAGCGGCTAAGGTGCTGGGCAAAACTGAAGATGAAAAATTCTATACAGATCTCTTTAAAAAGATAAAGGAAGTATTTATCAGGGAGTATGTCACTCCGGCAGGAAGGGTCGGTACATGTTCACAGACATCCTATGTTCTCGCACTGAAGTTCAATCTTCTTCCTGACAACCTCAGGAAAGCTGCCGCTGAATTCCTTGTCGCGGATATTAAAGGCAGGGGGAATCATCTTTCCACCGGATTCCTCGGTACTATATACCTTAATCATGTTCTGTCGGCAGAAGGACATTCAGATGTGGCTTATGACCTGCTGCTGCAGGAGACATATCCATCATGGATATACCCTGTGAAGATGGGAGCCACAACGATTTGGGAAAGATGGGACGGGCAGAAGACCGACAGCACTTTCCAGGATGCAGGCATGAACTCATTCAACCACTATGCCTATGGTGCTATTGGCGACTGGATGTACCGTGTATCAGCCGGGATCGAAGCCTTGGCTCCGGGTTACAGGGAGATACTCATACAGCCTGTACCTTCTAAGAAACTCAGTTTCTCAAAAGCATCCTATGAAAGCCTGTACGGGACAATCTCCTCGGGCTGGGAAAGAAAGAACGGCAAACTTGCATTTACGGTTAAGATACCTGCAAACACGAAGGCAACAATAAAGCTTCCTGCTGATAATGTTTCGAAAGTAACGGAGAACGGATTGCCTGTCAGGGAGGGTGAGGGTGCATTTATACTTGCAGCTGACGGTGTGAAAAGCGCTATGTTGATCAGAGGTTCCGGCGACTATGTCTTCGAGATCTCCGAATAGGACAGATGGAATTCATCGATAATCATCTGGGGGAGTTCTCAGCCCTTCTTGTTGCAGTTTTCTGGACAGTTAGCGCCATCGCATTTGAGTCGGCCAGCAGACGTGTAGGATCATTACAGGTAAACCTCCTGCGACTCATAATAGGCCTGATCTTTCTTAGCGTCATGACCCTTATCAGGAGGAAGATGATCTTACCCCTCGATGCAGGGAGTGACAATTGGCTGTGGCTGGGATTGTCGGGGCTTGTGGGTTTTGTCTTCGGCGACCTGCTGCTCTTCAAATCCTTTACCATAATAGGTTCGAGATTTGCCATGCTGGTGATGACGCTCGTCCCTCCCATCACGGCATTCTTCGGGTGGATAATCCTTAGCGAGAAGCTGACGCTGCTGAATCTGGCGGGAATAACACTCACTCTCGCCGGCATTGCTCTTGCTGTTTTTACACGGAATGAGAACGGTGATAAAATCACTCTCAAGCTTTCTCCCGCAGGGATCCTGTATGCATTAGGCGGAGCCGTCGGTCAGGCTCTTGGACTTGTACTCAGCAAGGTCGGGCTGAAGGATTATGATCCTTTTGCCGGAACACAGATAAGGGTGATTGCAGGAATCGCAGGATTTGCCCTGCTGGTCACTGTGATGAAAAGATGGGGAAACATCAGAAGTGCACTCAGGGACACCTACGGTATGAGATCCCTTTCCCTGGGAGCGTTTTTCGGACCTTTCCTCGGTGTGTCATTCTCACTTATCTCCGTAAAGTTTGCCAAGACAGGAATAGCTTCCACCATCATGGCACTTACACCTATATTCATACTGATCCCAGCGTATTTCTTGTACAGGCAGAAAGTCACCCTTCCCGAGATGATAGGATCGGTGGTCAGCGTCTGCGGGGTTGCATTGTTCTTTGTCTGACATATATATAAAGGTATATGACTCCCGACGAAATAAATAAAAGGATTGATCCGCATGAGTTAAAATTCACAAGTGCCCGGTCGGGCGGACCGGGCGGCCAGAATGTGAATAAGGTGAATACGAAGGTGGAGCTGAGATTCAATGTTGATGGATCGGGATCGCTGACTGATGGAGAAAAATCCAGGATAAAGTCGGTGCTCAGGAACAGGATCAATTCTGAAGGCGAATTGTTAATCATTTCACAGTCGGAACGGACACAGCTGCTGAATAAGAAGGCAGCGCAAGAAAGATTCTGTAAGATTCTTGCAGGTGCACTTACCATAAAACGAAAAAGGAAAAAGACAGTACCAACCAGAGCTTCAGACGAAAAGAGACTGAAGAAAAAAAAGGAACGGAGCGAGGTAAAGAGACTGAGGAGGATTGGGACAGACTAGAAGGATTGCTTCGTCCTCTCGCCTCATGCGAGGGGCCTCGCAATGACAGTACTCCTCCAGGACACCAGCAACCAGTAACTATTACACTTCCTTCAGCTTCCATTTACCGCGGCGGAAGATCAGGTAAGCGGTAATGGTCATTATTGTTTCGGCGATGACGATCGCCCAGAAAACCCCGTTCTCATTCATCCCGGCTTCAATGGCAAGTATCCATGCAAGAGGGATCTCCACCATCCAGTATGCAAAGATGTTTATCTTCAGAGGTGTAATTGTATCGCCTGCTCCGTTGAATGAGTTGGCCATCACCATTCCGAATCCGTATGAAATGAATCCGATGCTGACGATCCTGAGGCATTCGGTGCCGGATGCGATCACCGGAGGATCGTCAATGAACATCCTTATGAAGGTGGCAGGGAAGATTATGTAGACAATCCCGATCAGTCCCAGGAGTATCATGTTTGCCCAACCGGTTATCATCACCGATCGTTCTGCACGATCGGGTTTCTTTGCCCCGAGGTTCTGCCCAACCAGTGTTGAAGCGGCGTTGGCTATTCCCCACGATGGCAGCAGGCTGAAGCTGACTATCCTGACAGCGATTGTGTAACCTGCAACAATCGAGCTGCCGAATACAGATATTATCCTCACCAGTGCTATCCAGCTGAGTGTTCCGATGAGGTTCTGCCCGATGCTCCCAAGAGAGAGTCTGATGATCTTGGCAATTATCCTGAAATCTATCCCGATATCTTTAAGTGAGATCTGTATACGTTTTTTACCGAAGAACAGTAGCCAGAACTGGTAAGCTACTGCAGTGCCTCTTCCCATTAGTGTGGCTGCTGCAGCACCCTCGATACCCATTTCAGGGAAAGGGCCTATGCCGAAGATAAGGAGAGGATCGATAATGATGTTGATAATGTTGCCGATCCAGAGAACCCTCATTGCAACTGCAGCATCGCCTGCGCTTCTGAATACTGCATTGATGATGAACAGCAGCATGATGACGACATTGCCGGAGATCATCAGCGTTGCATAACCCGACATTTCTTTCACAATCTCATCGTCGGCTCCCATGAGGTCGAGAAGTTCAGCTGAAAGGATACCTCCGGGAACAGCGATCAGCAATGATACAATTATACCGGTTACAATTGCCTGGAAGGCAGTGCGCGATGCAAGTGTTCTGTTCTTCTCCCCTATGCGTCGTGAGACTAGTGAGGTTGTTGCGGTGGCAAGACCAAGCGAGACAGCATAGACAAGAGTTATCAGCGATTCAGTGAGGCCGACGGTGGCGACTGCATTTGCTCCCAGTTTTGAAACGAACCAGATATCGACGATCACGAATATTGATTCCATTATCATTTCGAGAACAGCCGGAACCGAGAGAAGAAATATTGCACGGCTGAGCTTTCCTTCAGTGAAATCCTGCTCCGTTCCGGCAACAGCTTCCTTAAGGTCATTCAGAAATGATCTCATATTTTCAACACGGAAATATTTTCTTCCTGCGATCATCTTTTTTCAGTCCGGTAAAATTATCATAATCCTTTTATGATAAAAATTATGTTTGCGCAAATGTCCGTAATCCCATTGAATGAAAGTTTTCAATATGGCATCATTATTGCTTATTCATCATTCAAAAAAAACAAAATAAAAAAATGCGTGTTGATAATTTACGAATCATGTTAATATTTCTGATACTCAAATGATACAATGTATTATCAGAATACATATTTTCGCAGCAAATATTTTAAACGTAGTAATAATTTAAAACCTGTTAATCTTAAAAAGAAACGATGAATTTTTTCATCGCCCGCTATGAATGCTAACAATAATGAGGCAACGGCACTCCACGGTGAGAGCCGCCTCGTGGGTTGCTCTTCTGATGAAGAGCCTGGCGCGAAAACCACGATTTTTTCGCAGAACGTAATCCCCAAAGAGTCAGTTAGCAACCGGAGTTCGGAGTTCATAAACCGCTACTTCCCCCTGACAAGCATCGATTCCTGGAATGACTGGAAATGGCAGCTTAGAAATGCAATAACAAGCATCGATGAGCTAAAGAAGATCATGAAGTTATCCGAAAAGGAGATCATGGCAATCAATAA
>JALONU010000095.1 GCA_025454775.1 Bacteroidales bacterium | reverse complement strand
CACTGGAAGACGATGACAGATATCATTACGAGCATGAATTCTTTTTCGACATTAGATACAGCCTTGATGCCGGCAGCTTCACATTTCATGGCAGATACAGATTCCAGACACGGGTAAGAACGTACCTCGAAGAGGTCGAAGATAAATATCCTGACCTCACCTCGAGGCTAAGACTTAAGGTAACTTACCGTACAAAGAGCTTCCCCATAAATCCGTATATCATGGCGGAATCATTCATTCCTATGAATAAGGAGCCTGAAAGGTTCATCTCCAAAAACCGTTTTGGAGCTGGCGCAGAATATAAAATCTCCAAAAAGCACGCTGTTGACCTGATTTATATTTTCCAGAGAGAGAATAATTCGTCTCCCTCAAATGAGCATATAATGAACATAGGATATAATTTCAGTTTCTGAAAGGCTTCTGAAAATGCATAACTTCAAACGTATAATCATGACAACCAGATCTTTGCTGCTAATATCATTTTTGCTGCTCTTCAGCCTGTCAACCATATCGGGTCAACTGTCTCCTGAAAGGCAATGGCCACAGTACAGGGGATATTTAGCCTCAGGAGTGCTCGACAATGCCGGGCTGCCATCAACATTTGATGTTGAGAAGATGATAAACGTTAAATGGAAGATCAGGATCCCGGGACTCGGAATCTCAAGCCCGGTCGTATGGGGCGACAGGATCTTCCTCACCACCGCCATAAGCGAAAAGGATAAAGCCGGGTTCAAGCCCGGCCTGTATGGAGATGTCAGTCCGGTAAATGACACCTCGGTTCATGAATGGAAAGTATATTGTATCGATAAAAATACCGGAACTATCATCTGGGAAAGAACTTCATACAAGGGGATTCCGAGTATTAAAAGGCATCCTAAGTCTACCCATGCAAATACAACCGTAGCGACCGACGGAAATCATGTGGTGGCGTTCTTCGGTTCAGAAGGCCTCTATTGTTATGACCTGAATGGCAACCTCAAATGGCAGAAGAGCTTTGGTGTTCTGAAATCGATCTGGACTGTCATGAAAAACGCAGAGTGGGAGTTTGCCAGCTCACCGATAATCCACGACGGCAAGGTTATAGTGCAGTGCGATGTGCTTGAGAACTCATTCCTTACCGCTCTTGATGCGGCCACCGGAAAGGAGCTGTGGAGGACGGAAAGGGATGAGATCCCGGGCTGGTGCACCCCGAATATCTACACTTTCCAGGGTAAGAAATATGTCGTCGTGAACGGCTTCAAGCATCGCGGAGCCTATGAATTTGAAACCGGCAGGGAGGTCTGGAGGATGTCGGGAGGAGGTGATATCCAGATACCTACGCCGGTTATCGGGAAAGACCTTGTTTATTTCAACAGCGCACACGGCAAATTCTCACCGATAATGGCAGTTAAAACTGATGCAAAGGGCGATATCACACTTAAGGAAGGAGAAACCTTCAATGAATTCGTCAAATGGTATCTCCCCAGGGGAGGATCATATATGCATACATTGCTGCTATACCGCGACAGGCTTTATAACGTTAACTGGAACGGCGTAATTAATTGTCTCGATCCACTTACCGGAAAGGAGATCTACAATGCAAAAATCGGGAAATCAGCCAGCTTTATAGGATCGCCTGTTGCATCCGACGGAAAGATCTATATTCCGGGGGAGGAGGGAACCCTGTTCATAATAAAGGACGGGGATACTTTCAGTCTTGAAGCTGAAATACCCTTGAATGATATCTGTATGACCTCACCGGCCATAAGTGATGGAATGATGTTCATCCGTACACAGAACTACCTGATTGCAGTCGGGAAAAAGTAATTCAATCCGCTCTCAGTCTCGATATAAGATCCTTCCGGTCGATACTGTTTACAGACACATGCAGAACGATGTATCCTGTCAGGGAGATCAGGAAGAGCATCGCTATGAACATGCCCCATGAAATGCTGGAGCCTCCTGCTACAGATGGCCATGTTGAGGCTGCAGCAGAAACTGTGCCTGTCAGCACTCCCCACAGCAATATCAGTATATGATCCCTGAGTAACAGTTTCCTGATACGTTTCACCGTATATCCTGAAGCAATCATGAATGCAAATTCACGTTTCCTGGAGTTGAAATTCCTTAACAGCATGAAACCAAGCCCTGCCACGCCCAGGATCATGCCGAATATTCCCATCATCATGAATACTTCAAGGTATGTATTCGTCACACTGAAGAATGATGCAAGCTTTTCATAGGCAGGTTCAACTGAAATACCATAACCGGCAAACCTGTCCGTAAGAGTCTCCCGATACAGGTCTGCCATATCCCTGTTGCCATCAACGAGGAAGACTGAATTTCCCTCAACCGAAGGAAAATGCTTTTCGAATGCCTGCTTCCCGATAAGCAGATGCCCCTGGAAAACTGAGGATTTCAGTCCCCCGCAGATCACAATGTTCAGCAGCTGACCATTTTCCGAAACATACTTCAGGGTATCGCCGGTTTTTTTCTTCAGCCCCCATTGCAACACTGTCTGGTCAGCGATACCATATATTACATTTTCATCAGGATTCTCATTAAGCAGGCTCCATGGATTTGTTGCCTTTGCATTCCTGAGACTTGTTGCAAAGGAAAAAGAACCCCTCTCAGCAATGGTCGCAGGGTCTATTCCGAGCACAGGAGGAGCAGCCACATACGCAATGTTCAGGCAGCTTGCATCATCACCGCTTAATTTTCTGGCCTGAACAAACGTAATATCTTTCAGATCCTCGACTTCAAGTCCGAATTCTGCTTTTCCCCTGTTGCTGTTCAGGTCCTGCCCTACAGGCAAAGCCGTTTCTGCCCACAGAAGAAATCCGCCTGTCCCGCCTGAACGAAGAAGCATCTTACCGGTAATGACCTGGCGGTTGGCACCTGTAATAACTACCGCGAAGATTCCGGCAGCAAGGAAAATAATTGGCGTAATTGCCTTAAGGGGATAACGGCTGTAGTATATTCCGGATTGGTTTCCGGGCTTTTTGCTTCTTGCCGCGAAGCTCAGGTAGGCAGCTGGCAGCATCCCCGCAAATAGCAGGATGCCGCCTGAAAAAGCCAGGGCGGTCGAGCTGTCCCTGAACAAGGCAGACAGCAGAAGCAAGGCCAGAGCAGGAAGAAAAACCAAAGGAAGTATTTTCAGACTGAGCCATGCAGGTGCGTTCCTGAATATCTCCCTGCTGCCGTGCGAAAGATCTTTCAGAAAATATCTCAGCCTTATTAAAACTACGAGTATGGCAATGATGACCGCCGCTGAAAATGCGGACGCAACAGGAAGAACACTGAACGCAGGAGCCAGGGTGTCTGTCTGAACAGCTCCTATCCAGACGCTGTTCAAGGCATTAACGATCAGATAATTAACAAGATACCCGAGCACTGATCCGGCAATGGCCCCCGCAATCGCCGTTAAAAGGGTCTCATATATTAAAAGCCTTTTGATCTTTGCGTTGTTGAACCCGATTGAATAATACGTCCTGATCTCACCTTTCCTTGAATCAAGGAAGAGTTTCAGTGCCATCGACAGAAGAACAACGCACGACAGCAGGATGAAAAAGCTGAGACCGATGAACAGCATCCCAAAGTCGACACCCCTTGAGTATGCATTTTTGTTCCTGACCCGGAGATCCGTAACCGAAAATCCTGCAACCGAGGGATCAATATTCCCGGCAAGCTTCTCTATGATCGTTTCCTGATCACCTGTACTGAACCGGATTGCCGTAGCCGGACCAAAATTATTCCCCCAGAGCTTTAAACCCGATCTGTAGCTTATAAATGCCTTTGGGGTGCCCTTGTAATCTGTCCAGTAGTCTTCATCCTTTTTCCTGATCCTCTTCATATCGAGAGGAACTCCCGCATCCCAGGAGCTGCATGTCGTACTGCCTGATATACCCGGAAATTCAGGCATCAGTGACGGGTCCAGGTATCTGAAGTCAGCACCGGCAACCTGCCTTATCCTGAAGGCTGCTCCGCTCTCCTTCAGGCTTTTTCCCCCGCCCGGATCAAACCAGGTAAGACGGAGAGTATCTCCCGGTCCTGCGTCAAGATCCTCAGCAAGCCATGAGGAGATGATTATTTCATCATCTTCAATATCGTCCGGCATAGCTTCGGAGAGCGCACTGATGAATGAATAGGGCGTGCTCTTCCCGTTTATGTCAAATGAATTAGCCAGGTATGTCATTACGGGTGCCGACCCGGGGACAATGTCCGTTACAGCCCTGACAATTGCACTGTCGATGAAGATCCTGTCGGAGATTAATTCCGCTTCTCCTGTTCTTTCTGATACCCTTACAGATAAACCTATGTCTTCCGGAATGAGGATCTGCTTTAAATAGTCATTTACCTGTGAGCCGGTACTGTGTACATCATCCTCTACCAGTATCCTGTTGGCCCTTGCATGCAATGCACCATCAGTCTCAAGATCAGCGGGATTGATGAAAACATTATAGGGTTGCGACTGGCTTGATCCCAGTGAGAAATTACCGCCTTCACTGCCCCTTATTATACCGGTTATCCGGAATACACCTGAACCTTTGTCATTTTCACCAGGGGCAAACGGGGCATTTGAAGGAAGGGGATCTATTCCGCTGAAACCCAGAATAATTTCATCTCCCTGATTCAGGTTGATCTTCCTTGCAAGGTTCTCGTTCACCAATACGGAACCCTTGTCGAGGCCGCTGATCTGCAAGCCATGAAAAGTAAAAAAGGAAGATTCCACACCATATATCTTTATATCCAGCGCAGTTTCTCCGTTGTTATAATTTGTACAGTAGCCCCCGGTCTCGGTTAAAGCAGCAGCTCTCAGGCTGGATTTCCCGGTGAGATTGCCGGCAAGGGAAGCATTGAAGTAGCGGAGTCCTGAACTTATAAGCAGATCAGCGCTGCCTGTTTTTTCCTCCAGGTTTCTTCTGAGGCTGACGCGAACCGAATGACCTGTAAGAAGTGATCCGCAGATTATTGCCGTCAGGACAGTTACAATTGCTGCCTGGTATAAGGAATCTCTCAGGTGAAAGGAGAGGGACTTCAGGGCAATTATGAAAGGTTTCAGTTTCATATTATCTGATCAGCCTGCCTTCCTCTAGAGTGTATCTGACCCTCATTTTTGATGCAAGGCTGCCGGAGTGAGTTACAACGATCAGCGATATCCCGAGCTCATTGTTTATTTCAGCGAGAAGGCTGCCAAGTATGCCGGCATTCCTTGAATCGAGCGAACCTGTCGGCTCATCGGCCAGCAGCATTGACGGCTTGTTAATCAGCGCTCTCACGAGAGTAACCCTCTGAGCCTCGCCTCCTGATATGTTATAAGGGTACTTATCCCTGAGGTCGCTGATGCCGGTCTTTTCCATCAGCATTCCGGCATAGGACATTTTTTCATGGTATTCTTCCGTGGTGATGTTAAAAGCAGAAGCGGGCAGGAGTATGTTCTCACTTACCGTAAGGTGAGGCAGCAGCAGATGATCCTGGAATACGAATCCGATGTTCCTGTTCCTGTACCTTGCCGACTCATCAGGACTCATCTGAAGGATAGAACTATCCCTGAATAGCACATCCCCGGAATCAGGCCTGTCGAGTGCACCGATGATGTTCATAAGGGTTGTTTTACCTGAACCCGACGGCCCTGTAATCGCTATCGAGTCGCCTTCTCCCATCATCAGGTTGAGTTCGCTCAGCACCATGCCTCGCTGAGGATAGGACTTTGTAATATTTTCCAGCCTTAGCATATTTTCCCCGATTTACAAGCTTGTATAGACTTCTGAAAGACTCTGCGACATCTTTTTGAGCGAGAGCTTCTCCCTGACATTCATTTTTCCCCTTTCACCGAGTTCCTTCTGCTTGTCCTTGTCATTGAGGATATTGACCAGTGCACCTACAAGCGGATTATGCCTGTCAGGGGAGTAAATGATTCCTCCTTCAGTAGTTTCAAGTATCTCGGGAAATGCTCCTGTGCCAGGCTGAACGACCGGTATTCCTGCGCCATTGGCTTCGAGAAGATATAAGCCGTATCCGTCGTACTTCCGGACAGGTACGCTGATCACATCTACGTTCCTGAAGAACTCCTGCTTCTTATCTCCGATAAATTCCGGAAAGATTCTCACAGCGGATTTAAAACCACTCGACTTTATTTTCCGTATCTGCTCTGACAGGAAGGGCTTGTCGTCGCCTGTATATCCTCCGCAGACATTGAGTGTAAGACCCGGTACGAGGTTCTTAACCCGTATTTCAATAAAGGCATCAACAAGCTTGTCAAACCCATTGTGTGAATTCACACGGCAGAAATATCCGAGTGCCGGACTGTCTTTTTCAGCCCTTTCCCGGCTGTTGTTTTCCGGGTCAAATCCCAGGGGGACAATTGTTATATTATTGCCGTCGAGTCCGGTCTTCCTTTTAAAAAGCTCTTTGCTGTAGCTGCTTGGAGTTATGAACCTGTCGACATACACGGCTTCCTTTGCAATCATTTTCCATGCATTGCTCCTGTATGGTTCGGTCATGTCGTCAATCCAGTCATCCTCGTTAAGCAGTGAACAGACCACTTTAATATCCATCCTCTGCTTCAGCTGGCGTGCCAGTCCCAGTATCAGTGCATTTGAAAGATGGATTATATCAGGTTTACCATCGCTGGTCAGAAATCTCACAAGCCTGTCGACCTCATGTTTGCGGAATGCATTGTCGCCCTCTATCATGCTGATGGTAAGATCTTCAAAACCCTCCGTCCTGGTGGCTCCTGCCTGGGTAGCTGCAAGGCGGAGCAGGGGCATGGCATCTACTATTTTATCCATGAACGCCGGCATGTTCCGGAAGATCTTTACTTTCTCCCGCAGGAACATCGAAATTGCCCCGAAGAAAACTTCCTTTTCGAAGCCGCCTCCCGAAGCTGATCTGTCGGGAGGAAGGTACAGTGGAACTGCCCTGGCCGTAATACCGGGTACCTTTCTTATCGCTCTCACATAGAGCATGTCGCGGTAACAGTTCCCGCAATAAAATGATCCTCCTGAGCCTGTGATCAGATATGCAATCTTCATATTATAATCATTTCGTTCCGAAAGCAAGCAGTCGTCCTTCCTCGGTAAGAATATAAAACCTGCCCTTGCTAACTGCAGGAGAGCTGCTCACAGGTGCACCGGTATTGAAACTCCACAGTTTCTTCCCGCTTGTCAGCCCCAGCAGGTAAACATATCCGTCCATGCTTCCCGCCAATACTTTAGAAGGTGTGACCACTGCAGATCCAACCACACGCCCGTTCGTCCTGAATTTCCACAAATTCCGGCCGTCCTGTGTATTGTAGCAATAGAGATTCTTATCCTCGTTTCCGATAACAACGTAATTCCCTGCTGATGCAGGTATGCCCAGTATTGATCCGCTTGTTTCCCCGGGGGCGATCCTCCAGAGCAGCTTTCTCTGGATGATGTCGAGGCAATAAAACCACCCGTCGTAGTCTCCGAAAAACGCCTTGTCATTTACCACAGCCGGTGAAGCAGCAATATAAACTCCGATGTTGAATGTATCTCTTTCGGCCCCTGACCTTGGATCCACCACCCTCATTATTCCGTCACATCCTCCGAAAAGGATCCTGTTATTCGAAACAGCAGGCGTACCATTGACGTAGTTCATTGTCTCAAGTTTCCACAAAGCTTTCCCGGTCAGTGGATCCACGCAGTGAAGATAGTAATCGTAGCTGCCGAAGATAATCCCGGAAAGTTTACCTGCCGTCCAGACATTTGCTGACCCGACTATCTGATTATCTGTATTATAGGTCCATTGGAGCTTGCCGGTCAACTTATTGACCGCCCGCATCGAACCATCTGAGGAACCAGCATATACGATATCGCCGAAAACCAGGGGAGGGGCTTCTATGGCACTGCCTGTTTCATAACTCCATTTAATCTTACCATCAGTCGCTGCTGCATAGAGAGTCCCCTTGTCGGTACCGAAATAGATTACATCATCGCTTATGACAGGTGATGATTTTGTCCTTGATCCCGTTGCCAGGTTCCACATCAGTGCCGGGGATTCCGGAAGGTCGCTCCTGATACTTCCCGAAAGGTCATACCTTCCCCTGAACACAGGCCAGTTCTCGTCAGTGACCTGGGCCAGCGACGACCAGGCGTACAGCATAAGGAATGATATGGTAACCAAATATTTCATTTACTCATTTGTATTGAACTTTGCCAGTGCGCCTGTGGGGCATACGCTTATAACTTTATCAGTTTGCGTTTTCAAAATATTGTCAAATTCCTCCGTGAGCGGTTCCGATATTATTGAAACAAATCCGCGGTGAATGAAACACAAGGCAGGTTCGTCTATGCTGTCCTCACACACCCTTACACAAAGCCCGCATTTTATACATTTTGCATTCTCAAAAATCAGGCCGGTATTTTTATTGATCTTTTTCGTTATCGTGGCGTTGACCACCTTGCTCCCCTTATCTTTCAGGCCTGTCGCCTGTGCAAGTTCCCTCAGCCGGCAGTCTTCAGCAGCCCTGCAATCGCAGTGCATGCAGCTCATGGCTTCTTCTCCGGCTGATCCAAAATCCTCAAATGAATCAAAACGTCTCCCTTCCCTGACACACTCTTTAAGCCATTGCCTGAGTTCGTCATCACTCAGCTTGCCGATACGCGACGAGAAGCGTTTCCTGGGATCTATATATTCGCTCAGGGGTATCTCATGATCATAGGCTCCAAAGCTGTCGAGATTCTCAGAAATGAGAATCTTCATTTTCCGGATTGAAATCGGCTTGTCAACTTTTTTTCTCCGGCATGCATTCTCACAATATCCCGGGCAGGTAAGGCATCTGATCTCCGGTGAGTCAAGTTCCGATATTACCAGTTCCGTTGCTTCCCTGAATTTGCCGGCAGCAAGCAGCCTGTTCATCAAGGGAATATTATATCCGGCCGGGCAAACCACCCTGCACGGGGCTTCGCACTCAGCCCTGTGTTCGGAGAAAAGCAGTTCAAGTGCTTTCTTCCTCAGCTCCAGTACGTCTGCCCCCGAAGCATCAACATCCATTCCCTCCTGTGCAAGGGCTGTACATGAAGGTATATAGGCATCCTTATTCCTGTCTCTGACCATACAGACCATGCATGAAGAATAGTGCTCAACACCATCCATATGACAAAGTGTGGGTATGCTGATCCCTGCCTTCATTGCAGCATCAAGGATGGTCTGGCCCTCCTCAACAGCGGTATCGATATTGTCGACTTTAAGCCTTATCATTAATATTGACTATTTCAACTGCATCTTCAGGGCATACAACCCTGCAGTTGTCACACTTGGTGCAGAGGGCCAGGTCTATCTCATGCTTCTCGTAAGGCCTGAACCCGATGGCCGAAACAGGGCATTCCTGGAAGCATTTCGTACAGCCCGTACACTTGTCGTTAATTACATATTTTATCAGTTCCCTGCATTTCTTTGCAGGACAATAACCGCTAATATGAGCCTCATATTCCTCCCTGAAGTACCGAAGGCCCGTGAGAACAGGATTTGGCGCAGTCTTGCCAAGTCCGCAAAGACTTCCGTTTCTGACCGAAATACATAGCCTTTCCAGCTCATCGAGGTCGGAGAGGACAGCTTTTCCCTCACTCAGCTTTGTTAGTATATCGAGCATATGCTTTGTGCCTATGCGGCAGAAGGTACACTTGCCGCACGACTGCTTGTGGGTGAAGGTGAGAAAGTATTTAGCAATGTCAACCATGCAGTCGGTGTCATCGAGAACAACCATTCCGCCGGATCCCATCATGGCTCCCATAGCAGTCAGAGCCTCATAATCGACAGGGGTGTCCGACATGCTTTCAGGGATGCAGCCTCCTGAAGGCCCGCCTATCTGCACGGCTTTGAATTTTCTGCCTTCACCGACCCCTTCGCCGATCTTCATGACGATCTCCCTGATAGTAATACCCATGGGTACCTCTATAAGGCCGCCCCTGGCAACTTTTCCTGCCAGTGCAAATACCTTTGTTCCCTTGCTCTGTTGTGTTCCTATGCAGTTGAAAGCTTCATCACCGTTATCGAGTATCCATGGCACAAGCGCAAGTGTCTCGACATTATTTACCAGTGTGGGCTTACCCCTGTAGCCTTTGACGGCAGGGTAGGGAGGACGCAGATGCGGAGTGCCTCTCCTGCCTTCAAGGGAGGCTATCAAAGCTGTCTCCTCCCCGCAAACAAAAGCTCCCGCACCTTCAAAAATGCGAATATCAAATGAGAATCCCGATTGCAGTATGTTCTCTCCGAGCATACCCTTTTCGTAGCAGATACTTACAGCATGCCTGACTCTTGCAACGGCAAGTGGATATTCCGCCCTTATGTAGAAGATCCCTTCACGAGCCCCTGTTGCATGGCCTGCGATCAGCATACCCTCTATGATCCTGAAAGGGAAGGACTCCAGCAGCATCCTGTCCATGAAAGCACCCGGGTCACCCTCATCACCGTTGCAGATGACATATTTTGGCGCTCCCCGTTCTCCCGCAAGGATCCTCCACTTTCGTCCTGTTATGAATCCTGCTCCCCCTCGTCCCCTCAATCCGCTCTTTTCAACCGTGTCGATTACCGAGGCAGGATCAAGCATGAACAAGGCCTTCCTTAACGCCCTGAAACCTCCCAGCATAATATATTCATCCCAGGAATCGGGAGTGATAATCCCGCTGTTGACAGTGGCGAGATGAACCTGCAACTGAAGAAAATTATTCAGATATTTCTCACGTTCAGCTACGGCAAGATTTACCGGACTGCCCAGCCTGGCATCGGAGATAAATGTGTCTGCCAGGTCGTTGATCGTTGATTTCAGCTTCTTGTTGACAGACCCCGGAGTCAGATGCTTGAGCAGTATCTCTTCAACCTGTTCCTCCTTCACGTTTGTGTAACGGTTGTGAACATCATTGGCAGTAACTATCTCCAGGAGGGGAGTCTGGTTGCATACTCCCACACATCCCACAGGCTTGACTTTGATGTTAAGATTGTATTCCTCACGCACCCGGATAAGCCGGTCGAGGATATTCCTGCTTCCTCCTGCAACGCAGCATGAACCGAGGCCTATCCTCACTTCAGCCTCATGGCCGTCGCTATCTTCGTCACCTCCTGTTGCAGCATCTTTTGCATGGCTGTAGAGGAAATCCCGGATTATGTCTCCGGCTTGTGTCGGTTTTACATGTCCGTATGTTTTACCATCGATCTGAACGACAGGAGCCAGTGTACAGCAGCCCAGACAGGCAACTTCCTCTATTGAGAACAGCATGTCGGAAGATGTGCTTGTGGTATCGTCAATCTTCAGTTCCCTCTGGAAGGACTCTGTTATAAGCTGGGATCCTTTAACATGGCATGCAGTTCCCGAACATATCCTGATGGTATGTTTGCCAACGGGAAGATGCCTGAACTGAGAATAGAATGTTGATACTGACGACAGCTGCCCGGGTGTTATTTCAGATATCCTGCAAAGATGCTTAAGGGCTTCCGACGGCAGGTAATTAAGCCTCTTCTGAAGCTCCTGCAGGATCATAATTACATTTTCCTTCCCTCCACCGCATT
>JALONU010000094.1 GCA_025454775.1 Bacteroidales bacterium | reverse complement strand
TCCCATGTGGTGTTTGAAGCAATATTTGAGGATACTGATGTTGTTGGCCATTCAGTAATGTTCAGAACTGCTGTGGCTAATCCTGTCTTATCGTTGTTGTCCTTCATGGTTATCTGAACCGAACCTGCACCTGTCTGTCTGGCGGCTGTGAAAGTAACTACAACATTGCCCGAATTCGCACCAGCAGCAGGTTGCGTTTTAACAACTGCTGTTCCTCCATTAGCGGTGAGCGTTGATGATTTGTATCCACCTTCAGAGGTGAATGCAAAGGTAACGTCTGCTGTTTTTGTCTGGATTACATCTGCATTGGCCGGCGCGGTAACCAGAGGTGCTCCTTCTTCATAAATACTCAGTACAGCTGTAGCTGTCTGTGTCTGGCTTTCATTATCCATAACGGTAATGGTGACTGACCCTGCACCTACGTTGGTACCTGCAGTAAAGGTTACAACAACACTTCCTGATCCTGTTCCTGCTTCTGCATCAGTCTTGATAACAGCCGACCCTCCTGTGGCAGCCAGCGTTGATGATTTATAACCACCGTCGGCGGTGAAAGTGAAGGTCAGGTCAGCAGCCTTGCCGACTTCTACATTCTGGCTGGATGGAGCTGTCACAACGGGAATAGCAAACTCTTCCTTGCACCCCGCGAGCACTGCCATTGAAGCGGCTGCAATGAGAAACAACATTTTTTTCATAAACTCTGTTTTTGATTTTAATTTGAAATACTTTTTTCCTCTTTTTACTGCCTGCAAAACTATAGCCTCCCCTTTTCTTATCGGTTAAGGAACAATTAAGCTTTGGTTACAAAATAATTACATTGTCAGCCTGGGGATAACTCAAGCAGGCAGGTTAATAAAGCACTTCAGGAGGTGTAGTCTGTTTCAGCGGAAAATTGATAACTTGCATCCCCTGAAATCATGATAAGCATGAAAAAAGTCTTGGTCTCCCTGTTGGCAACGGCAGCTATTACAAGTTTGCCTGCACAGTCCTTTATCCAGCCCAACTACGGTCTGAAAAGTCACGAGACGCTGATAATCAATAAGGTAGAGATATCCCAAAAATCTACGGTCTTTTATCTTTCAGTCGAAAACCGCAGGGCAGGAGGTACCTTTTGTGCCGACAGGAATATCTTTCTGATTTACCCCGACGGTTCCAGACTGAAGCTCGAATCATCACAGGGAATCCCTGTCTGCCCCGAAACCCATAAATTCAAGACAATAGGGGAGAAGCTCGATTTCACGCTTACCTTCCCGCCTCTTAAGAAGGGAACTGAATGGATTGATCTTGTGGAAGATTGTACCGATAACTGCTTCCATTTTTACGGCATTACCCTCGACAACGAACTGAACGGAAATATCAACGATGCTTTCAGGATGGCTGAAAGCGACGACCCCGTTAAGGCTATGATCAGCTTTATCGATATCCTGAAAACCATCGATTCAAAAAATTCAGGCGCTGAAGGACTTCTGTATGTCAATATCGTAGCACTTGCAAGAACCTCGGGTAATGCCGGGCAGGCATCCGACTGGTACAGGAAGCTGAAAAACTCGGGAGCACCAAGGCTCCAGGAATATATCAAATTTCTTAACGACCAGGGAATCAAATACTGATTGCGGATTTCGGAAGGTGGATTTCGGATTTAAATCCGCAATCGACAATCCGCAATCCGAAATCAATTAGTTCCGGTTAGTATTTTCAATTCCGACAACGCCATCCTGTAATTAAGCTGTGCCGCGTACAGGTCAGATTCGGCTTTTGCCAATGAAGCTTTCGCGGCAAGGAGATCGGATTCCAGGCTTAATCCCGAACTTCTCCGGTCCGACTGTACCTTCAGGTCTTCCCTGCGGTATTCCAATACTTTTCCAGCCACACTGATTAGCTCTTCCGAATGCCTGAGCTTCCGCCGGGCTTTTGCAATATCCCTGTCAACCTGTTCCCTGATGTTCAGGATATTCTCATCAGCCTGTTGTTTCGACAGGATCCTCTGCTTCTGGACCATCCTGTTCGACAGCACATCGTTAAGGTTCCATTTCAGCGAAGCACCTATATAGGTGT
This sequence comes from Bacteroidales bacterium, assembly GCA_025454775.1. GTDB lineage: Bacteria > Bacteroidota > Bacteroidia > Bacteroidales > VadinHA17 > LD21. The sequence continues at coordinate 9,518 of JALONU010000094.1, read as the reverse complement.
TGTTTTTAGGATAAATATCGATCCCTTCCTGATAGGTGTAGCCTCCAAGTATACCCAGGTCGGGCATATAGCTGAATTTGCTGGCTCTTATCGAGTTGTCAGCTTTTACGCTGGTAAGCTTTGCAAGCTTTAAATCATAATTTTCAGCTGTGCCCGTTCCTGTAGCTGTGTCTGCACCTGCGTGATTCTTTACAAAATCTCCTTCAACAACAGGCTCAGGAACAATGGTTACAGAAGGATCGAGTCCTGTGAGCTGCATCAGGTCGGCAGAATAATCATCATACTGCATCCTCAGCTTCAGCAGGCTCTGCTGTTCATCCGCCAGTGCGGCGGACAGTCCATAGATTCCTGTTTCAATGGTCTTTCCTGCGGCAAGGGCGCTCCGGGCATCATGAAGCCTCGACTCGGCCATTGCTTCCCTGTACCCGGCTTCCTCGATCTGCTTCTGCACTATGAGCAGCCCGAAAAAAAGCTTCTCAACGCCCTGCCTGACCAGAATTGCTGCCCTGGCTTCTTCAGCCGCCGCTATCTCCATCTCGGTTCTGGAATACCTCACCCCTGCATTGATCTTTCCCAGTTGTGTAAGAGGTTGATATAAGGTAATACCTGCATTATAAACATTATGGTTTCCCAGGCTGAAAACTTCGTTGGTAGCAGGGAGCGGGATCATCACACCGCCAAAAGGAAGCTCCCCGAACCGGCCCTGTTCAATAGTAAGCTCCTGGAGATTTGAGTTATACTGGTAAGTACCACCGATACCTATCACAGGCAGGTATTTTACCCTGTCCTCATTTATCTTCTGGCGTTTTTCCTCTACTGCCAGCTTTTTTATGTTAAGGAGATGATTCTTCTCAAGAGCAAGGTTTACGGCATCATCCAGACTCAGGTTCCTTTTCTCCTGTGCAATAAGGTAACCTGAGGCGGGTAACAGGATTGCTGCTGCCAGCACAATGCTCCGGTAAAACGTGTTAGTTCTCACTGCCTTCTGTTTTAATGGTTTGAATTATCCCCTTCTTGTCCCCTGGCTTTATGGCTGCTGAATAAAGCACCGGTATGCTGAGGGTGGAGATGACCATCGACCAGACAACACCGAAAGCGATGACACTGGCCAGCGGGCTCCACAGGGACGAACCCGAGAGTATCATTGGCAGTACCCCTATTGCGGCAGCCATCGCAGTCAGAAAAATAGGCCTCAGCCGGCGCTTACCTGCCTGCCGGGCTGCAGACGGTATGTCAAGACCTTTGGTCAGAAGCTCATTGGTGTGATCGATTAGAATAATTGCATTCCTCACAACAATGCCTGAGAGGGAGATCACAGCCGTGAAAGCGGTAAATCCGAAATCATTTCCTGTGATTATCAATCCCATGACTGCACCGAACAAGCTCAGCGGGATCGTCAGCATTACCAGCCCGACTTCCTTGAGATTCCTGAACTGGAAGAGAAGTACCAGGAATATCGCTACGATGCTTATTATCAAAGCTATAAACATATAGCTGTACGTCTCCTTCTGGTTTGCATACTCACCCCCAAAGTAAACTCTGTACCCTTCCGGCAGCTTCAGGCCTTCAATCTCAGGCTTTATCTGTTTCAGGAGTTCTGAAGGCAGGATCCCTTCCTTCGTCTCGCAAAGTATCGTAAGTGTCCTTACCCCGTTCCTTCGGTTTATATTTCCTTCGTGCCACTCAGGTACAAGACCGGCTATCTGCCTCAATGGAACAGATGCACCCGTAACAGGCGACTGCAGGTAAAGGTCCCTGAGATCGCCGGCATCCTGCCTGTATCTCTCATCAAGCCTCAGAACTATGTCAACAGGATTATCACCCTCATCCATCCTGGAAACGGTATAACCGTTAACAGCTGTATAGATCGTCTGCGAGATGCTTTCTGTTGTATATCCAAGTCGTGATGCTTCACCCTTCACATCAATGCCTATTCCGTAAATATCCTCCCTGAAATCCGATCTGATCATGTCGCTTCCCCGATTCCTCCTGAGGATCTCCATGATCTCATTCCCTGTACTTTTCAGTGTCTCCAGGTCTTCGCCTGCGATACGTATCTCAATATGGGCATGCAATGGCTGGCCCTGCTGCATAAGCTTAACATGGGGAAGTCCTTCCGGAATCAGTGAACCCGCTTTAGCCTTCAATTCTTCATATAATGTCCAGGTAGCTTTCTTGCTGACGGTGTTTATGAGTATCTGAGCATAATTCGGGAACGGCATCTCCGGTGAATAGTTGTAATAGAACCTCGGAGCGCTTCTGCCGGTAAAGGTTGCATATGACTTCACCCGCGGATCCCTGCTGATGACATTCTCAATACGCTTAACAGCCTCACCTGTTTTTTGGAGGCTTGTCCCGGTAGGCATCCAAAGTTCAACCGTAAACTGTTCGCGTTCGGCTTCAGGGAAGAATTTCTGGCTCACGGCAAACTTAAGAAGGAAAACTGCCAGCAGTATGGTGGCCAGGCTCCCGTAAATAGTTGTTTTCCTGTGATCAAGACACCAGTCTATGGATTTATTGTAGGCCGATTGCATTAAGTCAAGAAACGATGACCTGCGGCGTTTCCCCTGTTCTTCCCTGCCATGCAGCCCTTTCCTGATGAACACAAAACATAAGATCGGGGTGAGGAACATGGCGACGAGGAACGAGGACGACAGGGCTATTGTAACTGTTAAAGGCAGAGCCCTTATAAAGTCGCCAATGGCACCGGTAAGAATAACCAGCGGAAGGAAGGCGGCAATAATCGTTATTGTCGCAGTGAGCACAGGAACCACAAGGTCTGTTGCGCTTCGCCAGGCTGCAGTCCATCGGTCGTTACCCCTGTCGAGAAGTTCCACATAATTGTCGGCAATGATGATAGCATCGTCCACTACCAGACCCAGCACGGCTATGAGCGTGGCCAGGGAAACCTGGTGAAGCTCTATCCCGAAGATATGCATCAGGGCAAAGGTTATCGAGATGGTCATGGGAATTGCCGTGGCTGATACTGCCGCGATAGGCAGAGGCAGAAGCAGGAAAACCACAAGCATTACCGACAAGATTGCAAGAAGGAATTCCCTCAGGAACTTTGAAATGTTCTTCCTGACAATCTCGGGCTGGTTTATAAAAGTGGTCAGGTTCATGCCGGCAGGCAGCTGTTTTTTGAACTCATCGACCATTTTCATAACCTCTTTGCCGCTTTTAACAACATTCCTGCCCTCATGCATCTGTATGCCGACAAGGACGGCTTTCTCACCGCCGACAGTAATGGTACTCGTTGGCTCGGTATAGCCTCTCGTCAGGTCAGCAACATCCCGAAGTCTGACGACTGCGCCGGTTTTGGAGGCTCCCACGACCTGGTTACTGATGTCTTCGATGCTAGCGTAATAACCGTTTGTGTACAATGGTGTGCCCAATTCATCTGTCCTGAATTCACCAGTAGGATCTATAAGATTCTGCGACTGCATGATCCTTACAATCTGTTGCAGGCTGATGTCGTACTGCGCAAGCCTTACCGCATTGAAGGTGACCAGTATCTGTTCCCTCTGGTCTCCGATCATTTTTATTTTCGAGAGGGCTGGTATCTGTCGAAGCCGGTCTTCAAGCTTAATTACCTGTTTTTTCAGGTCAGTGTACGAGACTTCGTTTCCGGAAAGGCCAATGATCATGGTCTCCGTATCACCGAAGTCGGAGTTTACAACCGGACCGTTCACACCTGTTGGGAGATCGATGGCTTTAACCACCAGCAGCTGGTGCCGGAGCTTGCTCCAGAAAATATCGGGCTGCCTGACATTATCCTGCAGCCAGACATGGACAACAGTCATCCCGTCGGACGTCACCGAAAAAGTCTTGTCCCTGTTAACCTCTTCGAAATGGAAAAGATATTCTTCTATCCGGTCCGTTACCTGTTCCTCGACCTGGAGGGCATTTGCACCGGGATACCAGGCAATGACCAGGCCCCCCGGGATTATGATTTTCGGATCCTCCCTTCGCGGCATGCTGATCAGAGAATTCAACCCCAGGATGAACATCAGCAGCAATACCGGTATTGTGACCTGCCTGTACTTCAGCGAAGCTTTGATCATATTCATGGACAGGTTATTTAACGATGCTTATTGATGATCCGTCGACCAGTTTATGCTGTCCGCCGGTGATGATGATGTCTCCTTCCTTCAGCCCGGAAACGATCCCGATATTTCCGTCGATGATTTCACCGGGAACGACATCCATCCTGAATGCACGGCTCCGGGCAGTATCAGCAATGAAAACATAACTCCGGCTATTCAGGTCGTGCCGGATGGCTGAAGCGGGGACCGCCAGAATCTCATTTTCTGTCCCTGTGGATATCTTTACCTCGGCGATCATCCCGGGCCGGATAAGCATTCCGGGATTGTCGACTTCAATCTTTAGCGAAAAAGCCCTTGATGCAGGATCGGCAGCAGCACCTGCCTCGATGATCCTTCCCTGGTATGTTTCAGGCAATGATGACACATTCACGGTTGCTTTCTGTCCCAGTCTTATTTTATGCAGCTCTGATTCCGGGATGAATGCGTTCACTTTAATTTTCCTGATATCCGATACAACAAATAAGGGTACACCCACGCCTGTTATCTCTCCGACTTCAGCCAGTTTTCTTAAAAGGATTCCGTCGATTGGAGAATAAAGCCTGGTATCGGCCAGGTTCTTTGAATGAAGTTTTTGCTGTGCCCTGGCCTGCTGAAGACCGTAGTTTATCTTAGAGAAGTCACTCTCGCTCAAACTATTACTGTCGTACATTATCTTAAGGCGGTTGTATTCATCCTGAACCTGGCTTAACTGTATGTCAGCCAGCTCCCTTGCGATATTGTATGAGGCCGGATCGAGGCTGGAAAGGAGCTGTCCCTTTGATACTCTTTCGCCTTCGTTCACGGAAATGAAATCGATCTTCCCGGCGACCAGGAAGCCAAGCCTTACCGTCTTTGATCCTTCGACATTCCCGCTTAGCGATATTTCACCTGGTACGGGAATTCTGCAAACCTTCTCCGTTACCACAGTGACAGCAGATTCTTGTTTTTCATCGGGTGCCTTTTTTATCTGGCATGCTGCAGCCAGAATTGGAATGATCGTGAAGAAGGACAGGATTTTTCGTGTCATCTCAGACTTTATTTAGAACGGAATAAGCAAATTTCGCAAAAAAAAAGCTGACCCGGGATGAGTCAGCTTTTATATTATTGGAAAAATCCTAGAAATTCAGGTCGAGGCCTACACCTACCATAAAGGTATCCTTTGTATAGGTTTCCCAGCTTGTAACCGGAACATTGCCAAGGAAATGTCCCACGATGTTTGTATCTTTCTGGTACATGGTATAGGCAGCTCCGAGGTTAACCTTGAACTTGTCATTTATTTTGTATGCACCTCCGAATCCTAATGTATTGGTTGCATTTGCGAACGTAAGGTCGCTCTGGTAATCCTCTTTCACACCCTTGTTAGCCCATGCATAGCCGGCACTTACAAGTATCTTGTCGGTAATGCTGTACTCGGCTGCAGCCTGAAACGACAACCCGTTCTGGTCGATAATATCCTCGTTTGTATAGGCAACGGGCCAGTCGGTAGAGTTCCTTAGGGTTGCATCAAAGGTGTGACCATAATCAGCATCCTTGTCGAAATAATAATTTGCTCCTGCTGCAAGGGAAAGCTTTGGAAGCTTATACTGCACTCCCAGGGCAAGCATGGCAGGCATGTCATTCCTGATCTTCGCCCCATCGGGGAATTTGGTTATGGGCTGGCTTGGGTTTTCATTGACGAATCCCGTTTTGAGGTCGGTGGTTGTGTTGTTTTCCAGCTCGAGCTTCGTGGCCATTTCGTACTTGATGGAGATATTCAGGTTTTCGGTGGGTGTGATGTTGATGTTGAAGAAAGGTGCAAAACCTGAACCCTTCTGTTCTGCTTCAGCTGTCTGGTCGGCCAGCAGGGTCGATTTGTTGGTGTATACCTGTTCTGCTCCGTAAAATGCTGCCTGGCTCTGTGCAAGTGTAAGAGCTGTAACATTAGTAATCCCGAGGCTTGTAAGTCCTGCGTACAGTTCATCTCTGGTTGTAGTAGACATCATTCCAAGAGCAACAAGCTGGGCAGCAGTATAGTTGCCGGCAGTTGCAATATAAGGCTGAAGTTCGTCGCCTCCTGCTTCTGCTTGTGCAGCAATGCCCGTCATGATAGCACTTGCAGGAAGCCATCCGCTGGCTGTATTAACCTGGACGCTTTTGAGATATCCTGAATATGTGTTCTTGGCAGTAACGTACCTTGCTCCGGCGGCTATTGAGATCCAGTCGGCAACCTTATATGAGATCGCTCCCTGGTATCCCAGGAAGGTCGAGCTTCCCTCGAAGAAAACATCCATCCTGTAGGCGGTAGCACCAAAAGCTCTTGCGAGGGCCGGTACAAGATCCGACTGACTGACCTCGAATGAAGGCAGACCGTCTTCATATGTTGCACCACCGCCACCACCGATCGGCATGAATCCAAGCGAGAATGCAAACTTATCCATCTTGTAAACCGCATATACCGACGGGAAGAGGGGAGCGGTAACTGTACCCTCATAGGTACGGACACCGTCAACACGGTCGTTAAGGTACGGATAGGTGCTTGTGATGGTCCTGGTCTGCCAAATGCTCTGGTTCGAAAGGGAGAAGTGGAATCCGTTCTCCAGAGCCATCAGACCTGCAGGGTTATAGTACGCAGCATCCGTTTCGAGGGATGCATTCCTTGCGGGCATGCGAACCCATGAGGCACTCTGGTTGGTGTTGGTGACCAACCCTCCGGCAAACAACGTGCCGGCCATAAAAGTTCCGGCAATAAGGGTCAGAATTTTTCTCATAGAATAGCTATTAAGTTTATAATCAGGTTTGTAGATAATGAAATCCAGGTATTCTGGTCTCTTGTTTTCTTCAAAAGAAGAACAAAAATAGATAAATATTTGAATTTTGCAATAAGTCTAAAATAGTATCTTGATATTTAACCGTTTGTGTGAGACGATCGATTATATTCGAAAAACCTTCCTCCTTCACCTATTTCCCGTTTAAAAGCTGGATATCACTTGTGAGACCGTAATCAAGCAGCTGGTAATCTTTCCCGGCCGGATAAGACTTCACATTTCTGAAATTGCCGGGAGAAACCAACCCGGGAGCCGGATTATTGAAGTGAGGCCCATGAAGATTCTTGTTGCTCCCGATAACCGTTACATCTATTTTGTTGACACCAGCCTTGATCCGGTCTGTCAGGTTAAGCTCGTAAGGAGGAAATGCGATCACATCTTTGTATATATCATTTACCGTTATAGCAGCAACAGTTCCCTTCCAGTCCCCAAGCCTGAGAATAAAATGTCCCTGGGGGTTCTCAATGTTGTAAACCGAACTATATGTCACTCCCCACGGATAGAATGGCATTCCCTGTTCTTTCCAGCTTCCTGCTGTTAAATTATTAACAGGAGCCTCTATCAGCCAGCCCTTGTCCGCATCTCTGACCGAAAAGTCACCTATGACGAATACTGGCTCTATTTCAGCATGTACACTCATGGGTGACGTTTTAAGACTTATTACATTATCACCTTTTCTGACGAGATTTCCTATCCTGTAAACGCCTGTCTCACTGTCGATAATCCATTCTCCGGCTTCAGCCTTTACTTCTGTGCCATTAACATATACTCTCCAGAGGGCTGGCCTCTCAACGGCAGCAGTGATGTCTGAAAAATCAAAATTGCCTTTTACCGTGAAGTGATATTCTGCAGTAAAGCCGGTATTTATTCCGAAGGTGTCCCGGTCGGTTATGCCTGTTCTGAACTGAACGGCATGGTTCCACGGATTGCCATTCACAAATCCATGCGCTTTGAAAACTTTGTCGGTAGCACTGTAATAATGCATATCCTTAGTGGTTGCACCTTCAAGTGTAAGATCACAGAATGGAATTGCCAGGATATTGCTTTTCTCCCTTGTTATTTTCAGGGATGAAGAGGGGGGAAGAGGTTTCAGGTCTTTCGGTTTGAATGGAGTTATATGTCTCTCATTATAGACATAGGGGATGAAAAGGAGCAGGGAGCCTGCAGGAGGCAATGAGAAATCCACGGTAATATTGTCGCCCTCGTCCGACCACATGTACCCCTGGATTGCTCCGTTAATGGTGTTAAGCTCGTATGCTGCGTCGCCTCTTGCAGTGAATGAGCCGGATGCCTGTTCAGTAAGGCTCGAATTCACAATGAAAAGCAGCTGGCCGTCATTGAGTATTCTCCGGTGATGGTATACATCTCCATAGTCGAATCCTGTGAACTTCAGGCCTTCTGATGAAAAGTATTTTCCGATAACCTCTGAATCGAGTTCATTTTCTGAATAGACCCGGCCCTGGTTTTCAGCAAAGAACTTCACCAGCTCAGCTGATGGAGCGCCATCTGTCAAAGAGGGTTTCGAGAAGGCAATGAGAGTCCCTCCGCCTGCAACAAATTTCTTCAAAAGCCTGAAAGTTGATAAATCGAGGTTCTCCATAAGGGGAGGCAGTACCACTCTGGAATATTCACAATTCCCGACAATCAGCTTTCCTCCTTTCACGGAACCCAGGTCTTTAATAATATTCTCCGAACCCAGGTCGTATTCTGCCTGGCTCTTTTCAAGTTTTGTAATAAAGTTCTGGAACGACTGACCTATAACGGAATACTGTGGATTCTTTTTTACATACGAATCATACAACCATGCCGATGTTGTCGGCTCCAACACCAGGATGTCGTTCTTCTGCAGTCCAGCAGAGAGTGCAGCAGAGAGCCTTGCATAATGCATGCTTAGATATTTATAGTTATCCCACCAGGGCTGATGGTAATCGAAAGTGGGAGGGTAATCGCTTTTTCTTGAACCTGCCATCGAGAAATATGTCAGATGCTGGTTCATCAGGTTTACCCCAAGTGCAAATTCCCAGTCACCGAGGCGCTTCATATCGGTAAAAGTAAGCTCCCAGCCTCCTCCGCCATAGGTCTCGCTTAGCTTTCTTGCTCTTCCTGACTGGTTTGCTGCGCTTGCCAGTTCCTTGACCGATCTGACATTTCCGAACTGCGCACGTGAGGTCGAATCGTCCCACTGGTTGAACAGCATGTCGATGGCAGGCTGCTGATGCCATGCGTACATTGCCATATTGTCGCCGCACGCTGTCATTGCAGGCCATTCGTGCTCCCAGTAGTGACCTGTGAATTTAAGTTTCCTTTCTTCACAGTAACTATACCATGGTAAGGCCCACCTGTCAATGAACATCTGCAGAAGTGTCTGTGTATAATTATGCCTTACCCTCTTCCAGTCGCCAACTTCTTCAAATAGTGAAGGCAGCTGTGTCTGCAGGTCATATCCCCATTTTGCCATGAAAATATTAAAGAGGTCAGGAGTCCATCTTATCCCTCCCGAAGACCTTATCTGGGGCTCATCGGTAAACGTGCCCGGAATTGTTCTTCCGAATTCTTCACCGGCAAATTTCTCATAGCCGGTCATAGTGACTTCGATGAACTTTTGGGTGACACCCTCAAGAAGAAGATC
>JALONU010000005.1 GCA_025454775.1 Bacteroidales bacterium | reverse complement strand
CGACACACTCGACATTATAATAAATGTGTCAAACTTCTCACACCGGCGTGGCGGATTCTGGCTCCCTGTAAAGATCGGGACTTTCAATAAGATACAGTCTGCCCTCGCAAACAGCTGGGCGGCAGACTGGTCAACGATAAGTTTGCTGCTGGGTTTTTCCATCTTCTTTTTCTTCTTTTTCCTGATAAATCCGAGGGACCCATGTTCACTTCTCATTTCCTTATATACAATTTCATCAACCTTTCATGGGAATGGACGGTCAGGTTCGAATATATGGGGCTGTATGTGGTAATTATCGGATGGACCTGGGTGGCATACGAGCTCTATCCTTCACCGTATTTCAGAGGTTTTACCTTATTCATAACCGTACTGATCATAATAGTTCACATACTCACACATTTTCTGCCTGTCAGGATATTCAGCTATGCCACTCTGCTGATCTATCCCGTAATGCTGGTTCTTGTCCTGTACTCTATCGTTCAGAGTCTTGCAAGAGCTGTGAGGGGAAGCGGGATCGACATCGCCTATTTAGCGGCCTTCATACTTCTTGCACTGGCAGGCATTCACGATGTGAGGATATCGCTCGGCAGGTCGGAAAGCTCAGGAACATACATTATGAGCTATGCCGTAGTGACGTTCGTACTGATACAGGCCGCACTTCTCCTTCTCAGGTGGGTGAAATCGTACCGGGAAAACGAAAGGCTCCGCAATGAGCTTGGTTTTATGAATAAAAACCTTGAACTGATAGTGGATGAAAGAACCAGCGAGCTGAAAATGAGAAACGAGGAAATCGGCAAGCAAAACCTGATGATCGCTACCCAGAACAAACAGTTGTCGGATACGATCCAGATGAAGAACAAGATATTCTCGGTGATCGCTCACGACCTCAGGAGCCCGGTTGTAAACATACTCTACATGCTGAACCTGCTCAAGGAGAAAGAATACAGGGAAAAATACGACACTTTTGCCAATTCGAGCATTCAGTATGCACAGATGGTCATATCCCTGCTCGAGAACATGCTCGTATGGGGAAGGGGACAGGAAGACAGGATCAAATACTCTCCCGGACGTTACAACATTGCCGACATCATTCTCACCAACCTCAGCATCTTCAAGGAAAGCGCCGACAAAAAAGAGATCACGGTCAATTTTACACAGGTGGGCAGTTCTACTGCCTGGCTCGACAAGGACCTTGCGGATATCGTTATCAGGAACCTTCTCTCAAATGCACTGAAATACACTCCGCGCGGTGGAAGGATAAGCATTCTTCTCAGGGACAAATCCAACGAAGATGGCGGGATGCTCATCAAAATATGTGACAATGGTATCGGCATCCCTGAGAGCAGGCAGAAAACGCTGTTCTCGGAAGCTGAGATGAAAAGTACACCGGGAACAGAAAATGAAAAAGGCACAGGTCTCGGACTGAAACTATGCCATGAACTGGTAAAAATCAGCCATGGATCCATCAGCGTTGAAAGCAGGGAAGGTGAAGGTTCATGCTTTTCAATCCTGCTTCCGCCTGAACCTGTTGGCTGAGTCAGTCATCGGTCATCTGCAGCAGTCTCTTCCTGTCCGTGACAAGTATTTGCTTGCCGGAAGCCTCTATGCAGCCTTCGTCTTCCAGTTCCCCTACAGCGCGTGCGACTGACGGTCTTGCAACTCCAAAATAATCTGCCAGGTCAGACTGCGTCATTTCCAGCCTGAAGGAAGGCCTCTCAGGAGTGGTCCTTTGTAAGATGAACTGTGCCAGTTTACCCTTTATAGTCTTGAAATTCAGAAATTTGATCTTATCGGATAAGAACTGTGACCGGTTCGACATCATGTCGAGGAAGTTTGATAAAATCCTTTTATCGTTGCCGAGCAGCCTGAGGAAATCATCCTTGTCTATGACCAGGATCCGGGTGTCGGAGGTGGTTACCACATTAACCGGGAAGATATTCCTGTCGCCGAACAGGAAAGCCGCCGCAATGGCATGCGGAGCATGAACATCCTCAATTTTAATGATGCGGCCAGCATAATCAACCATCTCACCCTTGACAGACCCAGACAGAATAAGGTGGAAAGACAACAGCCTGTCGCCTGTCTGAGCGATAAGGGAACCAGATTTGAATTTCCTGATCTTGTACGGGACCCGCTCAAGAACCTTCAGGATTTCTTCCGCGGAAATACTTTTGAATAAGGGTGAATCCGACAGTATGGATAAGTCAGCAGCCATTCTTATTGTTTCTATTGATAAAGATACATCAATAAAAAATATACGTCGATTTTTTCCTGATTTTGTAACATTTGTTACAATTTACCTCCTTTTGAAAATTGATCTTTGCAGCGATAATCAAATAAGGATACTGTAATGAAAAGAGATATACTGAAGATTGATGAAGAACTATGCAACGGCTGCGGACTGTGTGTTCCGAATTGCCACGAGGGAGCCCTTCAGGTCATCGACGGCAAGGTAAGGCTTGTCAGTGAACTGATGTGCGACGGGCTGGGTGCCTGTATAGGTCACTGTCCTGAAGGAGCAATTTCGATCGAGAAAAGGGAAGCAGAACCGTATAACGAAACAAAAGTGATGGAACAGATGGTTGGCAAAGGACATAACACAGTTATTGCACATCTGAAACACCTTAAGGATCACGGCGAAAAGGATTTTCTCAGGGAAGGAGTGGATTACCTCAGGAAACACAGGGCAGAGCTTGGCTTTGATCCCGACGATGTCTTCACGGTAGTCCATAATCACCCCAATTCACCTTCCGATCCTCACTCCCACAATCATTCCCGGTCTCACTCTCACCCTCACACCCACTCTGAGTCAGGTGGTTGTCCGGGATCAAGGGCAATGGTGATCGACAGGCCGGGTGGCAAGAGTGCAGATCAGGCATCGGCAGATCAGCCTTCGGAACTCAGGCAGTGGCCGGTCCAGCTGCACCTCCTCAATCCAAATGCCCCCTATATAAGAGAGTCCGACCTGCTGATTGCAGCCGACTGTGTGGCATTTTCAATGGGGAATTTTCATAGCAAATACCTCCGGGGCAGGTCTCTGGCCATAGCATGTCCCAAGCTCGACAGCGGTCTCGATGTCTATGTTGAAAAGCTTACTGCCATGATCGAAATCGCCAGGGTAAATACGATAACCGTGATGATGATGGAGGTGCCCTGTTGCGGCGGATTGCTTCAGATGGTCAGATCAGCCTTGTCGAGGGCATCCAGGAAAGTACCTGTCAAGCAGTTGATCGTCAGTCTTTCAGGAGATATCCTGAAAGAGGAATGGTTATAAAACTGCCCTGACCTTAGCCAAAAGGTCTCTGACCTTAACATACGGATCTCCCGTTCCCAGGGTTTCCAGCGGCAGGTAGCCCCTGAAACCACATTTCCTGACAATGTCCAGGACCCTGGTAAAGTCAGTGTCAACCTGGTTTTCGTTGAAGAACACTTTCTCCTTGATCTGCCAGGTTATGGCGTATTTTGAGTTTGCGGCTATATCCTTATAGGGATCGGCAGTGTGGTAGCTTCCGATGTCGAGCATTAATCCGACCCACTCATGATTTATCAGAGTAAGCAGTTTTTCAGTCTCTTCAGCTGTCTTCAGGAAATCATTATGATTCTGTAGCGCGAGCATAACGCCATGATCACCCGCAAAATCGGCGCACTCACGGATATCGGCAGCGATCCATTTTGCTTTTTCATCCCACGAATAATTCTCCTTCGACAGGTTCCCGCTGAATATCCTCAGGCCGGGTGCCCCGAGCTTATGAGCTGCAATAATCCACTCCTTTACAAGCTTCTTCTCTTCCGCCCTCTTCGCCGGATCGGACCATGTGAAGTCGTTCCTCACACCCGTGCATCCCAGGTCGATCCCCAGCCTGAAGGCTTTCCGCCTGATATGGTAAATAGTTTCATCAGAGGGAACAGCCGGGTAGCCGGGGAAATAATAACCGGTAATATCAAGCCCTTCGAATCCCTCCTTAGCACAGTAATCAAGCAGATCGTCAAGCGTCATCTTGCCGTCTCTGAGAGGTGTGTTGAAGGAATATGCGTTAAGGCTGATCTTAAGGTTCTCCGATTTTCTGACATCAGATACTTGTTTATTTGTGACGGTTTCCATACCGGCTGACGGCAAAAAAGCCATGCCCGTTCCTGCAAGCATTGATCTTAATGCGAAGTCTCTCCTGTTTAGGTTTTTTCGTTCCATAGTCAGACTACTTTAAATCCAAGTCCCTCAAGCATCTTCCTCACCCTTTTGGTACCGCCGTTCAGGGCAACCGAATATGCAGGAAATTCCCTCCTGAGTCTGTATTCTCCTCTCAGCTTCTCAAAATCAGAAGGAGAAAAACGCAGGCTCATATTATCCTCGTCGATATTATAGGTATGACTGACGGCCTCGCGCAGAATATCTTCTTCACTCTTTCCGATGCCGTCCAGCGGGATCATGGGATGATCTGGTACAGGAACATCTTCAGGATACCAATTATTAAGGGGAATATTGAAATGCCTGCACAGGGCATTTACGACCATTGAGGTACCGTTTGCCTTGCCGTCGGTCGAATACCCTGCTATATGCGGTGTGGCCAGGAAGGTCCGTGACATAAGATCCAGATCTATGTCAGGTTCATGTTCCCACACATCAAGTATTGCTCCTCCTATCCTTCCTGACAAGAGTGCCTTTTTAATGGCTGCCGTATCTGCAACCTCTCCCCTCGATGTGTTGACAAGCCATGCACCTTTCTTCACTTTTTTCAGCGTTTTTTCATTTACCAGGTGCCATGTGCTGTCTTCCCCGACAATATTCAGGGGCACATGGAGGGTCAGGATGTCCGATTTTTCCAGTACTTCAAGGAGAGTGACAAAGTTCCGGCCGCCTTCCCGCCTCTCCCGCGGCGGGTCGTTAAGAAGGACCTCCATTCCCATCAGGGAAGCCAGCTTCTGTACTTTCGATCCGACATTGCCGACACCAATAATACCAAGGACTCTCCCTCTCAGGGGTTGCCTGAACTCGGCTGACATCTTCAGGAGTGCGGCGGCTATATATTGCTGGACTGATGAGGAATTACATCCGGGAGCGTTGGTCCAGGTTATACCCTGCTTTTCGCAATACTGCGTGTCTATGTGGTCGAAGCCGATGGTGGCTGTGCCAATGAACCTGACACTTGTGCCTGCCAGAAGCTCTTCCGTACATTTGGTCCTTGTCCTGGTAAGCAGAGCGTCTGCATCAGCAATAAGCTTCCTGCTTATTTTATCCCCCGGCAGATAGGTCACATCAGCCCATTGTTCGAGAATGCCTTTTAGGAATGGGATCTTATCGTCGGCAACTATTTTCATTTTATGCAACATAATGTGAGCTGAAAGTTAAGAAAATTTTCAGGTATTAGGTCAACCTGCTTCAAAACCAGCGTTGTATTATTTGCACGGAATCCGGGCCCTGTTCTATAAGATATTCCGACTCTTAAAACAACCTTGCAATTCTTTTTTTGTAAATTTGAAAAACAACCACATTACAACAACTGATCAGCCGTGAGACTAAAATCTTCATTAGTGTTGCTTTTGCTCTTTTCCTCAATATGGATAAGTGCACAAAAACCTATTGTATGCATGGAAGACAGCCTGCAGATCGGCAACAGTCTGCTTCCTGCAATCTCGGTAGTTATTCCCGAGGTGATTTACGAAAAGACTCTCGATGCGTGGATCAAGACCCTCCAGTCAGGGACAAAATCGAAGGTTGTGACTGAAAACGGTGAAATGACAATCTTCGGAGCAATCCTGAAGGATGTTACAGAGTTTCCGGTTAATGTCTACAGCAGGTTTGTTGAACAGGACTCGGTAGTATTTCTTGCAGCAGCCTTCGAAACCCGGAAGGATCTATATATAGAAAAAGCCACAGGTGAAGCTGAAAATAAGATAAGATTCTGATACACGCACTCACCCCCCTGCCCCCCTCTCTGCAAAGCAAAGAGGGGGTAGTAACTAACTGTATGCTAGTCCATCCCCCCTCTATTCTTCAGAAGAGAGGGGGATAAAGGGGGTGAGTCCGTGCGAGCCGGAGAAGGGGTTAAAGGGGGTTACTCAATTATTGTCATTTCATTCAGCAAATATCCTGCACCGGCAAATTTGTCGATGATGAACAGGGCATACCTCATGTCGAGGCTTATATTCCGGCTCTGTTCGGGATTGAACGCCATGTCGCTTGCCACGCCTTCCCAGGCCCTGTCGAAATTAATTCCTATCAGATGCCCATCAGCATTGATAACCGGTGATCCAGAATTGCCTCCTGTGGTATGGTTGTTTGCAATAAAGCAAACAGGTACTTCGCCGTCCTGAACATAGCGTCCGTAATCCTTTGAAGCATAAAGCTGTTTAAGCTTATCAGGAACATCATAATCGAATATCTCGGGATTATCTTTTTCAATAATGCCCTTAAGTGTTGTGTAATGCCTGAAATAAACGGCATCCTTTGAATAATACCCGCTTATTTCCCCATATGCTACACGTAGCGTTGAATTTGCATCGGGATAAAAGACACGGTCCTTTTCAAATTCCATCTGTGCGGTCATATACAGCGGATGTAGGTTCTGTATCTCTCCAGAGATCCGGTTCAGCTCTCCCCTCACCTTGTCGTTGATCAAATTACTGGCACCCCTGGCAAGCCTGTACAATGGATCCTTCTCCAGTTTCTTCAGGCTGCCTAAGGTGAATGAATTCACAAATGTGGTGAATCTTGCTTCATCGGTGAAGATTGACACCGGATAGAGCTTGTCGGCAAGTGCCTGAAAATCACCCTTGCAGGAATTCCGGATCGCAATGTACTCAGGTGCCTGCCATTCAGGAGCCAGTTTGTCGCCGTAGTGTTTCATTACCGCCACAAAAAGCTTTTTGTCGGTTGCAGCATTATAGTTTTTGAAGAAACCTGCTGCCGAAGCAACCAGCTCGGTCTTAATAACGCTGATCCTGGCCTGGTCGGGTTCCTTTTCGTACAGGCCTGCGAGGCTCATCATGTTCCTGGCAAACCCGACAGCTTCGGCTCCGCTGCTGAAGAATGCATCGCTCGTCAGGCTGTTCACAAGCTGGTAATCCTTCATCTGTGAATAGAGTTTTTCGTATGCTGGAAGCAGATGCCCGTATTTTACCTTTCTGGCAGCGTCAGCATTTATCCAGTCTGTAAGACGCTTCTCGTACTCTTGTTTTTTGGCTATCGTATTCATCCTTTCAAGGCCCTGTATCTCCCCGATTGATTTCTTCCATCCGTTGGCTATGCCTGATTTCTTTGCAGAATACTGAAGCCTTATCAGCGGATCGGTATTCATGGCAGCTTCCATTATATCAATCTTCTCGGTCTGAATTTCAATCCTTTTTGGATTGATGTAATTCTTCATCATATCGATATAATATGACGGAACATACTGGCTGGTTGAACCCGGGTATCCGAACACCATTGTAAAATCGCCTTCCTTCACGCCCTTCAGCGAAATAGGGAAATGATAAAGGGGCTTATAGGGAACATTTTCCGCGGAATATGCTGCAGGCTTGTTTTCCTTATTTGCATAAACCCTCCACAGCGAGAAGTCGCCTGTATGCCTGGGCCACACCCAGTTGTCTGTCTCCCCCCCGAATTTTCCAATTGCCGACGGGGGAGCTCCAACGAAACGAACATCATTGAAGCTTTCGTAAACCATCAGGAAGTACTGGTTGCCCATGAAGAAGGGGCTGATCCGGGCCGTGTAATGAGTTCCTTCCACAGCGCTTCTCCTGATCTGTTCGGAGTTGGTGTTTATCACTTTCTGGCGGGCTTCTGCATTCATGTCGTCGGTCACACCGTTCAATACCTTCCCGGTCACATCCTCCATTCTCTTCAGAATGGTGATACTTAGTCCGGGTGCTCTTATTTCCTGGTCGCGCGACATCGCCCAGAAGCCGTTTGTAAGATAATCCTTTTCTAGCGTGGATAGTCTTTGAATGGTCCCGTAACCGCAGTGGTGGTTAGTTATCAATAGTCCTTCGGGAGAGATGAATTCCCCTGTGCAGCCTCCTCCGAACGACATAACAGCGTCCTTCATGCATGCTTTGTTGACACTGTAGATATCCTCGGCGGTAAGTTTAAATCCTTTCTCCTGCATCAGCTTTATATTATACTTCTCTATCAGGATAGGTATCCACATACCCTCATCGGGTGCTGCAGCCGCGATAAGGGTTATGATTATTAATGCTGTCGTAAGAAATAACTTCTTCATCTTTTATCGTGTTTCTTTTGTTAATGCCTTTAACTCCTTATAGACCCTGTGCACTGGCAGCCCCACCACGTTGAAATATGATCCTTCAATACTGCTGCAGGAAGTTATCCCTATCCATTCCTGGATTCCATAGGCGCCTGCCTTATCATAAGGCCTGAAGTGTTCAATATAGTAATTTATTTCCTTTTCCGTAATCTCCTGAAAAGTGACTTTTGTCGTATCGGTGAAACTGATCTCCCTGCTGGTCGTCAGGAGGGTCACCCCGGTGATAACCTCATGGGTATTGCCTGCCAGTATTCTTATCATCCTTCTTGCATCTTCCTCATTCTCAGGCTTCCCAAGCACCTCACCATTACACCACACTATGGTGTCGGCGGTGATCACTATTTCATTCTCCCTTATCTCTTTCCTGAAGCTGTCCGCCTTGTGCCTGGCAAGGTACATTGCAATCTCCGACCCCTGAAGGTTTTGGGGATAAGTTTCATCATAGTCCCTGACCTCAACCCCGAAATCAATGCCCATGTCCCTGAGCAGCTGTATCCTTCTCGGCGACCGGGATGCCAGGATAATCCTGTATTTACTCAGCTGTTCTGCAGGCATTTCAGAGCAGTTTCCAGGTTATGATTGCTTTTACCAGGAGGGAATAGAGGATCCCTGTAAGCATGGCGATCTTCATGATACTGCTGGCAGCATGCATCTTCTTCCTGCCCGCTCCTGTTGTCACTCGCCAGATAACTATACCCAGCGGTAAGGCGATCGCTGCTGAAAGATAAGCGAGTGTAAGCCAGTCGCGTACCCAGAAAAACCAGACGATATACAGGAGTGCTATGGTACCGGCAAGGAGTGATACAGTAACTATTTTTGATGCCGGGATCCCGATAACCACCGGCACGGTATTGCGTCCATAAGCCGTATCACCTTCAAAATCTTCAATATCCTTTATTATTTCGCGTGTCAGTGTTGTAAGGAATGCGAACAGTGCAAATCCTCCAATCCACCCGAAAAGGAATTTCATTTCAGGGACCGAGGTTGCATTACTCGCATAGAACCTGTACAGTGCAGGCCACTCATAGAAAAGAACAAGCAGCGGCACCAGGGCTGTCAGCACTGAAACCATAAGGTTACCGATCAGGAATTGCCTTTTGTAACTGGCCGAATAGAAATAGAGCAACCCTGACACAAGGAGAAAGAGCATTCCCATCCAGAAATAACCTGCCCTTGAGGAGATGTAGAATCCGATGGCAATCCCGGCCAGGTTGAGAACTGAGTGCCACATCATGGCCCTCTGCCTCGATACCTTTGTGCCGACTATCACTTTACCCCTGTTGATTAGATCAGTCTTTATATCAAAATAGTCATTTATCACATATCCACCGGCAGTCACCAGTACGGTTGCCGCTATCAGGAGGATGAAGTCCGTAAGAGGGAGCTGCAGCGTCATCGGTACAGCGGAATCGGGAGCTGCGTTCATGGTAACGGTAACCAGGCCAAGCAGCGGTGCGATGACGAAATACCTCATCAGCACCATTGTAAGCATAACGATAAGCAGGTTTTTCCACCTTATCAGGTCAAGGAATTCCTTCATATTACCACGAGAAAGCTTCTGAATCCATCCAGTTATTGTGCAGCCTGAGAACCTGCTCGATCACATCCCTTACGCATCCTTCTCCTCCTTTCTTGTCGGAGATGTAGAGTGCAGCCTGTTTTATTTCACTGTCTGCATCGGACGGGCAGGCTGGCACACCGGCCGTTTTCATAACTTCAAAATCAGGAATGTCGTCGCCCATGAAAAGAATCTCCGGATCTTTCAGCCCGTATTTCTCCCTGAATGCAATGTAATGATCTCGCTTTTTCCGGCTGTTCAGATATATATCATTCACGCCCAGCATCCTAAGCCTTTTAAGATAGTCCTTTGAGTTGCTCCCGGAGATTATGCCTATCCTGTAGCCTTTCTTGATCGCAAGCTGAAGGGCATAGCCGTCGCGGAGATTAACTGTCCGGTTAGGTATCCCGAATATATTGAGGCTTATTGTCTGCAGCGACAGTACTCCGTCGATATCAAAAACAAAGGCTTTTACCGCTGCCAGTCCCTCCTTGAAGTTCGTCATTATGAGTTTTTTATATGGTGGTTTCTTATCGATTGCGTGATCTTCCCGTAAAGCTCCTTCAATTCCGGTGAGAAAGATAGCAAATCCATGTGCTTTTCAATAGTGTTAAGGTCATTTCGTACAGCAGGTCCGGTCTGGGCGGATTCCGGGCCGATCGAAAGTGCTTTTTCGATCGTCTCCCTCAGAAGGGGCTCGAAGAGCTCCAGGCTTACTCCTGCCTCTTCTGCAATCTTATTTCCGGCTGCCAGCATGTGGTTTGTGAAGTTGCAGATAAATACCGCTGCCAGGTGGATAAGTTTTCTCCTGTCTATATCGATGAAATGAACTTTGCCGCCCAGCTTCTCTGCCAGCCCTGCAAGGATCTCGCCTGTCTGATCATCACCAGGTTCGATAAGAAATGGCACATCGCGGAGGCTGATATTTCTCTCAACGGAGAAAGTCTGAAGAGGATAGAACACCCCTTTTCTGCTTGTTTTCTCCGGAAAGACATCCAGCCCGAAACTTCCTGCAGTATGTGCGACTATGCACCTGCTGCTGCATTTCAGGGAATAAAGCACTTCACTCAGGTGGTGATCAGGAACAGCTACTATAACGATATCGGTATTATCGCCAAACACCAGCTCGGATGACCACGCAGCATTACACTCAGCAGCCAGCTGTCTGCCGCCTGGTTCTTTGACCGATGCTATCTGTCTGATTTTTATTCCTGAACGGAACATCTCCCTGCAAAGGATTCCGGCCACCCTGCCGGCACCTGCAAAGGATATGCTGTAACTCGTCATGAAAAGCAGCTATTTCCCGTAAAGATAGGATTCCAGCTTGGTTACATCAATATTATAATACTTATAGTAGTAATAATAGGAAGATTGACCGGCGCTGGATACATAACTGCAATCCCAGTAGCAGTCTCCCGATATCAGCAGCTGTTCATCAGGATCAAGATCCTGGTACTGGGTGTACATTGTGGCAGGATTGCAGAAGATATATGTAGCATAACCTTCGGAGAACTGTATCGTTGCACCATTGCCTGATACATATAGTTCATTGTAATTCAGCAGCTTGTTTTCAACTGAGAAAAGCTTGTCACCGTCGCATCCGCACTTTTCCTGCTTGTCGCAGCTGTTGAACGAGAAAAGGGGAGCTATTATGATTAGTGCTACTGCTATCTTTCCTGCAATGTATGCCTTCATGGGTCTGCCTCTCACTTAATAACATACAAAGTAAGGTTTTATTTCGTTACCGTCAAAATAATAAAAAACAAGCCGTCAGTCCCGAAAGATCTGACGGCCCCTGCTTGGAGTAAGCTGGCATTATTTCACGCCTGGGCTGTAGGCCCGCCGAAACTCATCGGCATGACCGGTCCGGAGCCCTTTACTTCCTTTATCGGTCCGTGGACCGCTTCATATTTGGCAATATTATCCTCGAGAGCCGCCAGAAGTCTCTTGGCATGCTCCGGTGTAAGTATGATCCTCGACTTTACCTGTGCCTTGGGTATCCCCGGCATGATGCGGACAAAATCGACAACGAACTCCGAAGCCGAATGTGTTATCACAGCGAGATTTGAATAAATTCCCTGTGCTACTTCCTCATTCAGCTCTATGCTGATCTGGTTCTGGTCTTTTGGATCTGCCATCGCAATAATCAATTACGGTTACTTTCCTGAACCGGCTTCTTCAGCTTCCACCTCGGTTCCGTTTTCGCTTCCCACCAGGTTTTCATACTCCTCGAGCGAGCCTACAATGATGCTGTTATAGTCGCGCTGTCCTGTTCCCGCAGGTATCAGGTGCCCGACAATAACGTTCTCCTTAAGCCCCTCAAGCCTGTCGACTTTGCCAAGTATGGCTGCTTCGTTAAGGACTTTTGTAGTCTCCTGGAAGGATGCGGCGGAGAAGAAGCTGTTGGTCTGAAGTGCAGCACGGGTAATTCCCTGCAGTACCTGGCTCGACGTTGCAGGAATTGCATCCCTGGCATCGACAACCTTGAGGTCCTTCCTCTTGAGCATCGAGTTCTCGTCCCTGAGCTTGCGGGCCGTAACTATCATACCTGCCTTCAGGTTCTGGGAATCTCCTCCATCGGTAATGACCTTCTTACCATATATCCAGTCATTCTCATCCATGAACTCAAGCTTGTCAACTACCTGGCGTTCAAGGAATTTGGTATCACCCGGATCGACGATCTCAACTTTGCGCATCATCTGGCGGACAATGATCTCGAAGTGCTTGTCATTGATCTTCACTCCCTGGAGACGATAAACCTCCTGGATCTCATTGACGATATACTCCTGAACCTTTGTCGGACCCTTGATGGCAAGTATGTCGGAAGGTGTTATTGCTCCGTCGGAGAGAGGCGTTCCTGCCTTCACATAATCATTCTCCTGGACTAGTATCTGCTTAGAAAGGGGTACAAGATATTTCTTGATCTCATCTGTCTTTGACTTGATCGTGATCTCCCTGTTCCCTCTCTTTATCTTCCCGAAAGTAACTTCTCCGTCAATTTCAGAAACGATGGCGGGATTGGATGGGTTCCTGGCCTCGAACAATTCGGTGACCCTCGGAAGACCTCCGGTGATGTCGCCCGACTTGCCTACGGCACGCGGTATCTTTACAAGAACCTCGCCGGCCTCGACAGCCTTGCCTGCTTCGAACACAAGGTGCGATCCTACAGGAAGGTTGTAAAGCTTCAGTTCCTCTCCTCCCTTGGATGCAAGTATCTTGATCGCCGGGTTCTTGGTCTTGTCCCTGCTCTCTATGATCACTTTCTCCTTAAATCCGGTCTGCTCGTCTGATTCCTCCCGGAAGGTTATACCTTCAATAAGGAAGTCGTATCCGACTTTTCCTCCCACCTCAGCAATAATTACTGCGTTGAAGGGATCCCATTCGCATATCAGCTTGCCCTTCTCAACTTCCTGCCCGGGCTTAATATAAAGCTTTGATCCATAAGGAATTGTATGAGTAGTCAGGGCGATACCTGTCTTCTTGTCGATTATCCTCAGCTCAGCGAGCCTTCCAATCACTATATCGATATTTCCTTTATCAGGATCCTTCTTCGGCACCGACCGTAGTTCCTCAATCTCGGCAATCCCTGCATAGCGGGCAACAAGCCTCGATTCGGTGGTTATGTTGGAAGCAGTACCTCCAACGTGGAAGGTACGGAGTGTAAGCTGGGTGCCGGGTTCGCCGATACTCTGAGCGGCAATGACCCCTGTAGCTTCACCTTTCTGGACCATGTGGCCGGTAGCGAGATTACGCCCGTAGCATTTTGCACAGACGCCCTTCTTGGATTCGCAGGTGAGAACCGAACGGATCTCCACCTGTTCAATCGGCGAATCCTCGATCTTCTTTGCAAGCTCCTCTGTAAGTTCCTGCCCTGCTTCAACGATAAGTTCCCCGGTAAGTGGATGATAAACATCGTGAACAGTTGTACGGCCGAGTATCCTTTCGTAGAGCGACTCAACAACCTCCTCATTCTTCTTGATTGCTGTTGCAACCAGTCCTCTCAGCGTTCCGCAGTCCTCCTCGTTGATGATCACATCCTGGGATACGTCTACAAGACGACGGGTAAGGTATCCTGCATCAGCTGTCTTGAGAGCCGTGTCGGCAAGCCCCTTGCGGGCACCGTGCGTCGATATGAAGTACTCTAGAACCGAAAGACCTTCCTTGAAATTCGAAAGGATCGGGTTCTCAATGATCTCGGAACCAGTAGAACCTGATTTCTGAGGCTTGGCCATCAGTCCCCTCATGCCGGAAAGCTGGCGGATCTGTTCCTTCGATCCCCTTGCTCCCGAGTCGAGCATCATGTAAACCGAATTGAAGCCATGCTTGTCGTTCGAAAGCTGCTTCATCAGCGACTGGGTGAGCCTTGCATTTACGTGTGTCCAGATATCAATTATCTGGTTGTATCTTTCGTTATTGGTAATAAATCCCATGCTGTAGTTGTTCAGCACTTCTTCAACCTGCTCATAACCTTCGGAAACGAACTTGGTTTTTTCCTCCGGTATGATAACATCATCGAGGTTGAATGACAGTCCTCCCTTGAATGCCATGTAGAAACCGAGGTTCTTTATGGCATCAAGAAAGTCTGAGGTCTTTGCCATGCCTGAAAGCTTGAGAACACGCCCGATAATATCCCTGAGCGACTTCTTGGTAAGGATCTCATTGATAAATCCCACTTCAGCAGGAACATACTGGTTGAAGATAA
The DNA here is from genome assembly GCA_025454775.1 of Bacteroidales bacterium. Classification (GTDB taxonomy): domain Bacteria; phylum Bacteroidota; class Bacteroidia; order Bacteroidales; family VadinHA17; genus LD21. The sequence continues at coordinate 21,689 of JALONU010000005.1, read as the reverse complement.
CCCTTCCTACCGTGGTCTCGATTATGTGATTCACAAGTTCTCCTTCGACCCTGTCGTTCACCTTTACCTTTATGAATGCATGCAGGTCAATTTTGCCCTCGTTGAATGCAATGGTTACTTCTTCGGGAGAGTAGAAAGTCAGTCCTTCTCCCCTCACCTTGTCATTCTCAGCGCTCTTCCTTCCTTTTGTGATATAGTAAAGTCCGAGAACCATGTCCTGCGAGGGAACCGTGATCGGCGCTCCGTTAGCAGGGTTAAGGATATTGTGTGAAGCCAGCATAAGCATCTGTGCTTCAAGTATTGCACTGTTTCCAAGTGGAAGATGAACAGCCATCTGGTCGCCGTCGAAGTCAGCGTTGAATGCCGTACATACCAGCGGGTGCAGCTGAATGGCCTTTCCCTCAATAAGCTTGGGCTGGAAGGCCTGTATACCCAACCTGTGGAGTGTGGGCGCCCTGTTCAGTAGGACAGGATGTCCCTTGAGAACGTTTTCAAGGATATCCCACACAACGGGATCTTTCCTGTCAACGATCTTCTTGGCCGACTTTACAGTCTTCACAATGCCGCGTTCTATAAGCTTTCTGATAATGAAAGGCTTGTAAAGCTCTGCTGCCATGTCTTTGGGAAGGCCGCACTCATGAAGGTTAAGCTCGGGACCCACAACTATCACCGAACGTGCCGAGTAGTCAACCCTCTTTCCAAGGAGGTTCTGACGGAACCTTCCCTGCTTACCCTTAAGACTGTCGCTGAGCGATTTGAGAGGACGGTTTGCGTCTGTCTTTACGGCATTTGCCTTCCTTGAGTTGTCGAAAAGTGAATCAACTGCTTCCTGGAGCATGCGTTTCTCATTGCGGAGGATCACTTCAGGAGCCTTGATCTCTATAAGTCTCTTGAGACGGTTGTTCCTGATTATCACACGCCTGTAAAGGTCGTTCAGGTCGCTGGTGGCAAATCTGCCTCCATCGAGCGGGACAAGAGGCCTCAGCTCGGGCGGGATCACCGGGACAACCTTAATGATCATCCACTCAGGCTTGTTTACATGCTTCGAATCCCTGAAAGCCTCAACCACCTGGAGGCGCTTGAGAGCCTCATTCTTCCTCTGCTGTGAGGTCTCCGTGTTTGCCCTGTGACGAAGCGAATATGACATCTCATCGAGATCAAGAGTGCTGAGAAGTCTGAAAAGGGCTTCCGCACCCATGTCGGCGATGAATTTGTCGGGATGTGTATCATCCAGATACTGGTTCTCCTTAGGCAGCGACTCCACTATCTCAAGGTATTCCTCTTCGGTAAGGAAGTCAAACTGTTTGACCCCGTCGGCAGCCTTTATCCCCGGGTTTATGACAACATATCTTTCGTAGTAGATTATGGAGTCAAGCTTTTTTGTCGGGAGGCCGAGCAGGTATCCTATCTTGTTCGGCAGCGACCGGAAGTACCAAATGTGGGCAACCGGAACCACCAGGGAGATATGTCCCATTCTCTCGCGTCTCACTTTCTTCTCTGTCACCTCTACGCCGCAGCGATCACAGACAATGCCCTTGTAGCGGATACGCTTGTATTTTCCGCAATGGCATTCGTAATCTTTCACCGGCCCGAATATCCTCTCGCAGAACAAACCGTCGCGTTCAGGCTTATAGGTCCGGTAATTTATTGTCTCAGGCTTCAGTACTTCGCCGCTTGAACGGTCGAGGATTTCCTCCGGCGAAGCAAGACCTATTGAGATCTTCGAGTAACTGGTCTTTGTCTTGTTATCTCTTCTGAATGACATATACTGTTTTTTTCTTTTCGATGAATAAAAATGCTCCGCTGCCTAGTCGAGGATCACGCTCAGTCCGAGTCCCCTCAGTTCGTGAAGGAGTACGTTCAGCGATTCCGGAATTCCCGGCATCGGCATCGGTTCGCCCTTGACTATTGCCTCATAGGCTTTCGCGCGTCCGACAACATCGTCAGACTTGATCGTTAGTATCTCCTGGAGTATGTGAGCGGCTCCGAATGCCTCGAGCGCCCATACTTCCATCTCACCAAAACGCTGGCCTCCGAACTGGGCTTTCCCGCCGAGGGGCTGCTGCGTAATCAGCGAATACGGTCCTATGGAGCGTGCATGCATCTTGTCGTCGACCATGTGGCCGAGCTTGAGCATATAGATCACACCAACAGTTGCCGGCTGGTCAAACCTTTCACCCGTACCTCCGTCGTAGAGATAGGTTTTTCCGTATTTTGGCAAGCCTGCCTTATCGGTGTATTCGTTTATCTGGTCTATTGTAGCACCGTCGAAGATGGGTGTCGAGAAAAGAAGCCCGAGCTTCTGTCCAGCCCAGCCAAGAACAGTTTCATAAATCTGTCCGAGGTTCATTCGCGAAGGCACGCCAAGCGGGTTAAGCACTATGTCTACAGGGGTTCCGTCTTCGAGAAACGGCATATCTTCCTGGCGGACGATCTTGGCCACTATACCCTTGTTCCCGTGACGCCCGGCCATCTTGTCGCCTACCTTTATCTTTCTCTTCTTTGCAATGTAAACCTTTGCCAGTCGGACAATGCCTGCAGGAAGCTCATCGCCGATGGTGATATTGTACTTCTTGCGCTTGTAGATACCATCGATCTCCTTGTACTTTATTATATAGTTGTGAAGGAGCTGCTTGATGCTGTCATTCTTCTTCTTGTCGGTAGTCCATTTGTTCGGATTGACATTCAGGAAATCTATCTCCTGGAGCTGCTTGAGAGTGAACTTGCTGCCCTTTGGAATGACATCAACATTCAGATAATCCTTTACTCCTTGTGATGTTTTCCCGTTCACCAGGATGAAAAGCTTGTCGACAAGCTTTGATTTCAGGTCTTCAACATTCTTGTTGAATTCATTCTCTATCTTGTCAAGAAGGGGTTTCTCGCTTGCCTTGGCTTTCCTGTCCTTGATAGCCCTTGTAAAGAGCTTCTTGTCTATCACAACGCCTTCGAGGGAAGGGCCTGCCTTAAGAGAGGCATCCTTTACATCACCGGCTTTGTCACCGAAGATAGCGCGGAGAAGTTTCTCTTCAGGAGAAGGATCCGACTCACCTTTCGGGGTGATCTTGCCGATAAGAATATCGCCGGGTCTTATCCTTGCGCCTATCCTTATTAGTCCGTTCTCATCGAGGTTCTTGGTGGCTTCCTCGCTTACGTTGGGAATATCGGAGGTAAGCTCCTCAAGTCCGCGTTTTGTGTCGCGCACCTCAAGAAGGTATTCATCAATATGGACGGAAGTGAACATATCTTCCTCTACAACCTTCTCCGAGATAACTATTGCATCCTCAAAGTTGTAGCCTTTCCAGGGCATGAATGCAACCTTCAGGTTCCTTCCGAGGGCAAGCTCGCCTCTCTTCGTTCCGTAACCTTCTGTAAGCACCTGGCCTTTCCTGACCTTCTCTCCCTTTTTGACCACCGGGACGAGGTTGATGCAGGTGTTCTGGTTGGTCTTCTTGTACTTGGGGAGATAGTAATGCTTTGTGTCATCGTCGAAGCTGACGAATTTTTCCTCGTCAGTCCGGGTATACCTAATTACTATTTCGTTCGAATCAACATATTCCACAACACCGTCTCCCTCAGCGATGTAGAGGATACGGCTGTCCCTGATCACCTGTCCTTCGAGGCCTGTGCCCACGATGGCTGTCTGGGGATTGATAAGCGGAACTGCCTGGCGCATCATGTTCGATCCCATGAGAGCCCTGTTGGCGTCATCGTGCTCTAGGAAGGGGATCAGCGATGCGGCTATTGAAGCGATCTGGTTCGGAGCAACGTCCATAAAGTCGATCTTTGCAACCTCCTCGATCGGATAGTCAGCCTCATAACGGCATTTAGCCCTGTTATCCTCGAAATGGCCGTCCTTCTTCAGGGGCGCATTTGCCTGGGCTATCATCTTCTTCTCCTCCTCCTCTGCGCTCATCCATACTATGCCTTCCCTGCTCAGGTTGACCTGTCCCTTATCTACCTTAAGATATGGCGTTTCGATAAACCCGAGGTCGTTGATCTTTGCATAGACGCAGAGCGAGGAAATAAGTCCGATGTTGGGTCCTTCCGGTGTTTCTATCGGGCAGAGGCGTCCGTAATGTGTATAATGAACGTCCCTGACCTCGAAACCTGCTCTTTCACGTGAAAGACCACCAGGTCCGAGTGCCGACATACGACGCTTGTGGGTCATCTCGGCCAGCGGATTGGTCTGGTCCATGAACTGCGAAAGCTGGTTGGTACCGAAGAAGGAGTTTATTACGGAAGAGAGAGTTTTGGAATTTATAAGGTCGACGGGTGTGAAAACCTCGTTATCCCTGACATTCATTCTCTCCCTTATAGTGCGTGCCATACGTGCAAGGCCCACTCCGAACTGGGCATAAAGCTGTTCACCCACCGTACGGACTCTCCTGTTGCTGAGATGGTCGATATCGTCTACCTCTGTCTTGGAGTTTATCAGCTCGATAAGATAGCCGATGATCTTGATGATGTCTTCCTTGGTAAGAATCTTGACCGACATTTCAGTTTCGAGGCCGAGCTTCTTGTTGATCCTGTAGCGGCCCACTTCGCCGAGGTCATATCTCTTATCGGAGAAGAAAAGCTTATCGATCACGTCGCGTGCCGTTGCCTCATCCGGGGGTTCAGCGTTCCGAAGCTGACGGTAGATATAGATCACTGCTTCCTTTTCTGAGTTACAGGGATCTTTCTGAAGTGTGTTGTATATGATGGCGAAATCCGACAGGTTGGTGTCTTCCCTGTGAAGGAGGATGGTTTTTGCACCTGAATCGCAGATAAGGTCCACGTGTTCAGGCTCAATGACCAGTTCCCTGTCGAGGATAACCTCATTTCTTTCAATTGAAACAACTTCTCCGGTGTCCTCATCCACAAAGTCTTCGACCCAGGTTTTCAGAACTCTCGCTGCCAGTTTGCGGCCAACGAGCTTCTTGACGCTGGTTTTGGATACTTTGTGCTCTTCGGCCAGGTTGAAGATCTCCAGTATCTCCTTGTCGCTTTCGAAGCCTATGGCTCTGAGGAGTGTTGTTACCGGAAGCTTCTTTTTCCTGTCGATATAGGCATACATCACGTTGTTGATGTCGGTGGCAAACTCTATCCACGAGCCCTTGAAAGGAATTATCCTTGCCGAGTAGAGTTTGGTACCGTTAGCATGTATGCTCTGTCCGAAGAAAACGCCCGGAGACCTGTGGAGCTGTGAAACCACAACCCTTTCCGCACCGTTGATTACGAAGGTTCCCCTTTCCGTCATGTAGGGAACGGTACCTAGGTACACGTCCTGTATGACAGTATCAAAGTCTTCGTGCTCCGGGTCGGTGCAATAGAGTTTCAGCTTGGCTTTCAGCGGAACGCTGTAGGTAAGGCCACGTTCTATACACTCTTCAATAGTATATCTTGGAGGATCGACGTAGTAATCTAAAAATTCAAGGACAAAATTATTCCTTGTGTCGGTTATGGGGAAGTTTTCAGTAAAGACTTTATAAAGTCCTTCCTTCCTCCTGTTTTCCGGTGTTGTCCCAAGCTGAAAGAACTCACCGAACGATTTTAACTGGACTTCAAGAAAATCAGGATAATCTAGCTGGCTTTTCCTGGATGCAAAACTTATCCTTTCGGTATTTTTTGAAGGCATTTAGTAAAAGATTAAGTGAACGTAAAATAAAAGAACGAATAGGCCTGGCCCCGCCTCAGGCGGGACCAAACCTTTTAAAACCCAGCTGAGAGGTATGACTTATTTAAGTTCAACTTCAGCTCCTGCTTCTTCCAATTGTTTCTTTATAGCTTCAGCTTCGTCTTTTGTTACATTTTCCTTAACCGGGCCGGGAGCAGCGTCAACGACTGCCTTGGCTTCCTTCAGACCAAGACCTGTGATATCCTTCACAAGCTTGACAATCTGAAGTTTCTGACCGCCGGCATTCTTCAGGAACACCGTAAACTGTGTTTTTTCCACAGCGGCGGGAGCTGCACCACCTGCAGCGGGACCAGCGACTGCAACAGCAGCAGCAGCAGGTTCGATGCCATACTCATCCTTCAGTATTTTAGCAAGTTCGCTTACTTCCTTAACAGACAGGTTAACCAGTTCTTCTGCAAATTTCTTAAGATCTGCCATTTCTATTGATTTTAAATTGATTATACTTTAATTATTGCTTTTTTTTGACAGTGTTTCAAGAACACCATGTAATTTATTTCCGCCTGATTGCAGGGCTGATATAACGTTCTTGGCAGGCGACTGCAGCAGGAGAATGATATCCCCGATGAGTTCCTCTTTGGTTTTGATGGAGACAAGCGTTTCAAGCATGTTGTCCCCTACATAAATTGATTCCTGAACGTATGCAGCCTTAAGAACAGGCTTATCATGCTGCCTTCGGAACTCCTTGATGAGTTTTGCAGGAGTATTTCCGCTGTTGGTAAACATGATGGACGTAGTACCTTTCAGAACCGGAAACAGTTCTTCAAAGTTAACACCAGACTGCTCGAGAGCTCTTTTGAGAAGTGTGTTCTTGACGACGATGAGCTTAATGTCGTTCTCGAAACATTTCCTCCTCAGTGCGCTTGTAACTTCTGCATTGAGCTGAGCAGTGTCGGTCAGATAAAAGTGGCTGTATTCCTTGAATTTTTCAGCCAGGCTGTCTATGATAGCTGTTTTCTCTTCACGTCTCATAATCTATTCTCCGGATTATTGTTATTCTTCAATGCCTTTGGGATCGATCTTGATACCCGGGCTCATCGTGCTGGACAGGAAAAGGCTACGTATGTAGGTTCCCTTTGCTGCAGCCGGTTTGAGCTTGTTCACCATTGAAATGAACTCGCGGGCGTTTTCCGCGATCTTATCTGGCTCAAATGAGACTTTCGCGATAGAGGCATGAATGATCCCCGATTTGTCAACCTTGAAATCAATCTTACCCTGCTTCACTTCCCTGACAGCCTTACCAATATCCATTGTTACGGTTCCACTTTTCGGATTGGGCATGAGTCCGCGGGGACCCAGTATCCTTCCGAGCTGACCGACTTTTCCCATTACGGATGGCATGGTTATTATCACATCCACGTCTGTCCAGCCTCCCTTGATCTTTTCGACATAATCGTCAAGACCAACGTAATCGGCTCCGGCCTCGTTTGCCTCATTTACCTTGTCGGGAGAGCAAAGCACAAGAACCCTTGTCTGCTTGCCTGTCCCGTGAGGAAGTGAAACAACGCCGCGAACCATCTGGTTGGATTTCCTTGGATCAATACCTAACCTTACATCCAGGTCGACGGAAGCATCAAACTTTGTACTGGTCATTTCCTTTACCAGCACTGATGCTTCTTTCAACGTATAGAGCCTCTCCCTGTCGAGTTTCCCGAGGGCGGCCTTACGGTTTTTGGTAAGTTTAGTCATTTTTCTCCTAGTTAAATTTTGTCCGGGAAATCACCCTTTACGGTGATACCCATACTTCTTGCGGTACCAGCTACCATCTTCATGGCCGACTTGAGCGTAAAACAGTTCAGGTCTTCCATCTTATCCTTAGCAATTGTCTGTACCTGGTCCCATGTAACCTGAGCAACCTTGTCCCTGTTGGGCTCCTTGGAGCCTTTCTTGGATTTGGCAGCTTCGAGAAGCTGGACAGCTACCGGAGGAGTCTTTGTAACGAAATCAAATGACTTGTCAGCATATACTGTTATAACTACCGGTATCACCTTTCCAGCTTTGTCCTGGGTCCTGGCATTGAATTGCTTGCAGAAATCCATGATATTCACACCTTTCGAACCAAGTGCAGGTCCGACGGGTGGGGATGGATTGGCTGCCCCGCCACGAATCTGTAACTTAATAAGTCCAGCAACTTCTTTTGCCATAATTAATTATTTGCGTGTTTACTGCGAGTACATGACGATCGTTCAGGAAGCATTATATTATTACAATCGTCAATATCTTTGGTTAATTTTCCTTTTCTACCTGCATAAAACTAAGCTCAAGAGGCGTCTTCCTTCCGAAGATCTTCACCATTACCTTGAGTTTCTTCTTTTCCTCATTAACTTCTTCAATAATACCCGTGAAGCTGTTAAATGGTCCGTCGATGACCTTTACCGATTCTCCCACGAAGAAAGGCACGTTTAGTTCTTCGTCGCTTGCATTAAGTTCATCGACTTTCCCGAGTATCCTGTTAATTTCCGATTTTCTCAGCGGAACAGGTTCACCGTCCTGTGAACCGAGGAAGCCTATCACGTTGGGTATGTTTCGGAGCAGGTGCGGAACTTCTCCCACCAGGACCGCCTCGACGAGCACATAACCGGGGAAGAAAGTCCTTTCCTTGCTGACTTTTTTGCCAGCCCTGATCTGGTATACTTTTTCCATCGGTATCAGAACCTGGGAAACATACTCTCCGAGATTCAGACGTGCCACTTCGTTGTCGATATACTCCTTGACCTTCTTTTCCTTCCCGCCAATAGCCCGGAGAACATACCACTTTTTTACGTTTTCACTCATTTGCGAACGAGGCTATGTTTTAAAGAGCAGATCATAGAAACCCTCCATCACCTTGCTGAAGGAGAAATCCATCAGTGCGACAATAAGGGCTATGATGGCCGTTGCCACCATTACGAGAACCGCGCTGTTCTGAAGGTCGCTCCATGTGGGCCACGTAACCTTGTGGATCAGCTCTGTGTAAGATTCCTTTAAGTAAGTTTTCAATCCCATTTTATCAGATATGTTTCAGCACGGGAGGAGAGACTCGAACTCCCGACACCTGGTTTTGGAGACCAGTGCTCTACCAACTGAGCTACACCCGTATATATATTATGGTATTGTTGTATGATCACGGCTTACCGTGATCATACTTCCTTTACCATAATCTGTTTCCAAAACCCTTATTCAAGTATCTCGGTAACTGCTCCTGCACCAACTGTGCGTCCGCCTTCACGGATAGCGAAGCGGAGTCCCACGTTAATGGCAACCGGATAGATAAGGTCGACGGTTATCGTGACGTTGTCGCCGGGCATTACCATTTCACGTCCTTCCGGGAGTGATATTTCACCGGTGATGTCGAGGGTCCTGACGTAGAACTGCGGGCGATACTTGTTGTGGAAAGGAGTATGACGGCCGCCTTCTTCCTTCTTCAGAACGTATATTTCAGACTTGAACCTGGTATGAGGTGTGATAGAACCCGGTTTTGCAAGGACCATTCCCCTCTTGATCTCCTTCTTGTCAACGCCGCGGAGGAGAAGACCTACGTTGTCGCCTGCTTCACCCCTGTCGAGGATCTTGCGGAACATTTCAACGCCTGTACATACTGTTTTGCGTTTTTCTGCGCCAAGGCCTATCATTTCGAGTTCATCGCCTGTCAGCACGACTCCGGTTTCGATACGGCCTGTTGCAACCGTACCGCGTCCGGTGATTGAGAACACGTCTTCAACCGGCATCAGGAAAGGCTTCTGGTTGTCGCGGGGAGGTATGGGAATGTATGCATCTACGGCATCCATAAGTTCCATAACTTTTTCTTCCCACTTGGCTTCTCCATGCATGGCACCGAGTGCGGAGCCGCGGATAACGGGAGCATTGTCGCCGTCGAACTTGTAGAAATTGAGCAGGTCGCGCACTTCCATTTCCACCAGGTCGAGAAGTTCGGGATCTTCAACCATATCAACCTTGTTCATGAACACGAGCACTTTCGGCACGTTCACCTGTCCTGCCAGGAGGATATGTTCGCGTGTCTGAGGCATTGGTCCGTCAGTAGCTGCAACAACGAGGATGGCGCCGTCCATCTGGGCAGCACCTGTAACCATGTTCTTGATATAGTCAGCATGGCCTGGGCAGTCAACGTGTGCATAATGACGTGATGCTGTCTGGTACTCTACGTGAGCAGTGTTGATGGTGATACCTCTTTCCTTTTCCTCGGGAGCATTGTCAATAGAGTCGAAATCCCTGATTTCAGAGAGACCCTTCTTGGCAAGCACCATGGTGATTGCTGCCGTTAACGTGGTCTTACCGTGATCGATGTGTCCGATAGTACCAATGTTAACGTGCGGTTTCGTCCTGTCAAATTTTTCTTTTGCCATAACTCCAAGCTTATTAAAATTTAGTTTATCTGTTTCTGTTAATATTATATTCAAAAAATCATTTTTCCCGATGAGCCGGAGGGGGGAATTGAACCCCCGACCCCTTCCTTACCAAGGAAGTGCTCTACCCCTGAGCTACTCTGGCGTCAAAAACTTGAGCGGGAGACGGAGCTCGAATCCGCGACCCTTAGCTTGGAAGGCTAATGCTCTACCAACTGAGCTACTCCCGCCTTATATCATCCAAAGAAGTCCGTATAACCTTTCTGCTGTTTTCGTTTCAGGTGGTACGGCATTTTCTGATCAGAGTGGGGAGAGCAGGATTCGAACCTACGAAGACATCAGCCAGCAGATTTACAGTCTGCCCCAGTTGACCGCTTTGGTATCTCCCCTTCTGTATCAGAGTATATCTTTCAGACACACATTTGCAACTCGTTCAAGAGCCGATGAAGGGATTCGAACCCCCGACCTGCAGATTACAAATCAGCTGCTCTGACCAACTGAGCTACATCGGCAAGTAAAAGAACGCACCGAAAGGGCATATTTCACCCTTAAAAAACGGTGTGCAAATGTATGAATTTAAATTTTATATTTCAAAAAAATGCCTTATATTTTTATAAACAGGATTATCAGACTCCTCTCTTCTTCTGTTTGTGCTTGGTAATCTGTACTTTAAGAGCATCAATGGCATCGTCGGTAGCTTCCTCAAAAGTTTTGCTTTGTTTTTTTGCAAACAGGGGTTTGCCGGACATATCCAGTTTGATTTCGCTGATCTTGTTCTCCTTCTCCTGGTCCTTGTCAAGCCTGAGGTAAACTTCGGCATTTACAATGTCCTCACCATACTGTGTAAGCTTATCAAGCTTGTGATGAACAAAGTCGATCAGCTTTTTATCGGCGTCAAACCGAACCGAGTGAATCTGAATGTTCATGGTAATACCCTCCTTTTGTTTAAGTTATGCTCTTGGATGAGCCTGTTTATATATTTTCTTGAGCTTCTCAAATGTGTTGTGCGTATAAACCTGTGTCGCAGAGAGATTTGCATGCCCCAGGAACTCCTTGATCGCATTCAGGTCTGCCCCCCTGTTAAGCATATGTGTGGCAAAGGTGTGTCTCAGCACATGAGGGCTTTTCTTCTCCATTGTGGTAACCGCTGAAAGCGAACGTTTCACAAGATTATAAACAAATTTGTCGTATAGTTTGTTTCCCTTGTCTGTCACGAAAACCATACTGCAACCCGATGCCGCCTCAAAGTCATTCCTGGCATCAAGGTAGTTGCGGAGCTGAACGATAAACTCCCTTGTCAGCGGTATGATCCTCTGCTTGTTCCTTTTGCCTGTTACCTTTACCGTTGATTCACCGAGGTCGACATCGTTAAGCCTCAGCCCTATGAGCTCTGCCCTTCTCATTCCTGTCATGTAAAGCATTTCGATGATGGTCCTGTTCCGTAGTCCGCTGAATCCTTCGCCGAAATAATCATCATCCAGAAGAGTTTCAAGCGCTTCTTCCCTGACGAATTCGGGCAGTCTTTTCTTACGCTTTGGCAGGACAACCTTCTGGAGCGGGTCGTTTATTATTATCCCTTCCTTTCGCAGCCACCTAAAGAACACCCGCAGGCATGATATCTTGCGGTGCACCGAAACTGCAGAGATGCCGGCGCCCATCAGACTTACTATCCATGCCCTTACCTGGTGGGAAGTTATTCCGGAAGGATCACCGGCCATGCCGTCTTCTTTCAGGAATAGGAAAAACTGATCCAGGTCATTCTGGTACGACCTGACCGTGTGCGGTGAATACCGCTTTTCTGTCTGCAGGTATTTTAGGAATGATTCCTTATGATCCATGAAGGAACCCCCTGGTATTATGTTAAAAGAGAAAGATGCGGGAAGAACAGGTTATTCTTCCTTTTCCTGCATCTTCTGTACGTACTGAGCCTTCTTGATTTCCTCTCTCCGGCGTACTGAAGGCTTTACAAAGGCCTGACGCGACCGCAGCTCGCGGATAACGCCTGTTTTTTCAAATTTCCTCTTGAATTTCTTCAGAGCCCTTTCGATATTTTCGCCTTCCTTTAATGGTACAATGATCATGTCAGTGTTTTCTGTTTTAAACGAGGCGCAAAGATAGAAACAGAATTGTGTTTTTCAAAACTTTTAAGGCGATATTTTATCCATGATTGTTATTTTTTGTCTGTTTTACAATTATTTGACTTTGATTTTCTCATTTCGCCACAATATATAAATATACGCCAAAAAGGGTGAAAGACCAAGTAAAAACGGAGATTTAACATAATTATAACACAACAGTCAGCGGAGGATATTTTATACAGGTTGTTGCATCCGGACTGTCATCCGTTGGAGGAAATGCGTCATCGGTAAAACGGGAGGTCCGGGATCAGGATAATTGTCTGATATTGCTTTCCGCATAACCCATGCCCTTCTTCACCATTCAGGTTTATGCCAGCGATAGTTTCTTCATACGATACAGTATTCGCATCTTTAAGTTAACATGGGCATGGGTTTTCTTTTTATAAATGGCTTGATGTCTTCTCTCCCCCTTTGAAGAGCCTGTCCCTCGAAGATTTAGCGTAGCGGGAGGACAGGGTGACACTCAAAACTCCAGATACCACCCAACTCTCTCTCCCTTCTCCGCTGAAATGATGTTCTCCTGCACAAGCTCCTCCAGACATCCTATCCGCCCCTTCCCTTCCCTGTACTTTATAATTGCCGAAACCTCCTCCCTCGTAAAATAGGGCAGCCTGACCATCTGCTTATAGTCCGCAGTGTTGATCTTTATCTTCCTTACCAGCGAACGTTCCGCCTTCACCCTTCCGCTGATAAGGTCATAAGTCTCTTCCGGAAGCCCGTAAACTTCCTTAAGCTGCTCCACAGAGGCGAAGCCTCCAAGAAGATTCCTGTACTTTATTATCCGTGCCGCCAAAACCGGACCTATCCCCGGAAGAGCCTCCAGGGCAGCCGAATCACAGGTGTTCAGCTCAATAACAGCATAAACCGGCGGTTCTCTCCTGTTAACTGATGCTGTTTTTATCCGCGGACTAATATTATCCGCGACAGCTGCAACTGGTTCTTCGGCAGGCCAGCTTAACTCGGTAACCTCAATTTTTCCCCCTGAGGCAGGCACCAGGTACCTGGCACCTGTGACAATGACAATCAGGATAAGCAGGATAAATGATGACCTTCTCTCCCGTCGCGTGTAACCAAACAAATCCTCCAGTTTTTTAAGGGCAGAATATTTCATTCAATAATGCAGTGAGACAACTGCAATATACAAAATCCGGGAGGATAAATAATGAAAATGGATCTTTTTCGTGATCAGAAAGGATAGCCTATCGCCACGACAAGGGTGAAATCGTCCCTGAAATTATAAGGCCTGACAGCGGGTATCCACTTTGATTCTCCTGTGATAACGGGATCCCTGAGTTTCATACCCATATCGGCCCTGAGCATCACAAACCCGAAGTCGAACCTGAAACCTGCTCCCGTGCCGACTGCCATATCCTTCAGGAAGCTGTTAAACCTGAACTGGGCACCCGGACGGGAGGCATCGCTGCTGTATGACCAGATATTCCCGGCATCCAGGAACAGCGCTCCCTCGAGGATCCAGAACAGGTTGAACCTGTACTCAAGGTTTGCCTCAAGTTTAATATCGGCCGTCTGGTTCAGAAAATCGGTCTCCTCAGGAATGTATGAGCCCGGTCCCAGTGAACGTACCTGCCAGGCCCTGATCCCGTTCGCACCGCCTCCGAAGTACTGTTTCTCAAAAGGTATTGCCTTCGAATTGCCATATGGAATTGCAGCCCCGGCAAATCCCCTGTAAACAATTGAACTAAAGTCATTTATAATGACATTATACCTGAAATCCACATCTGCCCTGACATACTGGGCAAAAGGCTGGTTGAGTACATAGTAGCTTCCGTTCTGTTTGTCCGCTCCAGCTACCCTGCTTACCAGAGAGGGGATGTTCCCGGCAGCTTCTGCATTTACCCTCACAAACCAGTAATCCCGCGATTTCTGGATCTTCTGGTTGCTGAAGATGAAGGAATAATTTCCTCCGAGGATCGCCACGTCGCGATAGCTGTACGCAAGGTACGACGACGCCTGTATCTTTCTCTGGAAGGCAGTGTCGATTGAGACAAGGTCGACATAGTTCACCTGGATCGGGTTGACGATGTGAGTCGTGTAATAGTTGCCGTTCCATGTATAGCCGAAAGTTGCATTGGCCATGGTCCTCGAATAGAAGGGCATGTCCTGCCAGTTATAGGCGGCCAGCAGAGTGGTACTGGGATTGTATTTCTTTATGAACTCTTCCTTGTCGAGGAAGGGTACCATGAACTTCGGGAACCGCAGGCTGGTCTCTATCCCGTATTCCTGTGTGCTTCGCAGTTTTGTATTCTGCTGCGAAAGAGCTTCATATGCACCCTTAAGCTTCAGGTTGAACAATTCAGCGCCCCTGAAAAGGTTCTTGTGCTGGTATATGAGGTTAAGGGCTCCTCCGAGGTTGCCGGCCGAGTTTGTTCCTTCAACTTCAACCTTGAACGACTGCTGGCTGAGAAGGGTAAGCTGGATGTTGCAGTCCAGAACAAGGCGGTTTCCGTCGCGGCCTTCCGGTCCGGGGACCTCGTTATAAAAAATATTAACCAGCCTGAAGGTTTTAAGAGCAAGAAGGTGAGACTGAGTATCCTCGGTTTTGGAAAGTCCGTAAATACCCCCTGGTTTAATATATAGGTTGTGCAGGATGAGCTTGTATTTAAGCTCAGGTTTACTGTTCGGTGAAATGAAATAGAAGCCTTCATAAAAAGTCGTATCGAGGCTCTTCCTGTAAGCTTCGCCTCCTTCCAGTGCATCCTTCGGAACAAAGTCGGGATAGATATAAACATTCCTTACCTTGTACATTGAATGCGAAACGTAGGTGATGCGTTTGTTCTGATCCACTGTCGGAAGCTTCCTGATCACATAAACTATATCCACCTGCCTGTTTCCTATGGTGCTGTCGACGCTGAAGTAGATATTATCACCCGAGAAGCTGTAATAACCCTGTTCCCTGATGTACCGCTCGAAGCGCTTGAGCTCGGACTGGAGGACATCGACGTCGTAAGGCTTTCCCCGTTCTATCATGCAGTTCACCGAGTCGCGGTAGAACCATGGCATTATCGCGGTATCCAGGATATCATACCTGAGAGAACGGATGATATAGGGCGTTTTAAGATCGACGTTGTAGTATACTTTCGACCGGCGGTTAGCTGTTTCGATAGTCTCCATGACATTGCTGTCGAAATAACCTTTCGAGGCAATGTATGATTTCATATCGTCGCGCGATTTGAGGGTGGCATACTGATCGAAGATCACTGGTTCCTCTCCTATTTCCCTGAGCCACGAATGAGGCCATTTGTCCTTGTCAAGATTGGAAAGATTGTAGAGACCGAGGTGGAACTTGGCCCCGAAAATTTTCTTGTTTGGTTTCTGCTTGACATAGGGCATAAGGGATGACTTCTTTATGTCATCCTTATTGACAATGACCCTGGTTTCTTCAAGCAGGGTTTCATCGGCAGGAACATATTTTAATGGGTTACAGGATGTTATGAAAAATAACAAGGTAATAAGAGAAAGAAAGAGCCCCCGGCGGAATATATTTTTATTTGAGAGATAATTTTCCAAATTTTGCAATGAAAAGAGTAAGGCAAATATATCAAATATTTGGTTGCGGTGACCGGCGACCGGCGAGCGGCAACCGGCAAATAAAAGGAAATGTTAAGCAAGGCCAAAACAAGTTACATTCTCTCTCTCCAGAAGAAGAAGGTCCGGGAGGAGGAGAAACTGTATGTTATCGAGGGGGATAAGATGGTGAAGGAATTCCTGGCGGCAGGTGTCGGGATCAGGATGCTGGTGGCGAAACCCGAGTTCCTCAACTCGCTGCCGCTGGTTACAAGGCAGGGGATCCCGGAAATAATACCTGCCAGCTATGAGGAGCTTAAGAAAGTGAGCACATTGAAAACTCCACACAATGCGCTGGCGGCGGTTGAGATGGAGGAAAAAGAGTTTAATCCGGCGGAGCTTAAGACATCTATTACTGTTGCACTCGATACTGTTCAGGATCCGGGAAACCTGGGAACGATAATAAGGGCGGCGGCATGGTTCGGGATAAGGAGTATCTTCTGTTCACCCGACTGCGTCGATGTGTATAATCCGAAAGTGATACAGGCGAGCATGGGTGCGATACTACATGTCGATGTCAGATATACCGATCTGCGTTTGTTCCTTGAAAATGCAGCTGCTGAAAGGATTAAGGTGTTCGGGGCCGTAATGGACGGGGAATCCATTTATTCATACAAGCTCGATAAGAAGGGCATCATACTTCTGGGCAATGAATCCAGGGGCATTTCGGAAGAGCTAATACCCTATATCACCGATAGGATCATGATCCCCAGGTTAAGTGAAACCGGCGCGGGAATAGATTCCCTGAACGTGAGCATGGCTGCGTCGGTGATCTTCTCGGAGTTTACGAGAAGCAGGGGAAGACAGGGATGAAAGTGGTGAGTGGTGAGTTGTGAGTAAACGGCTCAGAGCTAAGGGCGCAGAGCTCAGAGCACAGGGATTAGAAGCAGAAAGAAACGAGGTGAAAGGAGAAAGGAGAAAGGTTAAAGGATATCGAAACGACGTGAAGATTCCACGGCAGCGGCAGTGGGTGAATGGGAGAAGGGGAGAAGAGGTGAGTGATGAGTGGTGAGTAGTTAAAGATCTGCGACAGCAAAGCGAATGACTTGCACGACCTGCAAGACATGCACGATTTGCACGACCTGCATGACTTTCAGACCAGATCCTGAAATCGAAGCGCAACAGCTTCAGCAGCTCTCATCCCGTCAACAGCAGAAGAAACAATACCCCCTGCATACCCCGAACCTTCGCCGCAGGGAAAAAGACCTCCGACGGTAACATGTTCCATGGTATCAGGATTACGGGTGATCCTCACCGGCGAAGAGGTTCTCGATTCAACACCGAGGATAACTGCTTCGTTGGTAAGAAATCCTTTCATCATTGTCCCGAACTGCCTGAAGCCTTCCTGCAGCCTTCTTGCTATCGAAGCCGGCAGCCATTCATGCAGAAGCGACGATGTGATACCCGGGAAATAGCTTGACTTCGGCAACGAAGCAGATATCCTCCCTTCAACAAAGTCTGTCAGCCTCTGGGCAGGCGCCCGCTGAGTCCTGCCTCCATTCTCCCCGGCAAGATGCTCGAGCTCCTTCTGGAATTCGAGCCCGGCAAGAATGCCTGATTGTGAATATTTTAACAGATCCTCAGGCCTGATCTCAACAACGATACCTGAGTTGGCATAAGGTGAATTTCGTCCCGAGGGAGACATGCCGTTGACTACAACCTCTTCCTGCGATGTCGCTGAAGGAACGATGAAGCCGCCCGGACACATGCAGAATGAATAAACCCCTCTCCCATCCACCTGTCGGACAAGGCTGTAGGCAGCGGCAGGAAGATAATTTCCCCTCCTGTTCCCATGGTACTGTATTGTATCGATCAGTTCCTGGGGGTGCTCGATCCTAACTCCCATCGCAAAGGATTTCATTTCCATATCAATCCGCCCCGATCTGCATATTTCGTAAATATCCCTCGCCGAATGCCCGGTTGCAAGTATGAGACAGGGAGAAATGATCTTTTCTCCTCCGGCAAGCAGGACTCCTTTAATGCTGTTATTATCGGTAAGGATGCCGGTGATCCTCTTTTCAAACAGGATCAGTCCACCAGCATCCAGAATAGATTTCCTGATATTTGAAATAATACCGGGAAGCTTATCAGTGCCCAGGTGAGGATGAGCCTCATAGAGTATGTTCTCATTTGCCCCGTGAAGATGCAGCAGTTCAAGCACCCTCGTATTGTCTCCGCGTTTCTTCGAACGGGTGTAAAGCTTTCCGTCGGAAAAAGTCCCTGCACCCCCTTCACCGAAACAATAGTTACTGTCGGGATCTACTACATGCTCCCGGCTTATCCTGGCGATATCGCGTTTGCGCGACGATACATCCTTGCCTCTTTCAATGATCACCGGACGTATCCCGAGCTCTATAAGTCTCAGCGCTGCAAAAAGTCCTGCCGGTCCGGCTCCAGCAATAATTGCCTCCTTCCGGTTCGTGACATCCCGTAATTCAAAAGGCCTGATTGGGTCGACTTGTTTTTCGTCACCTGAAAAAACTTCAGCGGAAAGATTAACCTTTATTTTCTTCTGTCTGGCGTCGACAGAACGTTTCACTATCCTGACCCCGGAGATTGCTGACAGATCGATCTTTGCGGCTGCAGCACAGAGTTTACGCACTGATAATTGGTCTGCGGCAGTTTCGGGATCGAGACTCAGATTTACTCTGACAGACATGTCATTCGAAATGAAATGCGATGATCCACATCTGTGAACGCATTTTATCGATTGCATTCATGAACCTTGGATCGACCGGCGGATCTGTTACCCTGACATCGAAGAGTCCGTTCGACATCTTAAGCTCGATGGAGAGCTTGAAATAGACGAGATAAAAATCGAGGCCGGCGCCGACTTCATAGTAGAGATCAGGCTTCTTAAGTCGTACATAGACGGGCTTTTCCTCGTCATACTCCTTCTTGGCTGCAAGGTCGTACCTGAAATTTAGTCCGCTGACAACATATGGCCTTACGTTATTAAGCCTGTCGCCTTTGTATTTGACAAGAAAGGGAAATTCAACATATGAAGATTCAAGTCGCTGCTGTGTGTTGTAGGTAACTCCGTCGCGGTAATATCTTATGTTACGCTGGCCGAACGAAACTCCTGGCAGGAAGCGTAAATCCCAGTGGTTGGCGGGGTGAAGGTCGGTAACTATCTGTATGTTGATGCCCGGATTCAGCCTGCTCACCTCCGGGTAGAGAGAATCGGTGTTCATGTAACTCTGTGACGGGGTGATCCTGAAATCCATGGTGTTGAAACCCAGGCTGAAACCGAAATGGAAAAGCTTTTCGTCGTACCACGATTTATTCTTGGGCTTCTGCTTCTGCCCGTATAAAGACGGAGCAAAAAGCAGGACACAGCATACTAAAACTATATAGGTACTAATTCTTTTCAAAATCCGATCTGAACAGTTTGCCGGCACAAGATAATAAACTGCTTTGAATTAAAAATATTGTATAGTTTATTTCAGACCGGTATATATGCTTGCAACACCCATGGTAAGCTTCTTCTGCCTGACTGATTGCAGTCCTGCTTCAGTCATCAGCTCCATGAACTTCTCATTATCTGGAAACTGCATCACCGACTCCGGCAGGTACCGGTACGCTGTGTCATTTTCCGAAAAGAACCTGCCTGCAACCGGGAGGATGTTCAGGAAGTAGAAATTGTACAGCTGCCTGAAAGGAAAGCGCCGCGGCCTGGAAAATTCGAGGACCAGGACCATCCCACCTTTCCTTACCACTCTTGTCATTTCGGTCAGGCCTTTGAGCGGATCCTCAAAATTCCTTACGCCGAAAGCCACCATGGCAACGTCGAAGCTCCAGTCAGGGAAGTTCAGGTTCTCGCAATCGCCGTCAATGAGATCAATCTTATCGCTAAAACCTTTCCTGGTGATTTTTTTCCTGCCGATCTCAAGCATCCCCTGCGAAATGTCGATGCCGGTTATATGTATTGGATGGAGCTTCATTGCCGCTAATGAAAGATCGCCTGTGCCTGCTGCAACATCGAGTATCTTCGGATTTTTGAATGACCTTCCGATGATCCTTATCGCCTTGCGCCGCCATATCCTGTCGATGCTGAAGGATAGGAAATGGTTCAGGAAGTCATAGCTGTCCGCTATGCCGTCGAACATCGCCGCGATGCGGGATTTTTTATCGGATATGGAGTAGTTCATGTTTCTTGTGGCAAAGATAGGAAATATGGGGGTAGGTACTCACATCCTTACAAGCTACATGAACTCACCCCCCTCCCCCCCTCTCTGCTGACGCAAAGAGGGGGGCTATTAAGTTGTATACCAATCAATTCCCCCTCTCTTGCTCCGGCAGAGAGGGGGAATACAAGGGGGTGAGTACATGATGTCCGAAAGGCAGCAGAGAGCAGGTCTACAAGGGGGGTGAGTTCATGCAAAATGCAGAGAAGGATCAGGGGGGTGAGTACATGATGAACAGAAAGTCAGGAAGGGAGATTGACGAGGTGATCGGCTGTGTCAGTAAATGGCGAAACTTTTATAAATATTACGTACTTTTATCCGGATTAATTTAACATCATGAACAAAATCATAATGGTCACCGGCGCTACAGCCGGGTTCGGAAGGGCTGTCGCAAATAAATTTGCCCGGAACGGATATAATGTAATCATCACAGGCCGAAGGAAAGAGAGGCTTGATGATGTGGAAAAGGAGCTTGCAACACTTGGGGTGAAGGTACTTTCCCTGAATTTCGATGTCAGGAAAAGATATGAGGTGGAAGATATTGTTGCAGGAATTCCCGATGAGTGGAAAAACATTGATATCCTGGTAAATAACGCAGGACTGGCTGTTGGACTCGAACACATCGACAAGGGGAATGTGGACGACTGGGACAGGATGGTGGATACCAACGTCAAGGGATTATTGTATGTAACGCGTGCAGTTTCACCCCTGATGGTTGCCAGGGAAAAAGGCTATATCTTCAACATCGGGTCCATAGCCGGCAAGGCTGCCTACGAAGGCGGTAACGTGTACTGCGCATCCAAGGCAGCAGTGGATTCTCTCACAAAATCGATGAGGATCGACCTGCTGAAAAATAATATAAGGGTGACACAGATAGCTCCGGGAATGGCAGAAACGGAATTCTCGCTGGTCAGGTTCAAGGGCGATAAGGAAAGAGCAAACGGTGTTTATAAAGGTATGAAAGCCCTGACTGCCGAAGATGTTGCAGAAGTCATCTGGTACTGTGCCAGCCTGCCTGAACATGTCTGCATAAATGACCTCGTCATCACACCCACGCAGCAGGCCGATGTGATGTTCACGAACAGGAAAGCGTAAAATGCAAGACCGCAAGACCGCAAGACCGCAAGACTTATACCATAAAAGAGAATGTATACTTATAATTACTTATTCGACTTTACCAGGAGCGTATTCCTGAAAATGGGATGCAGCGACCACGACTCGGAGGCCATTGCCGAAGTGTTCATGGCTGCTGAGATAAGGGATCATGCTTCTCATGGCATGATAAGGATAAAAGACTATTACGAGCTCTGGAAAGCTGGAAGGATAAATGTAAATCCTGACATAAAGGTTGTCCACGAATCGCCAAGTACTGCCGTGGTTGACGGCGACAATGCAGTGGGCATGGTTGCAGCCAGGAAATCGATGGAACTGGCAATACAGAAGGCTGAGAAAGCCGGCACGGGCTGGGTGGCAACACGCAATTCAAACCACTTTGGCATTGCGGGCTATTATGCGATGATGGCTCTCGGACACGATATGATCGGGGTAACCCTTACCAATGCCAATCCGCTCGTAGCTCCCACATTTTCAATCAGCAGGATGATGGGAACGAATCCCATTGCGGTTGCAATTCCGGCACTGAAGCAGCCACCCTTTGTGGCCGATTTTGCAACCACACCGATAGCACGCGGAAAGCTCGCAGTTGCTGAAAAGAAAGGCGAAAAGGTTGCTTTCGGATTTGTGCAGGATAAGACAGGAAAAC
>JALONU010000093.1 GCA_025454775.1 Bacteroidales bacterium | reverse complement strand
TCAGCATATGCCTTTGTTTGTCTAGAGTCATTCGATTGCTTTGCCATCTGTAGCCTTGGCGAAGGCTGGTCATTCAATTGTCATTCGATAGTCATTCAATAGTCATTCGATAGTCATTCAATGGTCATTCGATAGTCATTCGATAGTCATTCAATTGTCATTCGATAGACATTCAATGGACTAACAATGAATGACGCCCCGAGAACTCGGGACCAATGACGCCCGCAGGGCCAATGACGCGCAGCGAATGACGGCCGGAGGCCCAATGACAATGAATGACGCCCCGAGTACTCGGGACCAATGACGGCCGACATCAGGAGGCCCAATGACCGTAAACAAACATAATTTTGTTTATAACAGAAACTAAACCATATTTGGAATATCGTCATTGCGAGCGCAGCGAAGCAATCTTTAACCCATAATCGAGATCATAATTTGTACCTCATTCATTCACCACTTACCGCTTATCACCGCCCCATCTTGGCATTTTTATTATTTTTAACACGGCCATACCGGAAATGTATCTTCCCTGATTTCCCTGAGTGAATTAATTCATAAATAATGAGCAGTAACAGCTTTCAGCAAGCGCCTTTTGATCCTGAGCTTTTCAGGGAGGAAGGCCACAGGATCATAGATATCCTTTCAGATTACCTCAGGCATATTACCGCCCGACCCGATACACCAGTACTTCCCTGGCAGGATCCTGATAAACTGGCCGGTCATTATGCTGATATCCTTAAGAACGGAAGCAATCAGGAATTCGGTGACTTCATCAGGGAGGTTATCGGGCATTCAAATCACCTGCACCATCCGAGATACATCGGGCACCAGGTTACAGCACCACTTCCACATGTTGCTCTTGCACAGCTCTGTACAACCTTGCTGAACAACGGAGCCGCAGTGTATGAAATGGGTCCTGTTGCCATGGCAATGGAAAGAAATCTTGTAAGAATGTTTTCCGGGATGATTGGCTATGACGATAAGGCGGATGGTATTTTCACCCACGGAGGGAGTGCAGGTAATCTTACTGCCATGCTGGCAATCAGGCAGGTAAAGTCAACACATAACGTATGGGAAGAAGGTATAAGGGAAGAATTCAGGACAGGCTTCATGGTAACGGATCAGTCTCACTACAGCGTGGCCAGGAATGTAAAGATAATGGGCCTGGGAAAAGAGGCACTGATAAAGATTCCCTGTGACAGCAGTTTCAAAATGCGCACCGACCTGCTGGAAGAACATTACGAAAAGGCTGTCAATCAGGGCATTACAGTTGCTGCCGTTGTTGCCAACTCATGCTCAACGGCTACGGGTACCTACGATAACCTTGAGGCCATTGCTGATTTCTGCGAAAAACGCAATCTGTGGCTTCATGTTGACGGAGCCCACGGGATGGGCGTTCTGTTCTCCGATAAATACCGTCATCTGGTTAAGGGAATTGAGAGGGCAGATTCTGTGGTTATTGACTTTCACAAGATGCTGCTTGTACCCGGACTTAACACCATGGTGATGTTCCGTGATGGACGCAGATCATATGAGACATTTGCACAGAAAGCCAGCTATCTCTTCAGAAAACCTACTGAAAATGAATGGTTTAACAGTGCGAAGAGAACACTGGAATGCACAAAGAGCTCGCTGGGATTCGTGGCTTTTACAGCTTTTAAATATTTCGACAGGGAGTATTTCCGGAGCTATATCGACAGCCGCTACGACCTGGCAAGACGATTCATAGAAATGATCAGGGAGCGTGTCATTTTCGAGGCTGCCGTTGATCCGGATGCCAATATAGTATGCTTCAGGTATAATCCCGGAGGCAATGATTCCGAAACCCTGAACAGGATTAATGCAGCTTTACGCGACAGGATCATCAGGGACGGCAAATTCTATATTGTGCAGACCGAACTGGACGGGAAGCTATGGCTGAGGGTAACTATAATCAATCCGCTGACTTCAGAAGAGGACCTGCTTTTGCTGCTGGAAACACTAGAAGAAACTGCCAAAGGAATTCAATAGTCATTCAATTGTCATTCAATAGCTTTGCCAGCCGAAGTTTCAACGAAGGCTGGTCATTCAATAGTCATTCAATAGTCATTCGATAGTCATTCAATGGTCATTCAATAGTCATTCAATTGTAAATCAGCATATTACAACGATTGACGCGCGAAGCGCCAATGACGCCCGCAGGGCCAATGACGCGCAGCGAATGACGGCCGACATCAGGAGGCCCAATGACAATGAATGACGCCCCGAGTACCCTGGACCAATGACCACCAGTGACGTGCGAAGCACCCCGTGCCCTGCGCCCCGTGCCCTGCGCCCTGAGCTCTGAGGCCCCTCATAACTCACCACTCACACCTCATCACTATTTCCTATATTTGCCCAATGCCCATTAACCCGGATCAGATATTACCGCAGCTTCCTCATAAGCCAGGCATTTATCAGTTCATTGATGCTTCCGGGATTATCATATATGTCGGCAAGGCTATAGACATAAGAAAACGGGTCTCTTCATATTTCTCAAAAAACCAGTCGGGGAAGACCTCGGTTATGCTGAGAAAAGCCTCTCTGCTGAGACATATTGTCACAGAAAATGAATCGGATGCACTGTTACTTGAGAACAACCTTATTAAAAAACATCAGCCCAGGTACAATATACTCCTCAAGGACGATAAGACTTACCCCTGGATATGCATCAGGAAAGAACCTTTTCCGAGAGTGTTCAGCACCCGCAATACCATAAGGGACGGATCTGTTTATTTTGGTCCCTATACCTCAGGACTAATGGTAAAAACCCTGCTTGAACTCATCAGGCAGCTGTATAAACTCAGAACGTGCTCCCTCAACCTGACCGCCGGTAATATTGCATCTGGAAAATTCAAGGTATGCCTTGAATACCACCTTGGCAATTGCAAGGCACCATGTGTCGGATTTCAGCAGAGGGAAGATTATGATGAGTCAATACAGCAGATAAGGAATATCCTGAGAGGGAACATATCCTCAGTGCAGGAACACCTGAAGGGGATAATGAAGGAGCATGCCGCGAAAATGCGATTTGAGGAAGCGCAGGTCATCAAGGATAAGCTGGAAATAATATCAAGATTCCGCAGCAAATCTGCTGTCGTCAGCTCAACTGTGAGAAATGTCGATGTTTTTGCCCTGGAGCAGGATGGGGAAAACACATATGTAAACTACCTTAAGGTAATTGAAGGCGCAGTAATACAGGCATTTACACTTGACATCAGGAGCCGCCTGGATGAAGAAAAGGAATCCCTGCTGGGCTTTGCCATTACCGAGATAAGGCAAAGATTGTCAAGCGATTCCCCTGAAATAATAGTTTCTTTTAAACCTGACATTCTGCTGGATGGCATTAAATATACTATTCCCGGAAGAGGAGATAAGCTGAAATTACTTGAACTGGCTCAGCGCAATGCAGTCTATTACAAGCTTGAACAAAGAAAGAAAAAGGAAGAAAAACCCAAAGGCAGCCGCACTGAAAGGAGCCTGGAAAAACTCAGAAACGATCTCAATATGAGTGAAATGCCGGTTCACATTGAATGCTTCGACAATTCAAATATAATGGGACAGAACCCGGTGGCAGCATGTGTTGTTTTCCGTCACGCAAGGCCGAGCAAAAAGGACTACAGGCACTTCAATGTCAAAACTGTAACCGGACCCGATGACTTCAGCTCGATGGAGGAAATAGTTTTCCGCAGGTATAAAAGGATGATAGATGAAAATACCTCCCTTCCGCAGCTTGTGATAATCGACGGCGGTAAAGGTCAGCTTTCTTCAGCCATGAAAAGCATAAGGGCACTCGGACTGGAGAATAAGCTTACCGTAATCGGCATAGCAAAGAAGCTTGAGGAAATTTACTTTCCCGGTGATTCTGTTCCGCTTTACCTCGACAAGAATTCTATAAGTCTGAAGATCATACAGCAGCTGAGAAATGAAGCCCACAGGTTCGGGATAAACTTCCACCGGACAAAAAGATCAGCTGACATGACAAGGTCGGAACTCGACACCATAAAAGGCATAGGCACAAAGACAAAGGAAACATTACTGAAAGAAATGGGTTCGGTGGAAAAGATTCGGAATTCCTCCTTCACGGACCTTAAAAATCTTGTCGGAACAAAAAAAGCGACCTTACTAATGGATTTCTTTAAAAAGTGATCCTGGTTTAAATACAGAACACATAATTTCAGGTTTACTATAAACTACACTGATACACTAAGATAAGTCGGGTTATTGAGAGAATTAACTCCGCGTGGATTCAATATTTGGATTTTCCGGAGGGGAGGACAGCAAAATTTGAAGCTAAAACCGGGGATTTATCGAATAATTTGTGCACATAGTCGAAATTCGGGATGGATTAAAAGTTTGCTTCGTCCTCCTTTGTCGGACTCGCAATGACCACATATTAATTTCAAGGGGGGATTTGTTAGGATTGCTTCGTCCTCCTTTGTCGGACTCGCAATGACCGTGACCTTAATTAAGATTGAGGTCATTGCGATCCCGCCTCCGGCGGGAGAAGCAATCTTTTTATATCTCCACAAATTCCGCCAGCAATACCCTTAACGACCGGTGATCCCTCAGGTGAATCGTCTGCATCCCTAATGTCGCAGCAGCATTTGCGTTTATCTCAATATCGTCTATATACAGGCATTCCCCGGCAACCAGCCCGTAACGGTCGAGCAGGGTCCTGTAAATTTCAGGATCGGGTTTTGACTGTCTCACTTCAGCAGAAATGAACCCTCCGTCAAAATATTCAAAGAAACTATAACGCCCTCTGATCTCATTGAAAAAGTCAAGGGGGAAGTTCGAAAGATAAAACAGCTTAAAACCCTGTTTTTTTAATGCAGGAAGCACTTTAATGTTTTCGTCAAGGGGAAATATGATCCGGCGGCCTGCTTTGAACAGGGAGGCTGTTTCGGCCCTGCTGAGGGAAGTATCAGAAGCGACCTGATTTATGGCTTCGTCTTCGGAAATATCTCCGTTATCCAGACTCTTCCATGCTTCGCTGCCAAAGACCCATCCTGCAATCTCTTTGGCTCTTTCTGGATTATAGCCTTCATTCTCCAGGTATTCAGCAGGCTTCCAGCTCAGCAACACGTTGCCAAGGTCAAACACCAGGTTCCTGATCATATCAGGGATTCTTCATGCTGATAGGCTGGCCTGTTGCCTCGAGAACATTCCACCAGAGCTCTCCGTCGATGTCGATCTTCTTTCTTTTTGCTACAGCCATGGGTATCGGCAGCAGGGTGAATTCATTGTTCCAGTAACCTACTACAAAATCAGTTTTGCCTGCGAGGGCAGCATGCACTGCATTCTGACCGAGAAGGCTGCAAAACTTGCTGTCGTTCGGGTTGGCCGGTGCACTTCTGATGATGTAGCTTGGATCGATGTATTTGATCGAGTAGGGGAATCCTTTGGAATTGAATTCTTCCTTTATTTTTTCCTTCAGGTAAATGCCGATATCCTTATGCTTGATATTTCCCGATGCGTCCTTTTCGAAATCCCCGGATTCAAAGAGATCCTGACCTGCTCCTTCAGCAACTACCACCACTGCATGATGCTTTGTCTCGAGTCTTTTGCGAAGTACCTTCAGGAATCCTCTCGGGCCGAAAAGATCAAAGCTGATCTCAGGAACAAGAACGAAATTGACTTCCTGGGTGGCGAGCGACGCACTGGCAGCAATAAAACCGGAGTCCCTTCCCATAAGCTTTACGATGGCTATTCCGTTATATGCTCCCTGTGCTTCGTTGTGCGCGTTCCGGATAATGTCGTTGGCGATAGAGAAGGCCGTTTCGAAACCAAATGACTTCTGGATAAGATCTATATCGTTATCGATGGTTTTGGGGATCCCTGCAACTGCTATTTTAAGGTTTCTGTTCCTTATTTCCTCGTGAATGGCATGAGCGCCCCTCAGGGTCCCGTCACCGCCGATGCAGAAAAGAACATTGATGTTCATAATCTCCATCGTATCCACTATTTTGCCCACATCCTGTGATCCGCGCGATGTTCCAAGTATAGTGCCGCCGGCATTATGGATATCACTGACCATCTCAGGATGCAGCTCAACGACTTCATGGTTGTAATCGGAAATGAAACCTTCATAACCGTATTTGAATCCAAGAACCCTGCTGATGCCGTAGCGGTAATACAGCTGGTTCACGATGCTTCGAATGACATTGTTGAGCCCCGGGCATATTCCTCCGCATGTAACAATGCCTACCTTCGTTTTTGCGGGTTCAAAGAATATCTTCTCTTTGGGACCTGCCTTCTCAAACGAAACCGGAGCCACGCCCGACTCCATGCATTGCCTGTAATAATCATTTGAATTATCGTAAATGATCCTTTCGTTGTCATCGACAAACTTATAAACGGGACTGTCTTCCCGCTGGCTGTTCTTAAGAGGGGATACCACATTTCCCCTGCCAAGGGAGGTAATAAGAAAATCCTCGTATTTCATCTGCGAAATTTTGAATTAGTAACTTCTGAACATGAAAGCACACAGGCTTTCACGGCCAGCAAAGTTAGTTCAATTTTTTGAATGATTGACAAATATGGAACAGGCAGCCTTACCTGACTATCCTTTTAATTCTTCCCACCAGTCCGCTTTCCAGCATCACCTTAATACCGTGCGGATGGTTCGGAGACGTTGTAAGTATTTCCTTCACTTTCCCCCCGGTAAGTTTCCCCGTACGCTTGTGTTCTGCAAGCTCAACCATTACTGAAATACCCGGCCTGATATCTGCCCTGCGGGTTCCTTCCATAGTAAAAACAATAATGAGGGTACAATGATAAGTAAATTAACCCCCCGTTGATCTTTAAAAAAGCTTAAAGGCAGAAATTTATAATGAAAATAAATAAGAAGCCAGCGTGAGAATGGATCACCCTGCAGTGCCCCTGACTTTCAGTTTGATACTGTAGAAACCCTTGCTTGCGGTTATAAAAAGCGTCTTCCTGTTCTTTCCTCCGAAACAGACATTGGATGTCCAGCTTTCCGGCACGGCAATATTCCCTGTTTTCCTTCCGGTATTATCAAACACGGTAACGCCTTTCCCGGAAAGGTAGATATTCCCCCTGGAGTCGATCGTCATTCCGTCGGATCCCATCTCGCAGAACAGCTTTTTGTCTGAAAGAGTACCATCCGGCATTATGCTGAACACCCAGGTCTTGTTTGCCCTGATGTCTGCAACAAAAAGCTTTTTTCCGTCAGGCGTTCCCACAATGCCGTTAGGCTGCAACAAGTCGTCGGCGACGATTATAATGGTTTTATGATCAGGCTTAAGGTAATAGACCCGTTGCTTTTCCTGGGGCATCTCCTTATGACTCCACCAGTCCCTGCGATAGAAAGGATCGGTAAAGTAAATGCCGCCGTCAGGATCAGCCCATACGTCATTCGGGCCATTGAATAGCCTCCCTTCGAAAGTGCCGGCTATCCTTTCAATATTTTTATCGGGAGAGATCCTCCACAATTCCGTCTTCTCGTCGGCACACGACCAGATGTTCCCTTCCCTGTCGAGCGCCAGCCCGTTCGAACGTCCTGAAGGCTGCATAAAGACGGATACTCCGCTCTTTTCATTCCAGATCATTATCCTGTCGTTAGGCTGGTCGGTGAAATATACATTTCCCCTGTTGTCGGCAGTCGGACCTTCTGTAAAGAGGAACCCGTCCGCCAGCTTTTCAAGCTTTGCTCCCGGAGCAAGAATGTTTTTCAGTCCTTCATCCTGGCACAGAAGAGGAGATACAGGTAAAGCAATAAGGATTATTGCTGCAAGCGGTTTAATCATATTCAGAATGTTTCGGAGAAGCTTTTCCTAAAGACTTTTAAGTGCATTTATAATCCTTTCGGCATAGTTGTCTATCTGGTCGGGTTTTTCAAAGCCTATGATCACCATATCGACGGTTCCAAGGCCCAGGACATACCTGACAGACTGGTCAACTTTCTCTGAGTCGTTGCTGAAGCTGCCGTTGCCGATCAGCTTCATCCCGATGACTCCCTTGCCTGAATCGTGCAGCTTTTTGATCACTGGGACGACCTGCCCGGGGTCTTTTGAATCCATCGAAACGCCGAAGGGATTTATCCTCACGTGTATCACATCGACCCAGGAGCTTTCGGCAGCTGCCTCAAGGGCCTGGAAGGAATGAACGGAAACGCCATGAGCCCTGATAATTCCTTTCGCTTTCAGGTTTTCGAGGATGTCCATCTGTTTTTTATGCTCATCAGTCCAGCCTCCGCTCATCATGCAGTGAAGCTGCACAAGATCGATATAATCAGTATTCAGTTCCTTCCTGAAACGGTCAACCACGATATTGGCATCGGGGCGTTCTGCCTCGGGAATGCCGCCTCCCAGGATCCAGATTTTGGAAGAAAGAAGGTACTTATCCCTTGGAATTTCCTTTAAAGCCCTGAAAACATATGGGTGGGTGCCGTAGGTATCGGCACAGTCGAAGAAACGTATTCCCTTGTCGTAAGCATACCTGATCATTGTTTCCGCATTACCAGCCCTGGTAATCGCCGATGAACGGTTGCCTCCGTTGAATCCCGTTCCCATTCCGAGAAGCGTGGTTTTCAGACCGGATTTTCCCAGGGTTACAATCCTGAAAGGATCAGCTTTTGCCGGTGAAGGAGCCGCTCCCAGTACATTTGTCGTCAGTATCACGCCCGTACCGGCTGCAATAGTACCGACGAATTCCCTTCTTGTCAGTTTCCTGCTGCCCATATCCGTTGATTTAGTTGGACCGTCAGATCAATCCGTTATCAACAACAAATAAAAGCAATTTTATGTTCAGAATCAACATTCTTCTTTCATTGAAGAACAGTAACTTTCACGTGTGACGGGTGACCCGATTCATGGTAAATCCTGTGTGTGGCTTTCTGAAAGTCAGAATCCGAACATTCATAAATGTTGACGAATTTCTGGGGATTCCTGTCTACCAGGGGGAACCATGAGTTCTGAACCTGGATCATTATCCTGTGACCTTTTTTGAAGGTATGAGCCACATCGGGGATCTCATATTTAACCTCTGTAATTTTGCCTGGTACAAATGGTTCAGGCTTTTCAAAGCTGTTGCGGTATTTTCCGCGCAAGACCTCACCCCTGACCATCATCTGGTAACCGCCGAGAGGGACATTTATATTCTGATCTTTAGCTGGTTTCATATCGGGAGGGAATACATCGATCAGCTTCACCACATAATCGGCGTCTGTTCCGGTTGTGGAAACAAAAAGATCAGCCGTGAGCGGGCCGGTAAGGGTAATATCTTCCGTCAGCACATCTGTCTGGTACACCATTACATCAGGCCTGCGTGATGCAAATCTCTGGTCGTCGTTCATGTATTTGGCCGGCCTGCCGGAATGAACATCTTCCATATAGGGTACGGGATTCATGGGGTCGGAAACATATTCATCAAAGCTGCCGCCTGCTGCCGGCGCGGTGAAAGAAGCCTTCTCTCCGGGATGGAAGTAAAGCCGTTTTTCAACAGTGTTTTTGGGAGGCCATGTGCCGTATTCCTTCCATTCATTCGCCCCGGTGACAAAAATCGTGGCCTCCGCGATATCAGTACTTCCTTCGTTTTTCAGGTAATGGTTGAAGAATTCGAGTTCCAGCTGATGGAATCTTTCGTTCGCGTCGATGCCGAAATAAATATTCCCCATATTGCCGGCTTTGCCGGCTGCCCACTGGCTGTGCGACCAGGGTCCCATTACAAGGTAGTTCTTTACGGTCTGGGGATTTTGTGTTTCAATTGCTTCATAGGTGTTGAGGGTCCCGAACAGATCTTCTGCATCGAACCATCCTCCTACGGTCATAACTGCCGGTTTCACATTTTTGAGATGCTGGCGCGGGTCGCGTGCCTTCCAGAAATCATCATAGTCGGGATGAGAAAAGGCGTCATTCCAGAATTTTATGCTGTCACCGAAATACTTCGGAGCGATATTCTTCACTGCGCCGAGCGATAGGTAGAACTCATAGTTGTCGGGTACCGGGTACTGGAAACCCGGACTTCCTCTCCGGGTAAGCTCACGCCTGGGCTGACCGAAGCTGTAATAGAAGGGAAAGCAGTCGAGGAGGAAAAATGCCCCGTTATGGTGAAAGTCATCGCCTATGAACCAGGCAGTTACCGGAGCCTGGGGAGAGACAGCCTTCACTGCCGGGTGAGCATCAATGATCCCCATCGTTGAATAAAAGCCGGGATAGGAGATCCCGAAGATGCCCACATTGCCGTTGTTGTTCGCTACGTTTTTTACGAGCCAGTCAACTGTGTCCCAGGTATCTGTTGTTTCATCAGTATCATTCTTGCCTTTTTTAACCGGGATAACCGGTCTTATGTCTTCATAAACGCCCTCGCTCATATACCTGCCCCGGACATCCTGGAAAACCATAATGTATTCTGCACCGACATATCTTGTATAGGCCTGAAGGAAATAATTATAACTATCAGGCCCTCCTGGTTCAATATTATAGGGAGTTCTGTTCAGCAGGATGGGATGAGCAGTACTGCTGTTTTTCGGAGTATAGATGGAAGTGAATAGCCTCACCCCGTCGCGCATCGTTATATAAACCTCTTTCTTGTCGTATTTCATTTTCAGGGCGGCAGGGCTTCCGGATGAAGCCTGAACAGGCTTTCTGCTGAATACTATTGGCAGATTCTGTTCTCCCTGGCTCAGGCTTCCGGTTATCTGTTCATATGAGGGATTAACCTTTCCCGAGTATTTGAAACCGGCTCCATCGTGGGTGAACGTGAAGTCCGGGAACCTGAAAGTTGTCGTTGATGAGGGTATGTTGAGTGCACCCTGGTCAGGGCTGTCCCATGTGGATGTATATCCGCCCTGGCCATCTGGTTTAACGTGAACACTGATCCTTAGTTCCAATCCCTGGATGTCGGCTTTTCCGTACCAGTCGCCTTCTATTGACTGAGCATATGAAAAGGGAGAATTAAAGAGAACCATGAAAACAGCCAGTAGAATCCCGGCCGAAAAAGTAACTGATGATTTCATTTTTGGAAGATTTTTGGATTTTTAGGATAATGACCCGGAAATTTTCCGGATGATGCTTAAACCGGAACCAAATTTAATTTATTCCAGCCCCAGTTTTTTTAGAAGTTCTGCCGGAAAAACCGGTTTCCCGTTCCTGACAGCTGCCCCGGTCACCCTTGCCTTTAATACCAGTTTTTCGTCGGGTATTCTGAAAATGTCCTGGACGAACACCAGGCGGACATTTCCCTGTCTGAGAAGGGTGGTTTTTATAAAAAATTTATCATGGCTTCGCAGGGGGTACTTGTAGTCGATCTCAATACGTGCTACGATAAGATCCAGTCCCTCTTCGTGAAGCTGTGAAAAACTTATTCCCTGTGACTCAAGGAAGACATGGCGGGCATGTTCGAGGTAATGCTGGTAATTTGCATTATTGACCACACCCTGAAGATCGCATTCGTAATCGCGAACTGAAAATTCAAGCGTGTGTGGATATTCCTGATCGTTCATTTGTTTAATAGCGGTAAAGGACGCAATTTACTAAAATCCGCCTACTATTTTGATGATCATCTGCCAAGCAGGAAAAACCTTGATTCCAGTGGTTTTATTTCTGTCTGCAGGCTGCCGGAT
>JALONU010000262.1 GCA_025454775.1 Bacteroidales bacterium | reverse complement strand
GGCCCCTCCGGTTCCGGCAAAACAACCCTCCTGAATCTCCTGGGAGGTCTCGACATGCCGACGTCGGGGAAGATACTCATCGACGGGACAGATCTCTCCACCCTGAAATCCTCAGCACTTATTGACTTCAGGATGAGGAATATAGGCTTTGTCTTCCAGTCATATAACCTGATCCCCGTTCTAACGGCAAAGGAGAATGTGGAGTTCATAATGTCGCTTCAAAAGTGGATCAGGAAAGACAGGGAAGAAAGATCCTTCGAGCTGCTGAAGGCCATAGGGCTTGCTGACAGGCATAACAGCAGGCCGGCAAAACTCTCGGGAGGGCAGCAGCAGAGAGTCGCCGTGGCAAGAGCCCTGGCTTCACGGCCGAAATTCGTCCTGGCCGACGAACCCACGGCAAACCTCGATTCCAGATCGGCATCAACACTACTGGAGATAATGGAAAAGCTCAACCACGAGGAGAAGATAACATTCATCTTCTCAACCCACGATCCCCGCGTGATGAAAATGGCCCACAGGGTGATAACACTGGAAGACGGCAAAGTAGTTTCGGATGATGTCAGGGAATAAAAAAGGGTAAGCCTTGAATGAAAAAGCTGATTTCAATAGTATTTCTTTTTGCTCTCTTCAATCCCGTTCTTCTTCCACAGGAAAAGGGAAAATGGTTTGACCTGAATGGCTATATTACAACTCTCGGGAGCGCCATGTTCGATACCCTGTCCAGGGATGTCACCTATGAGAACATTATCCATAACAGGCTGAATATGAAAGCTTATATCGGCAGCAGGATCACTATTGCGGCCGACCTCAGGACCCGCCTCTTCATGGGTGACATGGTAAAAGGTCTGGGCCGGGTATATCCCGAACTGACGGGCGCGGATCCCGGGGTCGTCGACATGTCGTGGAACCTGCTGAGTGAAAAGTCTTTCTTCCTGAACACCACTGTCGACAGATTGTGGGTCGATCTCAGTTTCGAAAATTTCCAGGCAAGGATCGGAAGGCAGAGGATAAACTGGGGACAGGCCCTTGTCTGGAATCCCAACGATATTTTCAACGCATATTCTTTCTTCGATGTCGATTATGCTGAAAGACCCGGCAGCGATGCAGTAAGACTTCAGTACTATCCCTCATCCACATCTTCGGTTGAGCTTGCAGCAAAGTCGGACCGGGACAATGACCTGACCATTGCCGGGCTTGCGCGCTTTAACAAATGGGGCTATGATCTTCAGGCATTTGCCGGCTTCTCCGACGGCGAAGATATTGTGGCGGGGGCAGGCTGGTCGGGATCGATAGGATCTGTTTCGTTCAGGGGTGAAGGTACATGGTTTCACCCTGCAGAGTCATTCAGCGACACCTCTGGGGCAGTGATCCTGACAATAGGCGCAGATAAGATATTCAGCGACAACTCCATGCTTCAGGTTCAGCTTATGTACTCAGATCATCCGCTTCAACTCGACAACTTCGGCAGTCTCTATACAAGGGACCTCAGGGCCAGGGACATTGCCTTTTCAGAATTCACTGCTTTCGGACAGTTCACATGGGCGGCAACACCCCTGCTCAATGTCGGGGCTTCATTCATGTGGTTCCCCGACCTGAAAGGTTATTTCACCGGACCGTCAGTCGACTATTCGGTTGCGGAAGACACCGATTTTTCTCTGATGTGGCAGCATTTCAACGGCAGGATGGGCGGTACGGATACAAGACTGAACCTGGTTTATCTCAGGGTGAAATTCAGTTTCTAGGAATTTCCTACTTTTGCCGCATTAAAACAACAAATGGCACTTGTCCACGAATTTGAGAACAGCGGTAACTGGCTTTTCAGAAGAAGAAGCTGGCTTCCTGTTTTTTTCCTCGCCGGCGGATTCCTGATGATGTTTCTGGGTAACCGCCAGGCTATCATCTTTGACCTTCGCGATGAGATGATATTCCTGGGAGTAAGCATTTTCGGCGAGATTATCAGGATCCTTACTGTAGGCTATGCTCCTAGGAACACCTCCGGGCGGAATACAGCGGCCGGCCAGGTAGCTGATGAACTTAATACAACGGGGATCTATTCAATTGTCCGCCACCCGTTATATGTGGGAAATTTCTTAATGTGGCTGGGACCTGTGCTCTTCCTCAGATCGGTGTGGTTCACAGTAGTTTTCGGACTGGTATACTGGCTGTATTATGAAAGGATAATGTTCGCCGAGGAACAGTTCCTGAGAAGAAAATTTGGAGAGGCTTATGACACCTGGTCAAAGGGTGTGAAAGCCTTTCTTCCGTTCCGTGTGAAATTTATACGGCCGAAAATAGGATTTTCACCCAGGAATGTCCTGAAGCGTGAGTACAACAGTTTTGTGAACATCTTCGTGGTCTTTGCAGCACTCGATATATTCCGGAACCTGCTTCTGAAAAGCCCCGGAACAAAATTCATCACCCCGGTCTGGATGTGGATGCTTGCAGGCTCAGCCGGCATCTGGCTCATCGTCAGGTCAATCCACAAGTATACCAGATGGCTTGAGGTTGAAGGACGTTAATCCTCTTCCCCACTCACCGCTCACTACTTACCTACTCGTCCCTCGCGCCCATGAAGATCATCACATAGTACAGCAGCGTTGCCAGCGATCCCAGCGCAGCCACAACATAGGTGGTGGCAGCCCATTTAAGGGCATCCTCTGCCTTGTCATGATTCTGATATGAAGTGATCCCGGCACTGGAAAGCCAAGCAAGAGCCCTGCGGGAAGCGTCGAATTCAACAGGCAGCGTTATGAAGCTGAACAATGTCGTAAGGGCAAAGAGAACTATACCTGCGAGGAGAAGCCCCGGGAAGGTGGTTACGACCAGCATTCCTATAATGAGGATCCATGTGACCCATTTCGACGAAAAGCTTACGGCCGGAACCATCTTCGACCTGAAGCCGAGCCAGGCATATGAAGTAGCATGCTGAACTGCATGTCCTGTTTCATGTGCAGCAACAGCAGCTGAAGAGATACTTCTCCCATTATACACCTCCGGACTCAGATTAATGGTCTTCTTTTCCGGGTTATAATGGTCAGACAGGAAGCCCGGAACACTTACAACCTGCACGTCATAGATGCCGTTATGATGCAGCATGCTTTCAGCGATCTCCTTCCCCGACATCCCGTTGTCGACCGGTATCTTTGAATATTTCCTGAATTTTGACTTAAGGACCGCGCTTACGATCCAGCTAAGGATCATAACCACTATGAATATACCCCAGTAACCTGTAGTTGTCATATTTATTTATTTTTTGTTTCTTTAAAATCCTCAAAAGTCCTGCCATTATACCAGGCAGGCTGTTTTCTTGTCATTTTGTCAGTGAAAGCCTCTTATCTTTGCATCATGCTCAAGGCATTAACAAAAATACTTGCCTTTTTGTTGTCGGTGCCGGTTTACATTTACCGGTATGCGATTTCGCCATGGCTGCGTCCGGCCTGCCGGCATG
>JALONU010000092.1 GCA_025454775.1 Bacteroidales bacterium | reverse complement strand
TCGAGCGATACGATAAACCCATTGATCCCTGCAGTCATTGTCATCCATGCGATATAATATTCCTTGCTTTGCTCATGATCACTGACAGGGATAGTAATTCCGGCCAGTGCAGAAACTGATAAAGTCAGCAGCATCAGAACAGTCAGGTAATCTGCACCGGTGGAGAAGTGCATGTTAAGACTTCTGAACCAGGAAATATCACCGGTGAATTTGTACTCACTATAATCTGCAGATGAACCGGAAGTGAAGAATATTACTGCAATCACCGCCGAAAGTGCCGTTATCAGAACAGAACCCGTTAAGGCTGCCTCTCTTGCCTTATCTGCATTACCAGCTGCCAGTATCCATACAATGGTTAGCAGTGGGATCAATACAAACAATATAAGAATGCTCATTAGTCTTTTTTACCTGGTGTTACACTTTCATAAAGGCTTGCAGACCTGTATTTCCTGCAGAGCTTTGTTATCAGCACCGCAGCTACGGCCGTTTGGGCTGCAATTACTCCGGAAATGAAGAAAATCATGAGGACACCTTCCTGGCTGTGCCTGGACAGGTGACTGTTGAATGCCCCAAGGCTGATGTTTACGGCACACAGCATAAGTTGAGCCGAGATCAGCATTGTAATCGTATTCCTTGAGGAAAGCATGCCGTACAGCCCTGAAAAGAATACGACTGCTGCCAGTATCAGGTAGTAAACCAGTGGTATCGCCTCACTCATTCCGATGTTGTTTTTTCCCCGTGTTAATGGTTTTATTTTCTATCCGGTCATTTTTGACGGCCTGGTAAACTATTAGTGCAGCTGTGGCTATTAGCGCAAGAATGATGAATGGCAAAAGGAAACCATCCTTGCCTGTGTTGAAGATGGAGCTGCTGAATGCCTGCAGGCCGGGATCAGAATCCGGCTTGTTTGAAGTTACAAAGCGGAAATTGATGATGGTCATCACCGTTACGGCTGCTCCTGAAGCAGAGATCAGTGCCGCCGGCAGGATTTTTTTCCATCCCGGATTTTCAGTCTGGATCTCTGAGTTTCCGTTAACTGCTTTTCTGACCCTGACAAAAAACAGAATGCTGCCTGCAGACAGTAAAAGGTGAAGTGCTGCCGGTAAATAAAGTTCCATGAGTGTAAAGATTACGGAAGCTGCTGCCAGGTATGCTGCCAGGCTGAACACGGCTCTTCCGGAACGCCTCATTCCGGCTGCCATCAATGCCAGGATGACGGCTGCTGCTGCAAACAAAAAGAAAAGGATCCGGACTGTGGTCATAATGAAGGCAGTATGAGTACTTTTACTATTTCTGTGGTCATTGTTAATTAAATAACAGTACCGGTATCATTTAATGAAGAGGTCGTCAGGATAATCAATCTCGATAAGGTGCAATCCTTTTGCCGGGGCTGACTTGCTTGCCTTTGAACGGTCTTTTGCTGCGATGATCTCCTCAAACCGTGCAACCGGGACCTTTCCGGTTCCAACCTCTACCATCGTACCTACCAGCGATCTCACCATGTTCCTGAGGAACCTGTCTGATTTTATCGTGAAGACAAGCCTGTTGTCAGCCTGTTCCCACACTGCATATAAGATCCTGCAGAGATTTGTCTTGGTGTCGGAGTGCAGCCTGGCGAAGCTGGTGAAGTCGCTGTGATTCAGGAGTATCCCGCAGACTTCATTCATTGCATTTATGTCGGTTTTGGCCGGAACATACCAGGAGTTGTCGTCCCAGAAGGGATCCTTGATCTTGGAAATGTTGTAGCGGTAGGTTCTCGAAATGGCACTGAATCGTGCATGTGCATCAGGAAGGACTCTCACTATCCTTGATACTGCTATATCTTTGGGGAGAAAGCGGTTCAGCCTGTAGCAAAGATTCTTTTTTATTGCCAGGTCAGGGGACGCTGAATCAAAATGAGCACAGAAGAACTTTGCGTGGACTCCGGTATCTGTCCTTCCTGCACCCGTGGTCCGTATCTTTTCATTCAGGATAGTAGTGAGTGAAGAGTCGAGGATCTCCTGAACGGTCACTGAATTCGGCTGCACCTGCCAGCCGTGGTATGAAGTCCCCTTGTAGGAAAGAAATATGAAGTACCGTGTTTTAACAGTCATGATATGCAAATATAGCTAATCAGGCGTAATATTACTGATTACCACCGGGGGAAAGCCTTGCCCGCGGTAACAGGGGTCATTCAATTTTAACATTTATTAATTCCGACTCCTTTGTAAATCGATCTTAAAATGTAATTTTACCTCTGCCAAAAAAAATGTTGAACCAATAAAACCATAATATGACAGAGCAAAAGAACACTCAGGCAGCCGGAATGGCATTTATGGGGATGATATTCTTCCTCTTCGGCTTCGTGACAACTTTCAATATTACACTGGCTGATAAATTTAAGGCGGTTTTTGAACTGTCAAACTTCCAGGCTCAGCTGGTGAACGGCGCCTTCTTCTTTACCTATTTCCTTCTTTCTTTTGCTGCAGGCAGCATAATCAAGAAGATAGGTTACAAGGCAGGGGTCATTCTTGGCCTGGTGCTTGTTGCCCTGGGCAGCTTCCTATTCTTTCCGGCTGCAAAAGCCTTATCATTTCCGTTCTTCCTCTTTGCAATCTTTATAATGGCTGGCGGAGTGGTGTTCCTTCAGGTGGCCGCAAATCCATACGTA
Organism: Bacteroidales bacterium; assembly: GCA_025454775.1. Lineage (GTDB taxonomy): Bacteria > Bacteroidota > Bacteroidia > Bacteroidales > VadinHA17 > LD21. The sequence goes on along the minus strand of JALONU010000092.1, from coordinate 9,087 downwards.
ACAGCCCTGGGACCCTCCGAGACTGCTTCCGGAAGGCTTAACCTCACCCAGGCCCTTAACTCCATTGCCACTTATCTTGCTCCTCTTGTTGCAAGTGCTTTTGTTTTCAAAGCTGCTGCCGAAGCATTATCACCCTCCGAAGCTGCAAAATCTGTACCTGCACCTTTTCTGATCATTGGAATAATAGTCCTGATAATCGCTCTTGTCATTTATTTCCTGAAACTTCCTGTCATCCCTACCCAGGGTGTGGAAAGAAAAAGTGTATGGAAATACCGTCATGTTCTTTTAGGAGCTGTCGGGATATTCTGCTATGTAGGAGCTGAAGTCGGCACAGCAGCCATGCTTCAGAGATATTTCCAGGAAGCGCTGGGAATGATCCAGTCAGAAGCTGCCAAGATGATAGCTCTTTACTGGGGAGGCAGCATGGTGGGTAGGTTCTACGGATCATTCATGCTTTCGAATGTCACAAATTCAAAGAAATACATGTATGCAGCCATGGTTGTTGCACTTGCTGTTTTTGTCGGCTGGTTTGTAAGACAAAATATTACCGATGGATTGATCTTTGCCGGAATAGCAGTGGTGAATTACATTCTGATCCAGCTCGGCAGGGGCAAGGCAGCAAGATCATTAGCAGTATTCGGCCTCGTGGCAGCAGCTCTCCTTGTTGTCGTTATGGCAACCGGAAGCGGCATAATCCTATGGCTCGGCCTTTCAATAGGATTCTTCAACTCCATCATGTTCCCGAATATTTTTGCCCTCGGTGTCGATGGCCTTGACAAGGGAGAGCTCAGCATGGCATCAGGTATTATCAATACCCTGATCGTAGGCGGTGCGGTCATCCCGGTTCTGATGGGAATTATTGCCGATGCTACCCAGGTAAGGTTCGCATTCATCCTTCCCATAGCATGTTACCTCTACATAGTATTCTTTGCCCTCGTCGGCAGTAAACACAAATAATCCCCATAACTTAAACATTCTGGAAATATGGCAAACTATGAAAAACTTACCGCCAGTATCAACAATGGCGACAACAATGCATTCCGTGAGCTTTACGGCTCCGAGCCGGCAGTATTGAAGAGAAATGCGGAGAGATATACCGGTCTGCTTGATCTTTTTAACAGGGAGTTCGGTAAGAAGGATGTTGAGTTATTTACTTCACCCGGCCGGACGGAAATCGGAGGGAACCACACCGACCATAACTGGGGGAGAGTCCTCGCCGGTGCTGTTAACCTCGATAATGCAGCCGTGGCAGGTAAAAACAATACAAATATTATAAGAATACTTTCGGAAGGATATCCCAGGTTCGAGGTCGACCTCAGCAGCCTTGCACCTGTCCAGAGTGAGAAATTTACCTCAGCAGCCCTCGTAAGGGGTGTTTGCGCCCGGTTTAAGGAACTCGGCTACTCAACAGGTGGATTCGATGCATGTATCGACGGCGGCGTTCCGAAAGGATCCGGGCTTAGTTCCTCTGCATCATTTGAAGTTCTCATCGGAGCCATCCTCGATGAACTTTTCAACAACGGGAAGGTAGATCCCATCCAGAACGCAATAATCGGGCAATACTCCGAAAACAACTATTTCGGAAAACCCTGCGGACTGATGGACCAGACTGCATGTGCCATGGGAGGATTAATTACGATTGATTTTAAGGACCCCGCAAAGCCTGTCGTGAAGAAGGTCAACTTCGACTTCGTGGCAACCGGATTCTCCCTCGTCATAACTGATACCGGTGGCAACCACGCCGACCTGAACGATGAATATGCTTCCCTGCCTACAGATATGAAGGCAGTCGCAGCAGAACTTGGAGCAAAGGTGCTCAGGCAGGTAAGCCTTGAACAGGTAATCGATGCAGCTCCCGGGATCAGGGAAAAGGTGGGAGACAGGGCTATCCTCAGGGCCATCCATTTCCAGAAGGACAACCAGAGGGTTGTTGACCAGGTCGAAGCACTCGAAAGGAACGATTTTAAATCATTTCTTGGAATGGTGGTCGATTCAGGATACAGTTCCTATATGTATAACCAGAACATCTTCCCGGTAAATAACGTGAGGGAACAGGGCGTATCCCTGGCACTTGCACTCAGCGACCTGGTTCTGAAGGGACAGGGTGCATGGCGGGTTCATGGAGGCGGATTTGCAGGAACAATACAGGCCTTTGTGCCAAAGAACCTTCTCGAAAAGTATATTTCCACAATAGAGCATGTTTACGGAAAAGGAGCATGCCGCACCCTCTTCATAAGGCACCAGGGAGCAGGAAAAGTTAAATTCTAAACATTACGGAACATGAACATTATTCCTGAAGCAGCATTCAAGGCTGTGCATAAGGGCAAAGCCACCTCGCTTCATACTCTGAAGAACAGGAACGGCCTTATAGCCCAGGTTACGAATTATGGCGCCATAATCGTCAGCATCCTGGTTCCGGACCGGAAAGGAAATTTCGCTGATGTGGTTCAGGGCTACGACACGATAAAGGAATATATCGACGGAAACGGGCCATACATGGGTGCAGTTTGCGGAAGATGCGCAAACAGGATAGCAAAGGGTAAGTTCTTCCTTCAGGGCAGTGAATATACTCTTGCAGTTAACAACGGACCAAATCACCTTCATGGAGGGATTGATGGTTTCAGCAGGGTTGTATGGGATGTGGTGAAAACCTCTCCCTCGATGGTTAAAATGGAATACTTATCTCCTGACGGAGAGGAGGGATATCCGGGAAAAGTGAAAGTATCGGTAACATATACGCTAACCGATGAGAATGAGCTGAAGCTTGAATATCATGCGATTACAGATAAACCTACGATTGTTAACCTTGCCTCCCACTCATACTTCAATCTTGCGGGCGAGGGATCCGGAATCATATATGACCAGTACCTTACACTCAATGGTGATTTCTTCACCCCGACAGATGAAACCAATGTGCCGACAGGAGAGATCCGCCCTGTAAAGGGAACTCCGATGGATTTTACAACACCCAAAAAAATCGGACAGGATATCGACAGTGATGATGTGCAGATCAGGTATGGAGCAGGATATGATCATAACTGGGTTCTGAAGCATCGTACCGGAACTCTGGGTCTTGCCGCCATGGCTCATGATCCTTCTTCAGGACGTGTTATGGAAGTCCTGACAACCCAGCCCGGGGTTCAGCTGTATACGGCAAACTGGATAGACAACGAAAAGGGCAAGGGAGGGAAGAAATACCAGCGCCGCTGGGCCTTCTGCCTTGAGACACAGCACTTTGCCGATACTATAAACAAGCCCCACTTCCCCTCAACGATACTTAATCCCGGAGAAGAGTACAGGCATTTATGCATCTATAAATTCAGTACAAAGTAGAAATTTCCCCTTCTCAATCTGAAATCCCAAATCAGCAATCGCAAATCCGCAATCCGAAATTAATAGTCTCCACTAACCATTAACATCTAAGTACCATGACTGACAATAAAAACAAATTCCTGTTCCCCCTGATCGTGATGGCCGCCATGTTTTTCCTTCTCGGGTTTATCACAACAATGAACAACTCCCTGATTGATTACCTTAAAAGCGCCTTTAACCTGAATGAGGTTGAAAAGCAGCTGCCCAATACTTTCTTCTATGGTGCGTACATACTTTCAATTCCGGTTGGTTATCTTCTTAACCGGATTGGATACAGGTGGGGAGTTCTGAGTTCTCTGGCTTTGATTGCCATTGGTTTCTTTCTCTGCATTCCCGGTGTGGCTCTGGGCTATTATGGCTTTCTGAGTGCAGTATCAGTATTTGCTATCGGAGTAGTTATACTGCAGGTGGCCGCCAATCCCTATGTCAACGCTCTGGGAACACCTGAGACAGCTGCAAGCCGGCTTACACTAACCAATGCACTTAATTCCCTGGCTACGGTTATAGCTCCTATCTTTGTTTCAATGCTGATAGTTTCTGCCAATACAGAAGGCGCATCAGATCCAAAGGCTGTTCAGGGACCTTTTGCCGGTATCGGAATAGCAACCCTCATAATAGTGGTTGTTATGTTTTTTATGAAGCTTCCTGAAATCAAAGAAGGTGATGTCTCTGAGGATGGTACTGTAAAAAAATATAAGTCGAGTGCATACAAATACACCCATATGTGGCTCGGTTCGCTGGCAATCTTTTTCTACATGGGCGTGGAAATAGGTATACCAAGCTTCTTCGCTGATTATTCAGGGAAGCTGGGATTTTCATTTGATGCAGAAAGCAGAACCAGGCTGCTTGCATATTATTGGGCAGGATTGATGGTCGGACGTATTGCCGGTATCTTTATCCTCCGGAAATATTCTGCCAGAAAGATCCTGAGCTTCAACGCCATTATGGGCGCCGTAATGCTTCTCCTGTCACTTGTCCTTGGCAAACTGGAGATGGACGGAGTTGCACTGGTGCTGTTCCTTGGCACCGGACTTATGCATTCAATAATGTGGCCATGCATTTACAACCTTGCACTTGAAGATCTTGGTCCGCATTCAAAGGTTGGTTCGGGTGTAATAGCCACTTCCGTAATCGGTGCTGCTTTGCTTCCGATAATGATGGGAGGTATCCAGAGAGGTGTCGGACTTATCGTGGCCATCTGCTGCCTGTTCATATACTACGCATATATTACGTATTTCGCAGTAAAAGGATCAAAGATCAGATAAAGAAATCCTAACCGCAAAGCACGCAAAGCCTGCAGATTTTCATCTGCAGTAAAAGCCGCAGAGGACGCAAAGAAGCTGATAATAACTTTGCGTTCTTTGTGTCTTTTCCCGACGAAGCGAGAGCGAGAAGGGCTTTGCGCCCTTTGCGGTTAAATTAAATAAATGAATAAAATGATTAAACGAGGTTTTGCAAGTGATAATAATGCGGGTGTGCATCCGGAGATACTGAAAGAGCTTAATATGGTCAACGCGGGCCACGCAATTGGATATGGTTCGGATATCTGCACTGAACAAGCCGTTAAGCTCTTTAAAGAACAGCTCGGACCGGAAACCGAAGTGTTTTTCGTGTTTACCGGAACCGCTGCCAACGTTTTGGGCATCAGTTCTGTAACACATTCCTGGAATTCCCTTGTTGCCGCAGAAACAGCTCACCTTGAGCAGGATGAGTGTGGAGCTCCCGAGAAATTCACTGGCTGCAAGGTTCTTACCGTTGAAACACCAGACGGTAAGATAACTCCTGAATTAATTGCAAAGCATATGCACGGCTTCGGTTTTGAACACCATGCTCAGCCAAAAGTAGTATCCATAACCCAGTCAACGGAAATGGGTACAGTTTATACGGCGGAGGAAATCCGTAAACTTGCAGATTATGCCCATTCCCTGGGCTTATACCTGCATATGGATGGTGCGAGGATAGCTAATGCCGCAGTTGCCCTCAGCCTGCCTTTCAGGGCTTTTACAACAGACGCGGGGGTTGATGTTCTTTCCTTCGGAGGGACCAAGAACGGGATGATGATGGGAGAGGCGGTCTGTTTCCTGAAGCCGGGCCTGGCTGAGAATTTCAGGTATATCAGGAAACAGGGAATGCAACTGGCTTCAAAGATGAGATACATATCTGCCCAGTACATTGCATATTTCCGTAATGATCTCTGGAAGGAGTGTGCGTCACATGCAAACAGGATGGCTTCGGTACTGGAATCCCGCCTTCGAAAATTTACCTCACTGAAAATCACTCAGAAGGTTCAGTCCAACGGTATATTTGTAATAATTCCGAAAGCTGTTGCTGAGAAGGTTCAGCAGCATTATTTCTTTTATCCCTGGAACGAGTCAACATCCGAATACAGGCTGATGACCAGCTGGGATACAACGGAGGAGGATATTTCGGAATTTGTTAAACTGATAAGTAAGGAACTGAATTAGGGATATTGCTTCGTCGCTGCGCTCCTCGCAATGACCTCAATCTCTTTTAGTATCCAGTCATTGCGAGGAGTCCCGCCACCACCTTCGCTGAGGCTACGGTGGTCAATGTCGGGACGACGAAGCAATCCCACTGACTAAACGAAAAAGTCCCGATGATTAATCGGGACTTTTCCATATAATAAGTAAAATGGATCTTATTTAAGCGTGAAATTTATTGGCACCATGTACCATACAGGAACCGGTTTTCCGCCCTGTTTTCCAGGCTTAAATGCAGGAAGTGTCGAAACAACTCTCACAGCCTCCTTGTCAAGTTCAGGATCAACTGATTTCAGAACGCTGATCTGACTGACAGAACCTTTGGCTGTAACGCAGAATCTTACGATTACCTTACCCTGGATATTGTTTTCCTTGGCAACTTCCGGGTAGTTGGTGTGTTCGGCTATATAGGTCAGAAGTGCGGGGTCGCCGCCGGGGAACATAGGCATTTCCTCAACAACCACGAATGGTTCAGGCTCTGCCTCTTCTTCCTGTACTTCTTCCTTAACCTCTTCAACGACTTCGATGAACTCTTCATTCACTACTTCAACGGTAGCCTGGTCTGCTGTCATCAGCTGTACATTATCCTCAGGCTTTACCGAGTCGACAACCACCGGCGGAACGTATCTGTTCTGCTGGACTGCTTCTGCAGGAGGCGGTGGGGGTGGAGGTGGAGCTACCTGTTCGGTAGGCTGATCGAGATTTTCCATTACCATCTCAACCTGCCTTTCTGCCCTGGCCTTCTTGCTTTCAATAGCTTTTGCGTAGATGTGAGGTGCAATTACTGCTGTGCCTATAATCAGGATTCCGATCAGTGAACCGATAATTACGTTGCGGTTGTATTTCTTCCGCAGCCTGTACGCACCGTACTCCTTGTTCCGCAATTCAAAGACTATGTCGTTGAACGACGGAGCTCTTTCTTTATTACGTGCCATCTCTCTCTGGATTTACGGGTTAATTGGTCGAAGCAGTGGCTTTGCCAACGGCTATTTCCACCATCTTTTCTTCATACCATGTGATGTCTACGAACATGTACCGGCCAATTCCGCAGATGTTCATCTCATCGAGAATATCCACAAAATTGCCATAATTAGCCTCCTTGTATGCCTTGATCTGCACAAAAGGGCCAGTGTCGTCATCAGCCTTCAGTTTCCTTATGGAACCCTGAATGGAGTCCTGGGAAAGTACAATCTCACCTTTAATGACCATATCATTGAAGTCGGCTATTTTCCTGGCAAGTGTCTTGTTCTTGTCAAGCAGCAGCTGACGTATCCCTGTGGCGCTGTAGTCGAGCTCGATCAGCGGGGGGAACACGTTGGCGTTGTAATCTGCCGGTTTTACCGCTCCGGGATACCAGAATATCCTGTTGTCAGGGCCGAGAATGATGTTGACATTTCGGCTTTCTGCAACTGCAGGGGCCTTCTGTTCTTCCGGATTCTCGAGCTTCTCGGGAAGCACGATGTCCATCACCTTGGCTTTTGCGAAAGCGGTGGTAAGCATGAAGAATGTTATCAGCAGACACATCAGGTCGACCATAGGTGTCATGTCGATGTGCGGCGGGTGTTTTTTTGCTTTCTTCTTTCCGCCTTTTCCTTTTTCCTCTTGAATTATCTCTGCCATGTTACTGCTGTATTTCTTCCAGATTGATTTGCGTAGCCTCTAGGCTCGTAACCAGCATAAACCTGTTGATCTTCTTCTCCTGGAGGTTATCAAGAACTTTCTTGACTGCCGGGAAGGGTGTCTCAGAGTCACCCTTGATGCTGGCGTTTATGGCCGGATTCACCTGGCGTGCACACAGTATCCACATTCCAAGCTGGTTATCCGTGGAATCCATCGGTATCCCCACCTGGAAAGGATCTCGCTCCTTGCTGGTTTTTCCCGCAAGGAACTCTTTCATGTTGTTTATCGGCACACCCATGGACGACGGGAACTTCTCAAACTCCCTGAGCTCTTTCTCAGTAAATTCGATGGCATACCTCTTTCCCATTTCCTCAAGAAGCTTCCGCCTTAGCTTGAGGATGGTATCGGGTCCGTTATCCATGTTCAGGAACACCTTGCCTTCCGGACTTATCAGGAAAGTCATTGTATTGAAATCAGGAGTTGGTTTTTCTGATATTGAGAAGGGCGTTACAACATTTGCCGGTTCGTCCTGCCTCATGGTTGCGGTAAGCATCAGGAACGTGAGGATTACCGCGAAGGTGTCGACCATCGGCGTCATGTCGATTCTTGGTGACTTAGTTGGTAATTTAATCTTTGGCATCAGGTTTTCCTTTAATAGTTAAACCAAAAGATAAATCTCAAACTAGTTGTTCTTCAGTGACGCAGCGAAATTCTGTGTCAGGCTGAAACCAGCCTCATCAATTTTAAATGTATAGGCGTCAATTGATGATGAAAAATAGTTGAATGCTATGATTGCAAGTGTTGATCCGGTGATACCGAATGCAGTGTTCACAAGAGCTTCGGAGATACCGGTTGCCAGTGCAAGTGCATCAGGAGCACCTGATTGTGCAAGAGCACCGAATGCGCGGATCATACCAAGCACTGTGCCGATAAGACCGATAAGCACTGAAATTGATGCTAGAGTGGAGAAAATAACCATATTCTTTGAAAGCATCGGCAGCTCGAGAGCTGTTGCTTCTTCGAATGATTTCTGTATCGAAAGGATCTTCTGGTCCTTCTCGAGTTCCTTGTCCTTCTGAAGATCGCGGTACCTTATCAGACCGGCTTTCATTACGTTTGCAAGCGAACCCCTCTGCTTGTCACATGCCTCAACAGCTTCTTCAATCTTGTCCTCTGCGAGAAGGCCCTGAAGCTTGTGGACAAAAGTGTTGAGCCTGCCTTTTCCCTTGGCTCTTGAAAGAGTGATGATCCTTTCAATGATGAAGATAAGCAGCGCGAGAACACAGGTCATAAGAATAGGAACAATGAACCCCCCTTTATAAATAATTCCGAGATAGTCACCTTCCAGGGGAGAACCCTTGGGATTTCCTCCTTCGAAGTGAACCGGATTACCCATCACATTCTGGAAAAGAATGATGGATATAACAAGTGCAATAAGAATAGCACTAGCTGCAAAAATGTTTGACAGCGCATCTTTGAACGAACTTCCTTGTTTACTCATTTTTATCGATTTGTTTAGGTTTAAGATTTAACAATCCGCAAATATATGTTTTCAATTGTTTTTTTCCAACAATTAATAAAATATTGTTACTGG
>JALONU010000004.1 GCA_025454775.1 Bacteroidales bacterium | reverse complement strand
GTCGAACAGGCTGAAGTGCCGCTTCAGGGAAAAAGGAAGCAAGCAGACGAGGCTGGTCCATACGCTTAACGGAAGTGCACTGGCACTGCCACGGATAGTTGCAGCCATACTTGAGAATAACCAGACAGAAAAAGGAATTAAAGTGCCTGAGGTTCTTGTTCCTTATACTGGATTTGATATTATAAACTGACCCCCCAACCCCCCTGAAGGGGGCTGAAATAAAGTGAGGATTACCCCCCCTGCCCCCCCTGAAGAGGGGGGTGAAACCCACTGCCTGATGGGTTTATAGCCCCCCTTTAGGGGGGTTGTGGGGCCTTTAAATTATGAACACAACACGTAAATCATATATCTACGCCCTTCTGGCGGTCTTTTTCTGGTCGACAGTCCCTACAGTGTTCAAGATCAGCCTTGGGGAGCTCGACATACTCCCGATGCTGGCTATCGCTACAGGAACATCAGCATGCATACTCCTTGCAGTGATCATCTTCGAAAAAAAGACACCGCTTCTATTCAGAAATTCACCCGCTCAGCTGCTCCAATCGGCGCTGCTAGGCCTTGTGAACCCGTTTGTTTACTATATTCTTCTGCTTAACGGATACAAGCTGCTGCCGGCGCAGATAGCCCAGCCCCTCAACCAGATCTGGCCCATTATCCTGGTATTCCTTTCCGTGCCGATACTCGGCCAGAAGATTAAAAGCAGAAGTTTCGCTGCCCTCTTCATCAGCTTTATAGGGGTATACGTGATCTCATCCCAGGGTCACCTGTTCTCTCCGGGAAAAACAAACCTGAATGGTGTGCTTTTTGCGACAGGAAGTTCTGTTTTCTGGGCTCTTTATTTCATCCTGAACGTAAAGGACAAGCGTGACGAATCGGTGAAATTATTCCTGAATTTTCTGTTCGGTTACCTGTATATAATTGCAGCACTGTTAATTACGAGAAAATGGCAGATTTCGGAATTCGCAGTAAAAGGCATTCTTGCCGCTGCCTACGTCGGTGTTTTCGAAATGGGAATTACTTTCCTGTTCTGGCTCAAGGCGCTGCAGATGGCTGAAACGACCGACAAGGTCAGCAACCTTGTATATCTGGCACCTTTTCTTTCTCTTGTTTTTGTACACTTTATCCTTCACGAACCCGTTTATTATACAACCCCCATAGGGCTGGTTCTGATAATATCGGGCATCTGGCTCCAGAACCGTAAACCATCGGGGGCATAAAATTGTTATCTTTGTAACACATACTGAGGGATCTATCAAACTATATTCCAATGAAAAAGCTCTCTATCCTGATCACGATTGCAATAATGATAATGGGCTCCTGTAAAAAGGACGACGAACCCGCGGAAATCACTCCGGAAATGGCCAAAGACTCTCTCTATTATATAATGAATATCTACTACTACTGGTATAATCTTATGCCGGCAGTTGACAGGAATGCTTATTCCAATCCCTACGATCTGCTTAACGCCATGAGATATAAGGAACTGGATAAATGGAGCTTTGTTGCAGACTATGAAAAGTTCCTGGCCCAGATGGAGGGTGATTTTGTAGGCCACGGGATAATGGTCGCACTCAGCCAGGATAACACGGTAAGGATCGCCCAGATATATAAAAATGCTCCTCTTTATGCTAATGGTGTAAGGCGGGGATGGATATTAAAGACCGTCAACGGATACAATATGGCACAGATTTTCCTGGATGGAGACAATGAAGCTTATGATGCGGCCTTTGGACCAAAAACAGAGGGTGTAACAAACAATTTTGTCTTCGAAAAACCTGATGGTTCACCCTATTCCGTTGCATCGACAAAAACAAAGTTCACCATCAACACGGTCATTCTCTATGATACGATCTGGCTCGATGCCGCCGGTACAAAAAAAGCCGGTCATCTTGTTTTCGATTATTTCATAATTCCTTCCTCCCAGGAGCTCCAGACTGCTTTTTCGTTCTTCAAGGCCAATAGCGTCACAGACCTGATAATTGACCTGAGGTACAATCCGGGAGGTTACCTCAACGTGACCCAGCAGCTTGCAAGCTACATTGGAGGGAACTCTCTGTCGGGCAAGGTATTTGCCACGCTATCCTATAATAATAAGCTGCAGTCGCTGAACAATACCTACAGGTTCCTCTCTTCGTCTTACTCCCTGACAATTCCCAGGCTTGTGGTAATAACCTCACGTGCAACGGCTTCTGCAAGCGAAGCAATAATTAACGGCCTATCCCCGCATATGGAGGTTGTGACGGTAGGAGACACCACCGAAGGCAAGTGCGTCGGCATGGATGGTTTTGTAGTCGGTGAAAAGTATTTATTCTCGCCGATAACCTTCAAGCTTGTCAATTCACTTGGCCAGGGCGATTATTTTGATGGCCTCATACCCGATCAGCTAGCTGTCGACGATATTACACATGATTATGATGACCGTCGCGAGGCATGCCTGAGCGAAGCCATCCTTTATCTTCAGACCGGGTCTTTCTCCGGCAAGGGTAAAGGTGAATTCCATAAAACCCCTGTATGGTCCGAAAGACCTGAATGGATGAATAATGCCTTTACGGTTAAATAATACGAGGATCTCAACCAGGTGGCTCTGAAGACTAAACCCAGAGAGAGGATAATACTTGGGATCGATCCCGGTTCCAACATCACCGGTTATGGCATAATAAGGGTCTCAGGAAACTCTCCCGTACTCCTTGGAATAGGACTTATTGACCTCTCCCGGTCGGGTGACCATTACATAAAGCTTAAGCAGATCTTCGACCGGACACTCGCCATCATCGATGAATATCATCCCGACGAGCTGGCGATAGAGGCACCGTTCTACGGGAAAAATGTCCAGTCGATGCTCAAGCTTGGAAGGGCACAGGGGGCGGCTATTGCCGCAGCCCTCACTCGTTCCATCCCGATATTCGAATATGCTCCCAGGAAAATAAAAATGTCCATCACCGGGCAGGGTGCTGCATCGAAGGAGCAGGTGGCAGCCATGCTGATGAATATCCTGAAATTCAGGAAGTCGGAGATGAAGCTCGATGCCACCGACGGCCTTGCTGCAGCATTGTGCCATTATTTCCAGACCGGAAGTCCGGTGTCGGAAAAAGCCTACACGGGCTGGAAGGATTTCTTGAAAAAGAATCCGGGAAGGGTCAGGTAGTTCAGACGACGGCAACCGCCAGGGCAGCAACGCTTACCTTTGTATCCCTGCATTTCAGAAGCTCGTTTGCACATGCTTCCAGGGTTGATCCGGTGGTGATAACATCATCTATCAGCAGGACATGCTTTCCCTCAGCCATCTCAGGCATCGAAACGCCGAAGATACCTTCCACATTCATCCACCTCTCATATCTCGATCTCCTGGTTTGCGATTCCGAAAATCCCTGCCTGACGAGGATACTGCCGTTCACCGGAATTCCTGTTACATCCGAGAAGCCTGTTGCTATTATGCTGCTCTGGTTAAAACCCCTTATTCTTTCCTTTGAAGGATGCAGGGGAACGGGTATGATCAGGTTGATACCCTCCAGGAAGGCTGTATCTTTTAGTGAAACGCCGTATATCCTGCCCAGTTCGGAACCTATCTCCCTTACGCCCCTGTACTTGAGATTGTGTATCAGTTTCCTGATCCTGCTGTCCTTGTTATAAAAGGAGAAAGCTGCAGCCCTTTCTATCCTGCACCTCCCCCAGAATAGCCTTGCGACAGGATTATCTTCCTGAAGATGATAAGCGGTCCGGGGGATACGAATGTAGCATTCGGTGCATATAAGGTTTTCGTTCCTGAGCAGGTGATTGCCGCAGGCATAACATAAACGCGGAAAGAGAAGACTTATAAAGTCATCCCATACATCATACAGATAACTCATGCAGCGAGCAGAATTATCTTATAAAGTTATAACTTTTTGCTGATTTTTTCTGCTGTAGCCCTGAATTCTTCCGGGGTGAATTTAAGTTTCGGATTCCGGAAGTTCACATCCTCCATTGAGTTCATGGGAACGAGGTGAATGTGGGCATGAGGAACTTCAAGGCCCAGAATGGCAACACCTATCCTGGCGCATGGAATGGCTGCCTTTAGTGCAACAGCGACTTTTTTTGAGAACAGCATCATTCCGGCTATAGTATCATCATCCAGGTCGAAGATATAATCCTCCTCCTTTTTAGGCACGACAAGAGTGTGTCCTTCCCTGAGAGGATTGATATCGAGGAATGCGAAGAAAAGATCATCTTCCGCGACTTTGTAACAGGGTATCTCTCCGTTTATGATCCTTGTGAAAATGGATGCCATATCAGGGTTGTCGCATTATTACAATGAAATTGATACTATTTCGAAAGGGATAGTGCCGGAAGGGACTTTAATTTCAACAACTTCTCCCACTTTTCTTCCTATCAGACCCTGGGCTATTGGCGAGCTTACTGCAATCTTCCCAAGCTTAAGGTTGGCTTCGCTTTCAGGAACCAGTTGGTATTCCATTATCACATTATTTACCTTATTCCTGATCTTCACCCTGTTAAGTATCCTGACAGTTGAAGTGTCTATCCTTGATTCATCAATGATCCTCGAGCGGGCGATGACATCTTCGAGCTTGGCTATTTTGGTTTCGAGCATAGCCTGCAATTCCTTGGCAGCAGCATATTCTGCATTCTCTGTAAGGTCGCCCTGCGCCCTGGCTTCAGATAACATCCTGGCTATCATAGGTCTTTCAACAGTCCTGAGCTGTTCGAGCTCATCCTTCAGTTTCTGAAGACCCTCCTCCGTATTGTATATAACCTCTGGCATTTTTTCTGTAACAACAATTAAAAAATATGAAGAATCCCGGATTTCCGGAACTCTTCATAAGACAAATATAGTAAATCTTTTCTGAAAATGCAAAAAAAATACTGTAAATAAGATATTTACAAGCTCTTTTTTTTGCCTTACTTTTTATATTTCCTTGCTGCCCTCCGGGTGGCGGCAGACTGGTTTTTTCTCTTTGCCTTGTACCCGGAATTAACATTTTTTATGTTCTGCTTCATCCTTTCCCTGACCTCCGGCGTCTGTATTTCGAGCGAGCGTCTTTTATTCTCTTCCACGAAATCCTTATACTCCTTCCTCAGCTTCCTGTCATTGGCTTCCTGTTTCTTTTTGGCCCTTTCTACTGCTTTAGGGCCGCGAATCCTGGTATTCTTTTGCCTGACACGGTTGTTTGAAGTGCTCTTCTGCTGCCTGGGAGGAGCAGGTCTGTCAAATGACTGGGCCTGGCAAATGCCTGCTGCAAGAAGAAGACCGGTAAGGATGAGAATTGCTTTCCTCGATAACAGAAACTTCATTTCCAGATGTTTAAAATAAATACGAACGGAATTTCGTTACTTTAATGTCAGTTATGCTAATTTTGTTTTAACAAACTCATGAAGATGTCAACAGCCGGAAGAATCGGATCCCTGGTGCTTGCAACCCTGTCTGTCATCCTTCCATTATCGTGCGAAAGGAATGACAATGACGTGATCCCGGATACATATACAAGTTTCACAATGGACATTACAGGTGACATTCTCTTCCGCGACCTGAATGCGATCGGTAATCATTATATAGTGACCTACCAGACCAACAACTGGGGAGACCGGGCAGGAGGTTATCAGCGGAATGGGATAATTATATACCGAGCCACCGATGACCAGTTCTATGCCTACGACAGGACCTGTCCTCACGACTATGCCGTTAACGGCACAAACATAAAGGTAAACGTGGATTTCATCCAGGCTGTATGCCCCGAATGCGGAACTTCTTATTCTTTACCGACAGGAGGAGTCGTAATCTCCGGCCCCGGAAAATATCCTCTGAAGAATTACAGAACCACCTTCGACGGAAGGTACCTTATCGTTGAGAACTATTAATACCTGTAGTGATCCGGTTTGTAGGGGCCCTCTTTAGGAACTCCTATGTAATCAGCCTGTTCCTTCGTAAGTTCGGTAAGCCTGACACCAAGCTGGGCAAGGTGAAGCCGTGCCACTTCCTCGTCGAGATGCTTCGGAAGCCTGTAAACCCCGATCTTGTAATCATTTGTCCAGAGATCTATCTGTGCAAGGGTCTGGTTGCTGAATGAATTGCTCATCACAAAAGAAGGATGTCCTGTGGCGCAACCCAGGTTGACGAGCCTTCCTTCGGCAAGTATGAAGATGGCATGGCCGTCGGGAAAAATATATTTGTCAACCTGCGGCTTGATGTTTGTTTTCTTTATTCCGCTTAAGACATTGAGTCCGTCAACCTGTATCTCGTTGTCGAAATGGCCGATGTTGCAGACAATAGCCTGGTCCTTCATCTTTTTCATGTGTTCAACCGTGATAACGTCGCGGTTGCCTGTTGCGGTGACGAAGATATTTCCCTCGTCAAGTGCATCCTCAATCCTCTTCACCTCAAAGCCTTCCATTGCTGCCTGAAGGGCGCATATGGGATCTATCTCCGTGACGATGACCCTTGCCCCGTATGCTCTCATCGACCTGGCGCTTCCCTTTCCCACGTCGCCGTAACCGCAAACAACAACTGCCTTGCCGGCTATCATTACGTCGGTTGCCCTTTTGATACCGTCGGCAAGTGATTCACGGCAGCCGTAAAGGTTATCGAATTTGGATTTAGTCACTGAATCATTCACGTTTATCGCCGGCACAAGAAGTTCGTTATTCTCAAGCATCTGGTAAAGCCTGTGAACGCCGGTGGTGGTCTCCTCGGATATGCCCCTGAGTTCTGCCACTGCCCTGTGCCACTTGCCGGGATCCGAAACAAGTATCTGTTTCAGGGTCGAAAGGATAATACCTTCCTCCCTGTTCGAAGGTTTTCTATCGAGGATACGCGGATCATTTTCAGCCTTATACCCCAGGTGTACGAACAGAGAAGCATCTCCTCCGTCGTCAACGATCAGGTTCGGGCCTTTGCCGTCAGGAAATGACAGGGCCTGTGCCGTGCACCACCAGTACTCCTCAAGTGACTCTCCCTTCCATGCAAAAACGGGTATACCCGCCTCGGCTATGGCTGCTGCAGCATGGTCCTGCGTAGAGAAGATATTGCAGCTTGCCCATCTCACGTCGGCGCCGAGCTCCCTCAGCGTCTCGATGAGGACGGCGGTTTGTATCGTCATATGCAGCGAACCTGTTATCCGGGCACCCTTAAGAGGCTTCTGTGATGAATATTTCTTCCTGATTGCAAGGAGACCAGGCATCTCCTTTTCTGCGATCTCTATTTCCTTCCTGCCGAAACCGGCAAGTGCTATATCTTTAACCTTGTATTCCATCTTTTCCTTTACCAGTGTCATTTTTTCATTTATTAAGCCTGCAAATTTAACAAAATATATGTCTGCCTGTTCATTCCGAAAGCAGACGCAGGGCAATCTTCCTGTCCCGTTCCATCTGCTGCGTAAGTTTTACGACATTGTCAAACCTGATCTCATCGCGGAGACGATACCTGAAGAGAACCTCAGCCCGGTGACCATAAATATCCCTGTCAAAATCGAAAATATGTACTTCCACAGATCTTTTCCCCGGGTTCGCTGAAACCGTCGGATTTGTACCTATGCTGAGCATGCCTGGTAAGGTTTCCCCTCCTGTTTTTACTTCTACGGCATACACACCATTCGCGGGGATAAGCTTGTATTTGTCCACCGGCTTAAGATTGGCAGTCGGGAATCCGAGTTTTCTTCCAAGTTTCCTTCCTTCGATAACCTCTCCGGTCAGGGAATAGGCGTAGCCGAGCCATTTGTTGGCATTGTCGAGATCTCCCTTAATGAGTGCTTCCCTGATCATCGATGAGCTGATTATTCCTTCCCTCGACCGCAATCCCTTAAGCTGCACGACATCGAATCCCAGGGCAGCGGCACATTGATTGACGGTGCTGTAGTTTCCTTCACGGCCTGATCCGAAATGATGGTCGTGCCCCATGATCAGGTGCCTGGTTTTCAGCTTTTCAGCCAGTATGCTGCTGACAAAATCACAGGCGCTCATCCTGCTGAAAGACAACGTGAACGGGATGATTACCAGGTGTCCAACACGTGCTTTTGCCAGGAGAGTCTTTTTTTCGTCGAGAGTGGAGAGGAAATGAAGGTTGCTGCTTCCCTTTTCGAGTACCATCCTGGGGTGAGGGTCAAAAGTAATTACGACAGAATCAGCTCCGGCAGAAGAAGCATTCTTTACAAGGGTATCGAGAAGGATCCTGTGCCCCCGGTGCACACCGTCGAAGATGCCGATCGTTACCACAGGTCTCACGAGGGTAAACCCTTCATATCCGTTGTGTATTTCCATCTCTTCAGCCTGAACATGCAAAATTAGCAAAGCAAAGAAATTTGAAGAGGATAATCATCCGGATTTTGTACTTTTATGGGAAGAAAGCCCAATCATGAAGAAAGCTGCGGGAAAGTTTTATGAAGCCGATCCATGGCTCGATCCGTTCAGTCCGGTAATTGACAGGCGCATTGCGAAGTGCCTTTCGAGGGAAAGGCAGCTGATCGGTAGGGGAAAACTGACTGAATTTGCGATGGGCTATTTCTATTACGGCCTCCACAGGGAAAAAGACAGATGGATCTTCAGGGAATGGGCTCCAAATGCTGATGAAATCTTCATCACAGGCACATTTACCGGCTGGAAGGAGAAGCAGGAATACAGGCTCAACCGTATCAGCGAATACGGCGACTGGGAGATATCGCTTCCTTCAGAGGCTCTGAAACACGGAGACCTTTATAAGCTTCTCATCCACTGGCCCGGAGGAAAAGGTGAACGGATACCCTCCTATGCCAACAGGGTTGTTCAGGATGAAAAAACCAAGATCTTTTCCGCACAGGTGTGGAATCCTCCTGAAGAATACCGGTGGAAGATCGGGAATTTCGTATCCACTGCCACCACGCCGGTTATTTATGAAGCCCACGTAGGTATGGCCACGCAGCTTGAAAAAACAGGAACCTTCCGTGAATTCACTGAGAACATAATTCCATTGATCGTCAGGGCCGGGTACAATACCATTCAGCTGATGGCTGTCCAGGAACATCCTTTTTACGGATCATTCGGGTATCACGTCGCCAATTTCTTCGCAGCTTCTTCGCGCTTCGGCACCCCCGAGGATCTCAGGGAACTTATTGATACAGCACACGCTAACGGCCTGAGGGTTATAATGGACCTTGTGCATTCCCATTCGGTGAAAAACATAAACGAAGGCCTCGGGCTTTTCGACGGATCCCCGGGGCTCTACTTTCATACCAGCGACAGGAGAAACCATATAGCCTGGGATTCACTGTGCTTCGACTACGGCAGGGATAATGTGCTTCATTTCCTGCTCTCAAACTGCCGCTACTGGCTCGAAGAATACAAATTCGACGGTTTCAGGTTCGACGGGATCACCAGCATGATCTATTATGATCACGGCCTGGGGAAAAATTTTACAACATACAGTGAGTACTTTGACGGAGGGCAGGATGAAGATGCGCTTGTTTACCTCTTCCTGGCAAACAAGCTCATCCATGAATTCAACCCGGCAGCTTTGACTATCGCCGAGGAGATGAGCGGTATGCCCGGACTGGCTGCACCCACGGCAAAAGGCGGTTACGGTTTTGATTACAGGCTGTCAATGGGAGTACCTGATTTCTGGATCAAGCTGGTAAAGGAAACCCTGGATGAGAACTGGGATATGGGCCACCTGATGCATGAGCTTACACAGCATCGTCCGGAAGAAAAGATCATCTCGTACTGCGAATCGCACGACCAGGCCCTGGTAGGTGACAAGACGCTGATATTCAGGATGCTCGATGCAGAGATGTACACCGGCATGACCATCTGGCACCACAGTTTTTCCATGGACAGGGGCATAGCATTGCACAAAATGATAAGGCTTTTAACGTTCGGCACTGCAGGCGGCGGCTACCTGAACTTCATGGGAAACGAGTTCGGGCATCCGGAATGGATAGACTTCCCCAGGGAAGGCAATAACTGGAGCTACAAGTATGCAAGAAGACAGTGGCAGCTGCTTGAGAACAAGGATCTGAAATATCATTTCCTTGCCGGCTTCGACAGGGAAATGGTGAAACTTCAGGCTGAGTTCAGGGTTCTCGACGAAATGTACATTGGAAGGCTCGTAGAGAACAGCCACGACAAGGTGATCGCGTTCACCAGGGGACAGCTTCTGTTCGTATTCAACTTCCATCCCGTAAAGTCTTTTACCGACTACGGGATCCCGGTAAAGGGGAAGTACAGGGTGCTGATCGATTCCGACGACCCTGCCTTCGGAGGCTTTAACCGTTTCGACAGAAAGACCATATACACTTCCGTAAAAAAAGCCGATAGGGCTACACTGAATGTGCCCTTCCGGCTTTATCTGTATTTGCCATCCCGCACTGCTGTCGTCCTTAAGGGCGAACCTGTAAGGAGGGCAACCGATATTTAGTCGATCCAGCGCAACAGGTAGAAATCCTGCTTGTGCGGCAGATCCTTGTGCTTGGGGTAAATCCTGATACCGTAAAAGAAAGTGCCTGCCTTTTCAGGAACAAGGTTAGCCCTGTAAAGACATTTGCCGCTCCGGCAGTTGACCAGTACAAATTCGTTGCTGGCCACAAATTCATGTTCCCCATCCTTGCTCATATGGGTGATTATGAACTCCACACCTACATTCTCTTTGGGTATCTTATGAACGTTCAAAGCTATCTCAGCCTTGTAATCATGACCTGAATGGTATATGTTCTCTCCAGGTCTCTCGAAACTGTAATTCAGAACTTCGATGTTATCCCACTCATCAACCATGGTTTTCTTCCATCCTGCTAATTCCCTGGCCTTTTCAAAGTTGTTGGCTATAAGATACTTGCTCCTCCGGAACAGCTTCATATAATACTTCTCGTAGTAGTCGTCGAGCTGCCTCTTCATGGTAAATTCAGGTGCAATCTTTATCATGGTATTCTTGATAAGGCTCACCCATTCAACCGGTACGCCCTGGTCGTTAAAGGAATAGTAGGCAGGTACGATCTCATACTCGAGCATATTATAGATAGTCTCTGCATCTACGTCATCCTGAAGTTCCTGGTTGGAGAATGTTCTCTTTTTCGGAAGAGCCCAGCCGGCGTATGCCCTGTAACCTTCAACCCACCAGCCGTCGAGAACGCTGAAATGGATCGTGCCGTTCATCACAGCCTTTTCACCGCTTGTACCCGAAGCTTCCATCGGCCTGGTAGGAGTATTGAGCCAGATGTCCACTCCCCTTACCATGTATTTGGCCAGTTCAATGTCGTAGTTCTCGAGGAAGATGATCTTGCCTGCGAACTGCGGCAGCTGGGAGATTTCAAAGACTCTCCTGATAAGATCCTGTCCGCCTCCGTCATGGGGGTGTGCCTTCCCCGCAAAGATGAACTGAACGGGTCTCTGGGGGTTATTCACGATCCGTGCAAGACGATCGAGGTCGCGAAATATGAGAGTGGCGCGCTTATAGGTGGCAAAACGCCTGGCAAAGCCTATGGTAAGAGCCTTCTCGTCAAGATGGCTGCTGATATTCATCAGCGTTCGCGGGCTGACATGCCTTTCCATCATGTCGGTCTGCAGTCTCTTCCTTATGTTCTCGAACAGGTTTTTCTTGAGTTTCTTCTTTATCTCGTAGATCCTTCTGTCATCGACATTATATAGTTTATCCCAGAGCCCCCTGTTGGTCTGGTCGAAATGTTCACTCCCCGTGATCTCCCTGTAGACCTCCTTCCATTCAGGGGCTGTCCATGTAGGATGATGAACACCATTTGTGACATAGTCGATGTACAATTCCTCCTTGAGGTACCCGGGCCACAGCTTGTTGAACATTCCCTGGCTCACCTCGCCGTGGAGTTTGCTTACTCCGTTCAGCTCCTGCGACATTCTTGTTGCCAGGTAGCTCATGTTGAATTTTCTTTCCATATCGGTATCGCAGCGGCCGAGAGCCATAAGCTCTTCCCAGGTTATGTTAAGCCTGCTGTGATAATGTGATATGTATTTTCTGATCAGATCTTCATCAAAGGCGTCATGCCCGGCAGGAACCGGAGTGTGTGTGGTGAAAAGGGTTGATGCACGTACTGCTTCTATTGCCTGATGGAATGTAAGATGGTGTTCCTCTATCATTGTCCGCATCCTCTCAAGGCTTATGAAGGCGGAATGTCCCTCGTTGCTGTGAAAAACATCAGGTTTTAATCCCATGGCTTCGAGAGCTCTTATTCCTCCTATTCCCAGGATAAGCTCCTGCCTGAGCCTGTTCTCATGATCACCTCCGTAAAGATGGTGGGTTACCGTACGGTCTTCCGGAGTATTGTCATCAAAGTCGGAATCCAGCAATACAAGGCTTACCTTACCGATTTTTGCTTCCCATACCCTTATTTTTACCGTGCGGCCCGGCCAGACAAGGCTTACTGAAAGATGGTTTCCTTTGGCATCCTTAACAGGCATGATGGGAAGCCGCGAAAATTCTTCGGCTTCATAGATCGCCAGCTGTTCACCCTTTGGACCCAGCTTCTGCCTGAAATAGCCGTACCTGTAAAGAAGTCCTATTCCTATCAGTTTCTTGTTTGAGTCGCTGGCCTCCTTAAGGTAATCGCCGGCAAGGATCCCCAGACCCCCGGAATAGATCTTGAGACAGGGATGAATCCCGAACTCCATGCTGAAATATGCAACAGCAGGCTGTTCCGGGTCGTCCGGACGGTTGATGTATTCATGGAAGTTTTTCGTCACCGTCGCGAGATCGGCTACAAAGTCCTCATCATCTTCAAGTACGAGAAGTCTCTTGTAATCAATTTTTTCGATGAGCACCTTGGGATTATGCTTCACTTCCTCCCAGAGTGAGGGATCCATTCTCTTGAAAAGATTTTCAGCCTCTGAGTTCCACGACCACCACAGGTTGTTTGCCAGTTCTTTCAGAGAAGCAAGCTTGTCGGGAACATGGCTCTGTACATATATGTCTTTCCATACGGGAAGCTGGTGAGGTTTTCGTACCGGTACTCCCGGGGCTTCCACAAATCCGATGAATTCGCGTGGTTCTTCCCTCCTTTCGCTGCTCTTTCCCAGTGCTGTTTCATACCCGGTGAAGTAATGCTGCACCAGGCTGTCCCACATTGCTATCCGTGAAATTTCATGAGCCTTGGCACGTGCCTCAGCGACTTCATATTCACCAAGGTTTGAGAAAGCAGCCATGAAGTGCCTGATAGCAGTCACGACCTTGTCTTCGTTGTCATCAGTTCTTTCAATAACCGCCACGCCATTCCCCGGATCCTTGAAATAGTCCCTCACCCAGAGTCCGAACCCCGACAGGGATGTTGTAACAGTGGGTATTGAGAACATAAGGCTTTCGAGGGGTGTGTAGCCCCAGGGTTCGTAGTAGGATGGGAATACTGAAATGTCAAAACCGATAAGAAGATCGTAGTATGGCATATTGAATATGCCGTCGTTGCCGTTAAGGTAGCTTGGTGCAAATATGACTTTTACTTGGGATTTCTCGTCGTTGTGCAGGTTGTTGGCATTAATTCTCTGAAGCACCGGGTCGGACGAGGGATAATGAAGGCTGTGTGTAAGGTAGCGGTCTCCCCCGTTGGCAGGGCCATTGTTGTAAAGTATATCCACAACATCCTGCCTCGGCCCCTTATGATAAGCCGGCATCATGATGAATGCAATGCAATCCTTCCCTGGCTTTTCCTTTTTGTTCAGTTCCCCGAGAGAATCGATGAAAATGTCTACTCCCTTGTTCCTGAATTCATATCTCCCGCTGTTTGCAATGAAAAGGCAGTCGTCTTTCAGACCGTAACCCAGCACTGCTTCAGCTACTTTCTTAAGCTTTTCCCTTGCTGCCTTGCGCTTTTCGCCGAAAAGTTCCGGCGGAGGTACAAAAGAATCCTCAAAGCCGTTCGGTGTTACAATATCCACATCCTTGCCCAGGAAATGACTGCATTCCTTCGAGGTTATACCGCTTACAGTCGTGAATACATCTGCTTCTGCAGCAGATATTCTTTCAAGAGACTGCTTGGCTATCACGTTGAATTCACGTGCAACCTGCGCCGGGACATAGTCCTTCATTTTCCCGTACAGGGGCCTGTTGTTGCCTGCTATGCATCTGCCGAGGACAGTGGCATGGGTTGTAAAGGAAGAGGCTACCCACGGAACATGCTTTTTCAGGTACAGGATCCCTGTCCCGGTCATCCATTCATGAAACTGTGCAACTATATAATTATGCTCGTGATAGAATGATGTAAAGCTCTCTATCAGCTTGCCGGCAGCGTATCCGAAAAGGGCAGGTTCAACATAATCCCACTGACCGGATATGCTGTCGAGCTTATATGTCTCCCAGAATTTTGCAAATATCTCATTCTGCTGCCCGAAGTACGGAGTGAAGTCTATCAGCATCACAATGGGTTTACCCGCAATGTTCCACCGGCCTGTCTTCACCCTCATGCCTTCTGAGGATGCCCTTGCTCTCCATTCGGCAAAGAGGCCATCATCGGGAATGAATTCGGGGTTCTTTGATTCTTCCCTCCACACATCGGGGCCGATAAGAATATAATTATCACCAAGTTCCTCCACGATGTTGAGGGCCTTTGTTGAAACGACCGTGTGTATTCCGCCAACTTTATTGCAGACTTCCCAGCTGGTTTCAAATAAAAAATCAACCTTCATTTTTTCTGGATATATTAATATGGAATTTTAATTCTGTGCCGTTACTTCTTTACGGCTTTCTTTGTTTTGGGGGCAGTTTTTGACTTCTTTACAGCTGCTTTCTTTACGGAAGCGGTCCTGGTGGATGTTTTTACAGTAGTTTTCCTGCCTGCCGGTTTTTCCTTTGCTTTTTCCGAGACTTTTGCCTTCACTTTCTCCTTTGCTTTTTCCTTTACGGTTATCTTTTTCCCAACGCTCTTCTTGAGACTGGCCTTGGCCAGTTTAGCTGCCAGCTCCTTAAGTGAGCCCGGCGCTTCCTTTATGGCAGCAGAGCGGCTTCTGGCAGCTTTTTTAGGTCCCTTTCCCGTAAGCCGGGCAATCTCCTCAGACTGTTTATCGATGATCCTGTCCTTTTCTGCTATGATAGTTTCAAGTTTTGATATCTGCTCCTGTTCCGATGTGGCAGGAAGGCATCTTTTCAGTCTTATTTCAAAATCGCTCAGGACATTCATATAGTTCATGAATGCCTCATAGGGAGTATCATAAGGATTGAAATAGGCATGGACGGCTCCGTCGGAAAAGAACTTTGTCGCCATGTAGTAGAAATGATCGCTCGACTGGAGGTATTCCCAGTCCTTGTTCATAAGCTCATCGTTGCATCTTTTCACCCGGTCGGAAAGCTCATACAGCTTGTCGAGGGCAGCTACCTGCATTTCGTTACCAACCCATGCCGTTATATCCCTTTCCTCGTCGGCCCACGATATGGGTGAGGGTACGCTGATGGCCGATACAGGCTGCAGTGTGTCGGCAACTTCGGAAGGGGTCATGAACCTGAATGGAGTTTTTTTCAGCACGGCTGCAGGCATATGCTGAAGGAAGTCGAAGATCCCCGTTTCCTTCCAGTTGTGTTCCCCGAAAGTTTCATAATCGAGGAAGATATTGACAAGTTCGCTCTTGGGTGCAAGCTTGCCCAGCCAGGAGGCATACTTGTCGGCAGTAAGAGGCCATGCACTCCACTGCTTGTTTGAGAACCTGAATGCGATATCGTCGCTGAGCACGAAATTCCTGAGAAGCACCTTGAGCCTCGGGTTTATGGCGTTGCAATACAGGTAGTTAGGGCTTTTCCATCCGAGGACGTGCTTGGCACCTTCGGTCAGCATCGACTTGTATCCCATATCTGCTATCCACGATCCTATCTGGTCGGAATAAATGAGCTCAGTGTTCCTGAAGGAGGTAGGTTCTGACCCGAGATATTTCTTCATCATATCACGGTGCAGCTGAATCTGGGATTCAAAGTGCTCCCTGCTTTTCAGGGAAGCAAGCGAGTGTGAATCCGTCTCGGCCAGGAATTCAACCATCCCGGTCTCTGCAAGCTGCCTGAATGATTCGAGCACTTCGGGTGCATACAGCCGGAACTGGTTTATTACTATCCCTGACAGGGAGAATGTAACCCTGAACTTGCCCTTATGCTTGTTTATAAGGTCGAGGATGATCTTATTCGCCGGCAGGTAGCACTTGTCAGCAACCTTCCTGAGTATTGATTCGTTAGAAAAATCGTCATAGTAATAATGGTCATGCCCCAGGTCGAAGAACCTGTATCTCTTGAGCCTGAAGGGCTGATGAACCTGGAAATAAAGGCAAATAGCCTTTTTGCCTGCTGCACTCATGTTATAATTTATTTATGCCAAATGACTCTTTCATATATGTCCCTCACATGCCTTGCCGAATTATCCCATTTAAGCCTGATGACCTCTTCCTTTCCGTTCTTTATGAACATGCCTGCAAGGGCAGGATAATTCAGGATCCCGTAAATTGCATCCGCCATTGCATCAATGTCCCAGAAATCGGTTTTGACAGCATGTGTAAGTATCTCTGCAACACCCGACTGCTTGCTGATTATAACAGGAACATTCGACTGCATTGCTTCGAGAGGTGAAATTCCGAATGGTTCTGATACCGACGGCATTATATATACGTCGCTCATAGAGAGCATTGTGAAGACGTCCTTGCCCCTCAGGAACCCGGTGAAGTGAAACCGGTCGGTTATCTTGAGCGATGCTGCCCGCCTGATCATTCTTTCCATCATATCGCCGGAGCCGGCCATAACGAACCTTACGTTGTTCATCGCCTTGAGTACCTTATAGGCAGCTTCGATGAAGTATTCAGGTCCTTTCTGAAGGGTGATCCTTCCCAGAAAGGTTACAACTTTTTCATCGAAACCCTTGTTAACCGCGACATCTTCGGTGAGATGAATTGGTTCAACCGCGTTGTAGACCGTCTCCACCTTGTCGGGGTGTATCCCGTACCTGTTTATCACAATGTCGCGCGTGAGGTTGCTCACCGTTATGATCTTGGAGGCTGCATCCATCCCGCTTTTTTCTATGCGGTAGACATCGGGGTTCACATTGCCTCCGCTCCTGTCGAAGTCGGTTGCATGAACATGTATCACCAGCGGTTTACCCGAGACCTCCATTGCTGCAATTCCAGCAGGGTAGGCAAGCCAGTCGTGGGCATGAATTATGTCGAACTCATTTTCTTCGGCTATCACAGAAGCAACAACCGAGTATTTATATATCTCATCGAGCAGGTTACCGTCGTATCTGCCAGAAAAATCTATCATCCCCTTCCTGTTCGTCTGTACAATAAGCCTGTGGGCATACTCTTCGGTCCTGGTCATCTTCCAGAATTCCTCAGGGTCGGTGTAGGGAACAATCTTTGAGGATATCTCGATTTTCTCTATCGGACGCCTGCTTCCCTTGTAGAATACCTTTTTGAAGGCTACCGGCACCTTGTTGGCCCCTATGAGGCGGACAACGCTCTGGTCCTCGTCGCCGTATGCCCTTGGGACAACGAAGATTACCTCCAGGTTGTCAAGAGTTGCCATGCCTTTGGTCAGTCCATAGCTAGCTGTTCCCAGCCCTCCCGATATATGAGGGGGAAATTCCCAGCCAAACATTAACACACGCATATCCTGACTCTTTTACATGTTTGAATAATCCTGCTCAAGCAGATTTAGGATCCTCAGAACCTCTCCGACGCTCCAGGCCTGTGATATTGCTCCGCGTGGAGCATGTGGCGGGTCGCCATCGTGTATCTCCGAAAGTGTTGTAACACCATGTTCGCTCATGCATTCTTCAAGTCCGAAGATCAGTTTCCTGACTTTCTGAACGCCGCTTTTACCATATACCCTGAGCCATCCTTCGCAGAACGGTCCAAGGAGCCATGGCCACACGGTACCCTGGTGGTAAGCATTGTCCCTCGCCTCCTGGTTACCCTGGTAGATCCCGTTATATAACTTGTTGCCCGGGGAAAGTGTCCGGAGACCCCTGGGTGTCAGAAGCTCCTTGTCCGCAACGTCGAGCACTTTTTTCATCTGCTCCTTATCCAGCATCGAATATGGAAGTGACACCGCAATGACCATATTGGGCCTTTTGAAGAAATTCCTTCCCTCCTCATCGTTGACATAGTCGGCCAGGTATCCGGCTTTTTCGTCCCAGAAGAGTTCAAGGAATGACTTCCGGATGAGTTCCGGGAGATCCTCAAATTCCTTGATGAACTGTCTGTCCCTGATTGATTTGGCCATCTCGAGGGCGAACATTATTGCATTGTACCACAACGCGTTGATCTCTACGGCATAGCCACGGCGCTGTGTCACCGGCACGCCGTTTACCACAGCATCCATCCAGGTGAGTGCTTTTCCGGGTGCATCGGCATATACAAGTCCGTTTTCCCTCATGTGTATGCTGAAGGCTGTTCCGTTCCTGTAAGCCCTGAGTATCGACTTGGCAGCTTCTTCATAAAGTTCACAGCAGTCGCTGCCCCCGTTAAGGACATATTGCTGAAGGGTCCAGAAGAACCAGAGCGGTGCATCAACCGAATTGAAGGCATAATGCCCTTTTGTTCCCATATTCGGGAAGAGGCCGTTCTCCATCCTTATCACCTGCGTATCAAGCACGGCGCGGTAAAGTTTCAGTTTATGGCGTGCAAGTGCGATTCCAGGCAGTGATATGAATGTATCCCTTCCCCATGAACCGAACCATGGATAACCGGCTATGATAAGGGTGTCGTCCCCTCTTTTTTCGACGAATTGCTGCGCTGCATTTTTGAGGCAGTCGGTGAAATTATCCCTGGGGATCTTGCCTGAGATGGTCTTTGTGAATTTGGGTTTAAGTCCGGAAGGCTTCTCCTCCCTTGTGGAGGCAGAAAACACTATGACATCTCCCTTTTTTGCTTCAAGCTCGAAGAAGCCCGGGGTGAACAGGTCTTCCGAGTAATCATAGCCCCTTTTCTGTTCTTCGGTATACTCAACACCCAGGTACCAGTCGGGAACATGTACGAATTCCGCCTTTTCGGAGAACTGCATGTTAAGCCAGGGGAAGCCGTTGTACATTTTTGACCTGATCCCGTTCTTTATATGCTCTATCTTGGTATTGGCCGTGAGGTTTGCATGGGTAAGCTCGTGAATGCTCCTGAAAGCCAGGAAGGGCCGTATCTGGAGTTTCATCTTCTCATTGGCATCGAGAATTGTATATCTCACCAGAAGCTGTTCCTCGTAGTGAACCAAAAGCCTCTCCATCTTCAGGAGAACGTTGCCCACCCTGTAAATCCTCGAAGGAATGATCTCGGTTGAAAAGTCCTCGATATACTTATGACCCTTGGGGCTGAAATAATCGCCCTTGTATTTCCTGATCCCTATGTTGAAGCTTTGATTGTTGTTCAGTACAGTGACATCAAGCGAGGAGAGCAGCACGTATCTTCCTCCCCCCAGATCATCGACGGGGCAGACAAGCAGACCATGGTACTTGCGCGTGTTGCATTCCACAATAGTTGTTGAGGCATAGGACCCTGCCCTGTTCGTCCTTATCATTTCCCTGGCCAGGGAGAACTCCAGGTTCACAATCTGCCCCTTTTCAAACTTAATGTAACTCATAAATTTTCGCTTTGCTTTAAATAATAAAGACTATTAAGTTAACAATAAAAATTCAACCTTGCAAACATGCTCCGGCAACCGTTGAAAATTATTAACTTTTCCCCCTTGTCTGCCGGTTGAAAAATTAAGTAACTTTGCAGTTCAATAATATGAAGACTAATAATCAATCTGCTGTTTGATGATTAAAAAGGTATCATTCTTTTTACTGGCTGCGTCGATTATTGCAGGCTGTAAAAATAACAATATTGAGATTAACGGCAAACTTTTATCCCCTGGCAGAGGTGAATTTCTCTACCTCGACGAACTGAGGTCCAATGAATTGATCACCGTTGATTCTTCTGCTGTTGCCGAGGATGGTTCCTTTTCATTCAGGAGGAAGATCGGTTTCCCCTCCTTCTATCTCATCAAAACGGACGAGACCAACTTCCTCACCCTGCTCCTTGAACCCGGGCAGAATATTTTCATAAAGGCATACCGCGATTCACTGAATTACCCTTCCGCGATCACAGGATCGAAGGGAACAGAGCTGATGAATGAGTACAACAGGAGGCTCCTTACAACGATCGACAAGCTGAAAAGTCTCTACGACGTTTATGTTCAGAACCTTGGAACGGAACAGCTTGCTGTGGTGATGGACAGGCTCGACAGTCTTGCACAGGTCCACCTGAACGAGCTTAATGCCTATACCAGGGATTATATAGACAGGAACCTCAACTCCCTTGTAAGCCTCGTTGCACTATACCAGCAGGTAGCCCCCGGAGAGTACATACTCCATCCCGAGAGAGACCTGGAATATTTCATTAAAGTCGATTCGTCGCTCTCAAAGCTGTACCCCGATTATGAACCAGTTAAATCGCTTCACAGCCAGGTTGAAGGGCTGAAGTCAGATGTCGAGGCGCAGAGGCTAAGGTCGCCAATAGCCGGAGAGCTTGTCGCAGCACCTGAAATAACGCTTCCCAATCCCGAAGGCGACACAATAAGGCTCTCATCTACAAGAGGGAACATAGTCCTCCTTGATTTCTGGGCTTCCTGGTGCGCTCCCTGCAGGAAAGAAAATCCCAACCTTGTAAGAGCCTACAACCTTTATCATTCAAAAGGATTTCAGATCTTCCAGGTATCTCTCGACAAGACCAGGGAAGCCTGGGTCAAAGGTATTGAAGAGGACGGCCTGGGGAGATGGATCCATGTGAGCGACATCAAATACTGGCAGTCGGAGGTTGTAAGCCTCTACAACCTGGAACATATTCCGACAAGCTACCTCCTCGACAGGGAAGGACATATCATAGCCTCAGACCTCAGGGATGAACAGCTTCTGAAAAAGCTGGCAGAGATCTTCGCAAACTGATGACTGCATTCACTGATACAATATACTATTGCTGCCGATGAAAAAAATCCTGTTATTCTTCATTCCCCTGCTGGTTCTTGCCGGGTGCAGGGATAAAAACTCCTTCAGCGTTAAAGGCACTCTTCCTGCAGGCACAGGGAAGTTCATTACAGTAAGCAGGATGGACATTAGCACCACGGAGGCAATCGACTCTTCAAGGATCAGACGCGATGGATCGTTCAGGTTCAGGATTAAATCGGAAGAGCCCGATTTTTACAAAGTGGGGGTTTCACCAACGAATTTTATAACCCTCCTCGCACAACCGGGGGAGAAGATACAGATCAGTTTCCGTGACAAGAACCTTTTCACGGATTACGCCGTGGAGGGATCCGAAGGCTCTTCCCAGATCAAGATTCTCGATGACAAGCTTCTCAGGACAAGGTTCATGATCGACTCACTGAACACCATTTATCAGAAAGCATTGGAGCTGAAGGCTGCCGACAGCACACTCAATGCGATCTACGATGAAATCGTCAGCCTTGTTAAGTTACAGAGGCGATTCAATATTGAGTTCATAATCAACAATACAAAGTCACTTGCTTCCGTGAAGGCTGTATACCAGAAGATCAACGACGAGGTATATGTTCTCTATGAGACCCGCGACCTTCAGTATATGAAGATAATTTCTGATTCCCTTCTCCGGCATTACCCGGCATCGAGGCATACAAAACTTCTCCTCGGCACTCTCGAGGAAGGTATGAGACGGATGAATGCGGCCAGGCTGAACCAGCTCGTTGAACAATTGCCCGAAACGAAGCTCGACCCGGTGCTGAATGACATAAACGGCCGGAAGGTTGCCCTCTCCTCGCTTAGGGGTAAATACGTCCTTCTCGCCTTCTGGTCGTCCGAATCGAGGGAATGCATTGCAGAGAACCTCCAGCTTAAGGAGTTCTACAAACTCTATAACAGGAAGGGATTTGAAATTTACCAGATCAGCCTCGACAGCAGCGAAGAAGCCTGGAAGGCTGCGGTGAAATTCGACGAGCTTCCCTGGATCAGCACAAGAGAGCCCGATCCTGCCAACCAGAGAAATGCCTATCTCTTCAATGTGAAATCAATCCCGGCAAATTACCTCTTCGATCCGCAGGGCAACATTGTGGCCTCGAACCTCCATGGCAAACCCCTGCAACTGAAGCTCGCTCAATTATTCAGCAACTGAAACAGCCTGTGGCAGATCGCGGCAAAAAATACTTCGCTTCGGATTTTCACCTGGGACTTCCGGCAGGAACAGCTCCCCTCGAGAGGGAGAAAAAGATCGTTAAATGGATCGACACTATCCTTCCTGATGCCAGGGAGATCTTCCTCCTGGGGGATATTTTTGACTTCTGGTGGGAATACAGGCGGGTTGTGCCAAAAGGTTTTACGCGTTTCCTCGGAAAAATCGCCTCCGTTACCGACTCCGGAATTCCCGTACACTTTTTTACAGGCAACCACGATATGTGGGTGGGAGATTATCTTACCAGGGAGTGCGGCATGGTGATCCATACAAGTCCCTATACCGTAATGCTGGACGGGAAGAAATTCCATCTTGCCCACGGTGAAGGTCTCGGATCCCGCCATACGGGATATAAGATACTTCTGTGGATATTCCGTAACAAGCCCCTGAGAGTGCTCTGGTCAGCTGTTCACCCTGCTGCCGGCGTTGCCATCGGTCATATGTGGTCGCTCAATTCAAGACTGGGAAAAGGTATTTCGCCGGAGTTCATGGGCGCCGACAGGGAGGACCTGATAAGGTACGCAAGGTCGGTGGCAGAAAAGGAAAAGATGGATTACTATGTTTTCGGGCACAGACACCTGGCTATGACCTTTACCATGGAAGATGGCAGCGAACTGGTAATGCTGGGCGACTGGATAACGCACAGCAGCTATGCGGAATGGGACGGGAAGTCCCTTGTTCTCAAGATGTTCAGCTAGTCAGGGTTCCCCTGTACCTTCACCGTAAGCATATAATATGAATACAGGCTGTCGACCTGTTCAAATTCATATTCAAGCCTGCTCCCCGATTTTCTTGCGATATCGATTATACCCATGTTCCCGGTGCTCTCAGTACTTGTGTTCTGGCCTGAGAGAGACTTCCTGAAAAGCTCCTTAAGCCCTGCCTTGTCGTAGCTGTTGACCATGTCGAGCTTTTCGCGGAGATATGGAATTTTTTCATTCAGTATAAGGTTCCCGGTTGTAAGGGAATAGGTTTTATTGTCATAACGTATCATGGCCACGGGCATCCCCAATCTCTGCTCAGCTTCATGCCCGGGGCTGTATTTTGCGACATTTTCGATGATCTCGACCAGGATGCTGAACACCCTTCTCCGCTGGTGTGCTTCAATATCATCCTCGCTGAGCTTGGTCTCGGTGAATGAGATTACCTCCTTGCTCACGTCGGGTGATATGTGCCCCGACCAGATGAAGTACACATTGTTTTCAGCCATGATCCTTTCGAGCTGTGCGACAGCCTTGCCTTCAAAGGGTTTTTCCTGAGTCCCGTAATGGATCCCTACTCCTTCGGCATTGACTGTTTTGCTGAGTATGAAATAGGTGTTTCCATCGTCGATGGACAGGAAGTCATAATCGAGCTTATTGCCGGTTTTCCTGGCCATTTCGATAAGGCCCAGTCCTGCTCCGCCCTTAGTGCTGAACTCCGAATTGCTCAGCATCTGGCGGTACACATTCCTCACCTCTCCGGGCTGAAGCCTGTTTATCTCATCGAGGCGCCTGCGGAGCTCCTCGGTGTTTGATGCAGAGATGACGTTTGCCGTGGTGACGGTATAACCACCGCTCATTTTAGAATAAATTACCAGCGACATGCCGGAACGGCTTGTGCCGTTGCTGTGCCTCGAAACGTTCTGGAGGCTTTCGAGGACGAACATGAAGAGTCGCTTACGGCCAAGGAACCCGAACTCCGAGGTCTCCATCTCCTTCTCGAGGAGCATGAGCAGGGGAACAGAATTTTCTGTGGTAACGATTCCCCTGTAGACAAACATAAGCCGTTGTTCCCTTAGCAGGGAGCGTATTTTTTTTGTCAGTTCCATGTAAAATTGCCAGTGCGGTTAACCATATAAAGGTATATAAATTAACCCAGTCCGCAAAATTCATTCAGGTCACCCGGCCCAGCCTTCCCTGTCGAGGTTTCTGTAGTTTATGGCTTCAGAAATATGTTCGGAGCTGATATTCTCAGAATCGGCCAGGTCGGCAATCGTCCTTGCCACTTTAAGGATCCTGTCGTAAGCCCTTGCGGAGAGGCCTCTCAGTTCCATAGCCGTTCTGAGTAGTTTCCCTCCCGTCTCGTCGAGCTGGCAGTATCTGCGCTGCATCGACGACGACATCTGGGCGTTGCAGTAAACGCCTTTTATGGATGCAAACCTCCGGGCCTGCACTTCCCTCGCCCTGACCACTCTCTCCCTGACTGCTTCGGATCTCTCTGCCCTGCCTGTGTCGGAAAGTTTTTCGTATTTCACCGGCACTACCTCGATGTGGATGTCGATCCTGTCGAGAAGAGGCCCTGAAATGCGGTTAAGATATTTCTGGACCATTCCGGGTGAGCACATGCATTCCTTGTCGGGATGGTTATGAAATCCGCAGGGGCAGGGGTTCATGCTTGCCACAAGCATAAAGGATGCGGGGTAATCAACAGTCGACTTGGCCCGCGAAATGGTTATCACCCTGTCTTCGAGCGGTTGTCTCATTACCTCCAGGACGGTTCTTTTGAACTCTGGAAGCTCATCGAGGAACAGTACTCCGTTATGTGCGAGTGAGATCTCACCGGGCTGCGGGAAGGTACCACCGCCTACCAGGGCCACATCGGAGATGGTATGGTGCGGGCTCCTGAATGGTCGTCTTGTCATAAGGGCTGTGTGATCGTCGATCTTGCCTGCCACAGAATGGATCTTTGTGGTCTCAAGAGCCTCTTCGAGGGTCAGAGGTGGTATTATCGTCGGAAGTCTTTTTGCCAGCATCGTCTTGCCTGCTCCGGGAGGCCCGATCATAAGGATGTTATGACCGCCTGCAGCAGCCACTTCCAGAGCTCTTTTTACATTCTCCTGTCCCCTTACATCGGAGAAATCGACTTCATATTTATTTGCTTCATTGTTGAAAATCTCAAGCAGGTCGACCTTTACTGGTTCAAACTTCCTTAT
The DNA here is from genome assembly GCA_025454775.1 of Bacteroidales bacterium. Classification (GTDB taxonomy): domain Bacteria; phylum Bacteroidota; class Bacteroidia; order Bacteroidales; family VadinHA17; genus LD21. Next base: position 10,719 of record JALONU010000004.1, on the reverse strand, counting down.
TCCATTGAAAAAATCGACAACCTCGCTGAGGTTTTCCATGCCATAGACGTCGATTCCGTTTACAACTGCAGCCTCGCGTGCATTTTTTACCGGGACGATCACGCCCCTTAATTTCTCCTCCCGGGCGCTGAGGGCAATGGGAAGGACTCCTCTTACGGGTTGCAGTGTTCCGTCGAGGGAGAGCTCTCCCATCATTATATATGATCCGATTTCTTCATTCGTGACTTTTTCATCGGCAGCCATTATCCCCATTGCCAGGGGAAGATCATAAGATGAACCCTCTTTACGGATATCAGCAGGAGCCATATTTATCAGCACCTGTTTACCGGGCCATTTATGACCTAATGTACGGAGGGCGGATTCAATTCTCTGCTGGCTCTCCTTTACTGCCACGTCGGGAAGACCTACAAGGAAAAAACGTATCCCGCGCGAGACGTTTACTTCAATTGTAACCGTAACGGCATCAATACCCGTAACGGCACTGGCAAAAGTTCTGACAAGCATATCTCAATTATTTAGCACGTTTGGAAACACATACCAAAGATAGAAGAAACAAGACAAAAGACAAAAGATGAAAGATGAAAAAGAGATAAGCAGTGCAGGAAATATTTCGGTACTCTGCACCTTAGGTATTGCTTTTACAAACCAATGCTACAGATATCATGCGGCTCTGCCGCATCGGGATACCCGGAAGTTTTCGAAATATTGCGTTCTAAATGAAAGAAGGATTCCAGCTAAAACAATGAAGAACCTGTCTGGAAATTACCAAATGGTGAGAGGTGCAGAGCACCGATTAATATTTGTAGAAAAGAAGCAGTGCAGGAAATATCGAGGTGCAGAGCACCGGAATACTGACAGATAATAATTATTAATACCAGGCGGCTCCTATGATACAAGATCAAGAATCTCATTAATTAATCGGATAACTGTAAAATAAAACCATTAATTTTAGATTATATAAATAACATGTAAAGCTTACAGCTGAATGCATTTGTTTGGTTATCAGAACATTGAAACAAGTGAAACTCTGACATGCGGGACCCGCGGACATTAAAACCCTGAACTTTAATATGAAAATATTATGATAATAAAAACACTTTTAGGCAGCCTGATAATTATTTTAACGTTGAGTTGTTCGAGGAAGGTCACTGAATATCTGACAGTCGATCAAGCCATAGAATCGCTTAAAGTGCCGGAGGCTGCTGCAAAATTTTCGGAATATTCCAGGGAAGTGACTGAAATCCCGGCAGGATACCGTCCCCCCTACAGGTTAATTCAACCGTTGAAGCTGTTCGATAACCTTTACTTCGTCGGCACCACAGTTGTGGGAGCGTTCATAATTGATTCCGGCGACGGTTTGATAATGCTCGATACGGGAAATGGCGATACCGACGCCGAAATGATGGTTAATGACATGAAGAAACTGGGTCTTGATCCCGCTCAGATCAAGGTGATCTTCATCTCCCATGAACATTTCGACCATTACGGTGGAGTAAGGTATCTCAAAAGGACCGTTTGTCCTGACGCAAAAGTGGCTATGAGCCTTACCGGGTGGAATCTGCTTCAAAGCGTGCCTCCCGAATGGGTGTACGTAGGCTCAAGGCCTGAGTCGGTGGATATCTTCCTCAACGACGGGATGAAAATCAGGGTCGGCAACCTGTATGTCCAGGCTGTCGCGACTCCCGGTCACAGTCCGGGTTGCATGTCATATATTTTTCCTGTTAACGACAACGGAAAAAAGCATATGGCAGGCGTTATGGGAGGAAGAGGCGTATGGCCTACCGATACTGAGGCCAGGCTCTATCAATCATCCGTTGAATACTTCAGTGCGGTTGCCCGTGATGCAGGATGCGACGTCGGACTCTGGTTCCATTCATCTGAAAGGGATTTTGCCGTCCTCCGTTCACGGAAACCCGGTGAACCAAATCCCCTGGTAATAGGAACTGAACAGTTTGATACCGTTTATCTCGAGAAATACAGGGATTCCTTCAGACAAATGATGAATTCGGGGAAAATACCGGCTCCGGTTATCTGAGTTTACCCGGACATGGAATAAAAAACAATAAGATAAGCGATTAAAGAATATACCGGAAAGTTAAATATGTTAAATTGCCTTCTTTGAGTATATGGAGGAAATAAATACCAATCCCTGGTTTATCAGCAGGAAGGAGTGCCCGGCATGCTCTTCCGGAAGTTTCAGAACAGTTTACCATAGCCGGTATGATGAAAGTCCGGTAAAGGATTATCTGCTGGGCTTTTACCTTCCTCAGGGCATGATAGAGTTCGAATATCTCAAAGATGCATCATACCACCTGTGCGAGTGCTTGAAGTGCGGGCTGATATTCCAGAGGGATATTCCTGACGATGTGTTGATGGAAAGGCTTTATGAACACTGGATCGATCCCGGGAAAGCAATGTCGAGGCACAGTAAAGAGAGTATCGGTTATCACCTCTTTCTCGAGCAGGAGGTTATAAAGATTATTGCATATATCAGAAAAGATCCTTCAGATCTTTGTTTTCTAGATTTTGGAATGGGCTGGGGCGACTGGGCGATAAAAGCAAAAAGAACAGGCTGCGACAGCTATGGAACTGAACTCTCGGAAGAAAGAATAAAATATGCCCGTTCTAACGGGGTAAAGATCCTGAGCTGGGAACAAATCCCAGATCACAGCTTCGATTTCATTAATACTGAACAGGTTCTTGAACATTTGCCGCAACCCTTGCAAACATTGCGCTACCTGAAGTCAGCCTTGAAACCTGACGGGATCATTAAAATTAGTGTCCCTGCAGCCGGTAATATCAGGCGTCGCCTGAAGAATATGGACTGGAATGCCGGGAGAGGGACAAGAAATTCACTCAACCCTGTCGCTCCGCTGGAACACCTGAATTTCTTTACAAGGAGTGCCCTTCTCAATATGGCTGCAGAAGCTGGTATGAAGGAGGTAGTAATACCTCTGGGGATGCAGTATAAACATCTATCTTTCAGAGGCGGACCCAGATGGATCATGAGAGGTTTGCTCGATCCTCTTCGCAGGAATATCCTGAAGAGCCGGAATTATTTTCTTTTCAGGAATGTTTAGTTTAATTCGTTTCTCACTTCCGGGTAGAGAAGGATGTGCTGAATGAAATACCGATTACCCGGTTCTTCATTTCCACAATATCTGGATTATTGATTGATATATTTGTCAAACCCATTCCATATTGAGCAGATACCATAAACTTATTTACCTGAACCCCGAGCCCAAAATTCAAACCGGCATCAAAAAACCTCAGATCACTGCCTTCACCCTTGCCATATTTAAGCTCTTTTACTGATTTGCCTGATTTCCAGATTGTTCCTCCGATCCCAAAAGCAATATAAGGCCCTGCAACCAGGGAAATAGCAACCTTTTTACCCCCAAAACTTAAAGCTGCATTCACAGGAATTTCCAAATAGACTGGAGAAATTGTATGATCAATGGAATCGAGTCTGTAATCAGTCCCTTTGGCTGAAAACAATACACCGGGCCGGAAGGTCAGATTTTGTATTACAGGTATTTCAAAGAGGTACCCGAAATGAAAGCCAAAAGGTCTACCCGGACCAGAATTCAGGTCTTCACCTTTCAATGTCATTGTTGACATATGCAATCCGCCGGAATATGTCGATTTAATCTGGGCTGAAGCAGCTGTAAAAGCAAAGACCAGTATAATTGCCAGTGCATATTTGAGCCAGCACTTTAACATAATGTGAGATCAGCTTTTCTTTCTCCTGAACAACCTTCCCCCGAATTTCAATAAAATGAAAGTTACAGCAAGGATAACCAGTACGGCAATTATGAGAGGGATAAAAAGCGATAGTATTGATGAACCGAATGCTGCAGCATGTTCACCCGTTGCCAAAACCGGATTCCCCACTCCGGCAGTCAGCTTTGAAGAGGCAAGCCTTGTCAGGACCGTTCCTCCCTGGACAGTAGCGGCGGTGCCTCCTCCAACAATAAATCCCGTGATCCATTTAATAAGATCATTATCGATTGGGAGGACTGAGGTAAGCAGAAGCGTTCCGGCTCCAATAGCCAGAGGTGTTGTCAGCGTGTCGAGGAGATTGTCAACAAAAGGAATATAATATGCTGTGATTTCAACTATGGTCGCGGTTGCGAGAGCAACAATGGCTGTCCAGCTGCCGAGCCACTGGAAGCTTTCATTCAGCGGCAGCAAACCGGTCTTTGCAGCGACCGCTGCGACAAGCATGGGTACAAAGACCCGGAATCCGCAGCTCGCCGCGAGGCCTATCCCGACAGCAACAGCCATTAATGTCTCTTTTTCCATTCAGTTGCAGCTTAATACTTTAGAAATACCTAATATCTTATAAAATTAGTAAGAAAATCATTCCCGGACCAGATATCTTTTAGTAATTTTATGTCTGTCTTAATACAGAACCACCTATACTAAAATTCCCGGATCGCTTGAAAATCAATATGGTTTTCTATATGATTACTGATGTTCAATTAATAATATTTTAATGATCATGGAAGAAGAAATCAAAAAAGAACCGGAAGAACCCGGAAAGGAAGGATGGGCCGACAACAAAAGGGAAAAGACAGGAAAAAAAAGAAACCTGAAGATCCTGCTACCGGTCAGCAGGCATAGCATGCTCTAAGGCTCTGTTCTGCGATCTTCGTGGGATTGTTCTTCCAGTTCAACGCGCAGCTGTGACTCATCAGGATCAATCCTGATTACAAGCCTTTGAATCCCCGAGATCTCGCCTGGAAGAATACAGGTTCCGGAGTATCGGCGGGATACATGTTCTGACCTTCAGGCTGAGGAGGCTTAAGGGTTAGATAGCCCGGCTTCCCCTTTCCCCTGTGCGGATACGGATACATTCCTCCAGGGGGGTTATGAAGATCTTGCCGTCGCCGACGTGTCCTTCAGTTCCGTTAGTCTTTGCCGCTTTCAGGATGGTACTGACGGTAATGTCCACAAACGCGTCGTTGACGGCAATTTCTATTTTAATCTTCGGTATAAGGTCGGGTACTATTCTCTGCCCCCTGTACATTTCCTCTATCCTCTGCTGACCATGGCCCGATACCCGGCTTACCGTTATCCTGGTGATTTCTGCCTCAATCAGCGCTTCGCGGACCTTGTCAAGCTGTACTTCCCGGATTATTGCTGTTATCAGTTTCATGACATTATAAATTACATAAATGGATTTTTAACTGGGATTAAGCATGCCATAACCTCTTTCCCCGTGGTATGATCTGTCGAGGCCGGCCATTTCATCATCTTCCGTTGACCTGAATTTCACGAACTTGTTTATGCCCCAGATTATCAGCCAGGTCATTGCGCCTGCAAAGACCACTGCAATGGTTATCGCAAGAGCCTGTATACCCAGCTGGTTCCAGACAGACCATGTTCCGTCAGAAACAGCTGCAGCTTCAGCCATCCACGACTTCCTGATAAAGAAGGAGAGGAAGAGAGCTCCTGCAATGCCGCCGATGCCATGGATCCCGAAAGCATCGAGACTATCGTCATAACCCAGTCTGTTTTTTACCTGGATCGCCGTATAGCAGATCCCGGAGGCAAGGATCCCCAGAATCAGTGCTCCGTAAGGCTGAACCACTCCGGCAGCAGGCGTTACTGCAACCAGCCCTGCCAGGATTCCGGAAGCAAATCCCAGGGCTGTTGCCTTTCCCTGGTGAAATGATTCTATAACTATCCAGCTAAGTGCTCCCGCTGCTGCGGCCACCTGCGTTGCGGTCAGTGCCTGTGCGGTGTTTAGTCCGCTCGATACAGAGCTTCCCGCGTTGAAACCAAACCATCCCACCCAGAGAAGTCCGGCTCCCAGCATGGTGATCACAAGGTTGTTGGGCCTGATCACCTGGTAGGGATAACCTCTCCGAGAACCCAGGAACAATGCGGCCACAAGTCCGCTTACCCCGGCGGAAATATGAACAACTGTTCCTCCGGCAAAATCAATAGCGCCCCTGGCACCGAGATTATAGAGGAATCCGTCGGATGCCCAAACCCAGTGACAGAGAGGGTTGTAGACCAGAAGGCTCCAGAGGGCGATAAACAGACAGTAAGCCCTGAACGACACTCTTTCAGCAAAAGCCCCTGCTATCAGGGCGGGGGTTATAATGGCAAACTTCCCCTGGAACATTGAAAACACATATTCAGGGATCCCGGCTTCAAGAATGTTACTGTCGATCCCCTTAAGAAAGAAATAATCCGGGTTCCAGCCTACCAGCCCTCCCAGTACGTTCTTCCCGAAGCTCATTGAATAGCCGACAGCCACCCAGAGAACGCTTATGATCCCCATCGCCACGAAGCTGTGCATTACAGTGCCCAGGACATTCTTCGACCTTACGAGGCCTCCGTAAAACATTGCCAGGCCCGGGATCATGAGAAGTACCAGTGCGGTTGAAGTAAGCATCCATGCTGTTGCTCCTGAATCTATCTCACTTCCGTCAGAAGCATAGAGACCTGCCGTACCTGCGACCAGGAATACCAGCAGCAACAGATTTCTTTTCCAGTTTGATTTCATAACTCAGATATTTTCATTTTTAAAGTCAGATCACCGATATCAATTATGCAGAGAAAGGCCTGCCACTATAAACATTGTTTTGCGGTCGGGATTGAAAACAAGCTGACCACTGACCGGAATGCCGAAGCTATCGGTAACTTTTATTTCCTTCAGCACTCCGATGCCGATGTTGCAGAACCTGAAGCGGTTTTGTCCTGTTTCGCTGTCTGTTGTATGCCATCCGTCACCGGCACCGGCCAGGAGGAAAAAATTACTGAATGAATATTTTGCCTCAAAGTACTTATCATTCCCCGCAGATCCGGCATTCCCTGCCCTGTTAATTACATAGCCGGCATTCAGATCCAGTCCCCATCTTGAAAAGCCGAGATTTACTTCGAATGCATGGCTGCCTGTGTTACCGGAATAATCAAAGTAATCGAGACCCGGGTAGTAGTAATCAGTCATTCCGGCAGATAACCCACCGGGGAGACTGAGCGAAAACCACAGATCGGATTCCTGGTAACCACCGAAGTCGAACGATCCCCATGCCCCGGCACTGAAGAATCCTGATGAAACTTCTATCGAAGGTTGTACGGCAGGTCCGGTTCCGTATCGTGTCCCCCTCCATACATAGCTGCTGACCAGGTCCGCACCTGTTGAAAGCTTAGGTTTCTTTTCTGCCTGGGCATTAACAGTAACCGCATTTACTAAAATCATCCCGGGGATAAGAATGATGCGAAAAATCTTAACTTTTTTCATCGTTGTGGTAAGGGTTCTTAAGTAAAAACGACACAAACTTAATAATATTTTCATATTTTTATCCATACCCCCTATTATTTTATACCTTTTTTCCCTTTTTTATCTATTTTATCAGTTTATACCCCCCTTTTTTATAGGGTTTCTATAGTTTTTTATCCTTTTTTCTCACGTCACCCCCCCTTTTCACTGAAGTGGAAAAGAAATTACTCCGGCAGTATATGAACTTACATTTTGTTAAATATTCCTAAACCTTATCTCACTATCCTCTCGTATCAGATAAATTATTATAATTTTAGAATCGTAACCTGAAATCCAAATACCATGATAATGAGAACAATAAGCTTCATCCAATTTTTTGCATTAGTGATCCTGGCAGGCCTGGCAGCCTGTACCAGTACCAGAGAACCGAAAGCACAACCTGATCTTGGTTTCAGGTCAGTGCCGGTTATTGAAAAGAAAGACCTTAAATTCAAAGACCTCAACAGGAACGGAAAACTCGACAAATATGAAGACTGGCGGCTGACGTCCGAAGAAAGAAGCCTGGATCTTCTCTCGAAGATGTCGCTGGAAGAAAAGGCCGGTTTTATGGTAATAAACTCTCTCAACATGGTTGGGACAAGAAGGGCTGAGCAGTCGGAAGGCAAGCTTAATGCCAGTGACCTGGATGAAGGCGGCGGCGGCATGGGGGGAAGAGGACAGGGAGGAAGAATGCAGGGGGAAGGAGCTCCCCGCCCGCAAGGTAACCAGCAGGAAAGACAGGCTGGCGGAGGAGAAAGGCAGAGCGGTCAGGCTGCAGATTACGCAGCCTCGCTGACACGTTCGTCAGGCACGTCAAGAATGGTGAAGGAATTTCATATGAGGCATTTCATCCTGCGTTCCAGTGAAAGCGCGAGGGTTACGGCAGAATGGGCCAACAAGCTGCAGGAACTATGTGAGAGTGAACCTCTCGGTATCCCGGCTATCATTTCTTCCAATCCCCGTAATCACATCACTACAAATGCCGCGCTGGGATCAAGCGTTGGAACGACAGTCTTTTCAGTATGGCCCGGTGAACTGGGTCTGTCGGCCATGCGCGACCTGGCCCTCACAAGGGAATTTGCAGACATTGCAAGACAGGAATGGGCTTCCGTGGGCCTCAGAAAAGGATATATGTATATGGCAGACCTGGCCACAGAGCCCAGGTGGTCGAGGATAAACGGAACTTTGGGAGAAGATGCAGAATGGGTGGCAAAGATGATAAGGGAGATAGTACTGGGATTCCAGGGTGAAAAACTTGGTCCCGGATCGGTTGCACTGACAACCAAACACTTCCCCGGAGGAGGTTCCGGCGAAAAAGGTCAGGATTCTCATTTCGACTGGGGTAAGAAAGAGATATATCCCGGGGGAATGTTCAAAAACAATCTCATTCCCTTCCAGGCAGCAATCGACGCAGGTACCTCAGCTATAATGCCTTACTATTCCCTTCCTGCCGGGACTGAATATGAGGAGGTGGGATATGCATATAACAAGGGTGTAATTACCGAACTTCTGAGAAATCAGATGGGTTTCAAGGGGATCATTAACTCCGACACCGGTCCGATAGACAGGATGCCCTGGGGTGTTGAAAGCCTGACAATTCCCGAAAGGTACAAGAAAGCCATCGAGGCCGGGGTGAACATCTTCTCAGGTATTTCGGACCCGGCAGAGATTATAAATGTGGTTAAAACCAGCCTGGTCGATATAAGCCTGATCGACAATTCAGTGCTGCTTCTTCTTAAGGAGAAATTCGATCTGGGACTTTTCGAAAACCCGTACGTGGATGTTGAAGCCGCCGGGAAGCTGGTCAACAACGATAATTTCCGTGAAAGGGCTGCCCTGGCTCTCAGGAAATCGATAGTTCTCCTGCGCAACGAAAATGAAGCTCTTCCCCTGAAACCAAAAACTAAAGTATATCTCGAATCACTTCAGAGAAGCGGCAGAGGTCCGCAATCAGCAACTCCGAACATTTACACGGCAAATGACGGGAAGTATGATGTGGAGTTTGTGGATTCACCTTCAAAGGCCGATATGGCAATACTGTGGATAACACCAACCGGAAATGCCCTCTTTGGGTCGTCCGGAACGCCGATCTCGATGTCGCTGTCGAAGAACAACGTGGATACTGAATACATAAACAAAATTTCCTCTAATAAACCAACCATCCTTGTCATCAACTATACAAGTCCGTGGGTTATCGACGAGATCTACAATGAAAGCACCGTTAAGAATATCAAGGGAGTCCTGGCCACTTTTGGGACGACGCCCGATGCTCTTCTCGATGTTATCACCGGGAAATTCAATCCTGCCGGGAAGATGCCTTTTGCAACTCCCGTATCTGATGCTGCCGTTGAAGGCAACAAGGAGGATGTGCCTGGGTATCTTGAACCCGAAGGCTATGCGCTGTTCAAATATGACGAGGGCCTGAGTTATAAGTAACAGATCAGGCAATTTTCGGATCTTGGTGAAGCCTTGCGTGTATTTCTGAGGCTTCTGAGAAACCGTTTTTAACCGCAAAGGACGCAAAGACAACACTCCGGAATGAAAATCGGGATCATCTTTCCTGTTGTAGTGATAGCAGCTGCATGTGCCTGCTGTAAAAGCAATAAAACGGTTATAAGCTCTCCCGACAGGCAGATTCGGATAGTCCTTCATGCTCAAACGAAGTCAGGTAAACCTGAGTTCATTCTTGAGACCGGAGCCGGAAAGGAGATCCTCAGGGCGGTTCCGGAATTATCGTGTAAATCCCGTATTGTTTATGACGATCCCGGGTTCATAAAAGCAGAAACAAGGAGCATAAGCCATACCTGGGAAAATGAATTCGGAGAAAAGCGCCTGGTACCCGACAACTACAATGAAACCACCATCTTTCTTGTAAACGGGGGGATTAGGCTGAACCTGATCATAAGGGTGTACAATGAGGGAGCCGCCTTCGCGTATGAATTTCCGCCGCAGCAAGGGCTCGACTCCCTTCATATAGTTGATGAAAATATCCTGTACAGTTTCAAATCCGATCATTTCACCTGGTCAGCGCCCAGGGCCCAGGCCCTGTATTCGCATGTTCCGCTATCAGGGATCGACAAAGGCTGTGAAAGACCGCTGGTGATCGAAATTGATTCCTCTCACGTTATAGCCCTGGCAGAAGCAGGACAGGTTGACTATGCGAGGATGAAATTCGATCCGGATTCTACGGGAGAGTTCAATATCCGCTCCCGGCTCGACGGTGAGGTAAAGAAATCCCTTCCGTTCAGATCGCCGTGGAGGATAGTCATGTTCGGGAAAAATGCCGGAGATCTCCTTGAAAAAAATTACCTGATCCTAAATCTTAATGATCCTTGCAACATCGGTAACACAGAATGGATAAGACCGGGAAAAGCTCTTCGCGAAGTCACCCTTACAACCACCGGGGCAATGGCTCTTGTTGATTTCATCGACCGCCACAATAT
>JALONU010000091.1 GCA_025454775.1 Bacteroidales bacterium | reverse complement strand
CGTGAGGATATTCTCGGGACACTCCGCGAAGTGACGGGAAAAGCTGATGTGGTTCTCATTACTGGCGGACTCGGACCCACAAGCGACGATATAACCAAACATTCTCTCTGTGAATTCTTTAACACTAAACTCGTTACAAATCCTGAAACACTTGGAAGGATAGAGGCGATGCTGAGACGGCGCAGCTTCCCGATGAACGAAAACAACAGGAGACAGGCCGAGGTACCGGAATCATGCAGGGTTCTCAAAAATGAAGCGGGAACAGCCCCGGGGATGTGGTTCGAAAAGGAAAACACCATCTTCATTTCTATGCCCGGAGTGCCCGCCGAAATGAAATACCTGATGAAGGAACATGTAATCCCTGACCTGAAGCAGAGATTCATATCACAGGTCATAATCCACAAAACCATAATGACTTACGGGGAGATGGAAGCCAGGCTTGCCGAGCTTCTGACCGGCTTTGAGGCAGAACTTCCCCTCGAAATAAAACTTGCATACCTTCCTTCGTCCGGGATTATAAAATTAAGACTCACAGCAACTGGTACCGACCGGTCAAAACTGCAAAACCTGGTGAACGCACAGACAAAGAAGCTGTACAAAATAATACCACAACTGGTAATAGGCGAGGACGTCGAGACCTTCGAAGAAGTCCTGGGAATGCTTCTCAGGCGCATGGGGAAAACAGTGTGCACGGCGGAAAGCTGCACAGGAGGAAAGATCGCGACAATGCTTACGGCTCTCCCGGGCAGCTCGGCATTTTTCAAGGGATCGGTAATAGCATACGACAATTCAATAAAAAGAGAACTTCTCGGTGTAGAAAATGAAACACTGGAAAAAAACGGTGCCGTCAGCCGGGAGACAGTTGAAAAAATGGCTGAAGGAGCAAAGCGGATACTGAAAACCGACTATGCCGTGGCAACATCCGGGATTGCGGGTCCTGACGGTGGAACTGATCTCAAACCCGTCGGAACTCTCTGGATGGCAGTAGCTTCTGAGAAAGGAACCTTTTCAGAGACTAAGCGTTTCGGCCTGGAAAGGGACACAAATATCAACAGGTTCTCTGTTGCCGCCCTCCATCTTCTCTGGAAGGCCGTAGCAATGATCTGAAGAATGTTAATAAGCCTTGTTGAAAAAAAGTAAAGGAAATATTTGGTTAATCAGATAAAAATCACGTATTTTGCGCTTCGTTTTTAAAAGCTTGTCGTACAAGGATAAACAGTAAACAAATGTCAAAGATTTGTCAGGTTACAGGGAAGAAGGCGATGGTAGGGAATAATGTATCGCACTCAAAGAGAAGGACAAAAAGAAAATTCTATCCCAACCTCTTTGTAAAAAGGTATTACCTGCCCGAGGAAGAACGGTGGATATCACTGAAAGTCTCTGCTGCAGGCATAAGGCTCATCAGCAAGAAAGGTTTGTCTGCCGCACTGCAGGAAGCTAAGGAAAAAGGTTACATTGTGAATTATTAATAAGGTTGAAAGATGGCAAAGGCTAAAGGTAACAGGCAGCAGATAATCCTGGAATGCACCGAGCACAAGGAAAGCGGTCTTCCCGGAATGTCGAGATATATCACAACAAAGAACAGGAAAAACACTCCTGACAGGATCGAGAGGAAGAAATACAACCCGATCCTCAAGAAATACACGGTTCACAGGGAAATAAAGTAAAAGGATAATACAATGGCAAAGAAAGTTGTTGCATCACTGAAAACAGGCTCCGGCAAACTCTTCACCAAATGCATAAAGATGATGAGATCCGATAAAACAGGAGCCTACCAGTTCAAGGAAGGGATCGTCCATAACGACCATGTCAAGGACTTCTTCAAGAACTAAACAGCATGTCAGAAATAAAATAGGGACACGCCATGGCATGTCCCTATTTTTGTTTTTCATATAACATTCATCCGGATTATGGCCTGGCCTTCATTCTTTTCACACGGAAACAAGGAGAGCCTCGACAAGGGACTCGAGAAAACCAAGGAATCGGTTTTCCTCAAGCTGTCGCGTGCTGTTGCCGGTAAGTCGAAAGTCGACGAGGAGGTGCTCGACAATCTTGAAGAGATGCTTGTCTCCTCCGACGTGGGAGTGGCAACAACAATCAGGATAATTGAAAGGATTGAAGCCAGGGTTGCACGCGACAAGTACCTCAACACCACTGAACTTAATAAAATACTTAGGGAAGAGATAATTTCCCTTCTCGAGGATAACGAAAGCATTCCCGGAAAAAACGGCCCGGATGAGTCACCGTCAGTACCATATGTGATAATGATCGTGGGAGTGAACGGTTCCGGCAAGACAACCACAATTGCCAAGCTTGCATACAGATTTAAGCAGGCGGGAAAGAAGGTACTGCTTGGAGCAGCAGACACTTTCAGGGCAGCGGCAATAGACCAGCTTCAGATATGGGGCGACCGGATAGGCGTCCCAGTGGTAAAACAGCAGATGGGCTCAGACCCTGCCTCAGTGGCCTACGATACCGTAAGGTCAGCAGCTGCTGGCAACTATGATGTTGTGATAATCGACACAGCAGGAAGACTTCACAACAAGATCAACCTGATGAACGAGCTGTCGAAGATAAAGAGGGTGATGGAAAAGGTTATGCCGGGAGCCCCGCATGAAGTACTGCTGGTTCTCGACGGCTCCACCGGCCAGAATGCCTTTGAGCAGGCAAAGCAGTTCACCGCCGCAACAGATGTAACAGCCATGGCAATAACCAAGCTCGATGGTACCGCAAAGGGAGGAGTGGTGATCGGCATTTCCGACCAGTTCAAAATACCCGTAAAGTATATAGGTATCGGCGAAAAAATGGAAGATCTCCAGGTTTTCAGCAGGGAAGAGTTTGTGGATTCGCTTTTCAGGAATGAACCGTAAAATCAACATCGTCACCCTCGGATGCTCCAAAAACCTGGTAGACTCTGAAAAACTCCTGAAGCAGATAGAAGAAGGAGGGTTTACTATAATGCATAACGGGGATGTAAACCAGGCAGGAACGGTGATAGTGAACACCTGCGGCTTCATTAACGACGCAAAGGAGGAAAGCATCGACACCATACTCAGGTTCGTGAAAGCCAGGCAATCGGGGAAGATAGAAAATCTCTACGTTATGGGATGCCTGTCGGAAAGATACATGGATGCTCTCAAGGCAGAGATACCCGAGGTCGACAGGTACTTTGGAGTACACAGCATACCTGAGATACTGGAGCAGGTTGGACTGAAGTACAGGAAGGACCTTGAAGTCAGGAGAAGTATTACAACTCCCTCGCATTATGCATACCTGAAGGTTTCTGAAGGCTGTGACAGAACGTGCGCATTCTGCGCCATACCTTCAATCAGGGGAAAATACATCTCCCGTCCTCTGGATGAGATAGTCACGGAAGCCCGGATACTGGCCGGAGCTGGCGTCAGGGAACTAATTCTTATAGCACAGGACCTGAGCTATTACGGGCTCGACCTGTACAGGAAGCAGATGCTTCCCGGGCTTGTCAGGAAGCTTCTGGATATAAGGGAGCTGGAATGGATCAGGCTTCATTACCTGTACCCGGCGAATTTCCCGGAGGATCTGATCCCGTTGATTGCCGGGAATCCGAGGATATGCAGGTACATTGATATTCCCATCCAGCATATCAGCGACAGGATGCTCAGTATTATGAGAAGATCGCACGGGAAGGATGAAACCATCTCGATCCTGAACAGGCTCAGGGGGGAGATCCCCGGGTCGGTGATCCGGACAACACTAATTGCAGGGCATCCCGGAGAAACAGAAGAGGACTATGAGGAACTTAAGCAATTCGTAAAGGATTTCAGATTCGACCGACTGGGGGTCTTTGCATATTCGCACGAGGAAGGCACGCATTCATATAGTAACTTCACCGACGATGTTCCGGAGGATGTCAAGCAGTCGAGGGTATCGGAGCTGATGGAGATACAGCAGGAGATATCAGCAGAGCATAACAGGAAATATACAGGGCAGGAGATGAGGGTGCTGATAGACAGGAGGGAGGGAGACTATTTCGCCGGCCGCACGGAGTTCGACTCCCCTGAAGTCGACCAGGAAGTTCTGATCCCGGCAGAATATAATTTAAAACCCGGCTCTTTCTGCCGGGTCCTTATAACACATTCCACTGAATTCGATCTCTTCGCCAGCCCAGTGACTGAGGCTTAATTCTCCTCCTTCTCCTCGGCCGTCTCCTTCTTCTTCTTTATTTTTATCTTGATCTCGGATTTCGCCTCGTCGAATCCCACACTGATAATCTCCCCGTCGCCTGGTCCGGCTTTTATCATTATCTCTGCCATAGGGTCTTCGAGATATTTCTGGATAGCCCTCTTCAGAGGACGTGCACCATAGGTTGCGTCGAACCCTCTTTCGGCAATATAATCCCTCGCCGGA
The DNA here is from genome assembly GCA_025454775.1 of Bacteroidales bacterium. Lineage (GTDB taxonomy): Bacteria > Bacteroidota > Bacteroidia > Bacteroidales > VadinHA17 > LD21. Next base: position 7,360 of record JALONU010000091.1, on the reverse strand, counting down.
GTGGCGATATTAAGCTGATAACCAAGCGATTTTATTCTTTCATACAGTCCTTTAAGCTCGAGATCAATGATCTGGTTTATCTCCTCTCTGCCCAATGAATTGAACATTATCACGTCGTCGATCCTGTTCAGGAATTCAGGGGCAAATGTCTTCTGCAGCGCTTTCTGAAGAATGCTCTTAGACTGTTCGTCCCGTGTTGTTTTCTTCGCCTGGGTGTCGAAACCGATCCCGTGACCGAATTCCGCTATCTGCCGGGTTCCTATGTTTGATGTAAGTATCACGATGGTATTGCGGAAGTCCACTCTTCTTCCAAGGCTGTCGGTCAGCTGGCCTTCATCCAGCACCTGGAGGAGGATATGAAACACGTCCGGGTGAGCTTTTTCGATCTCGTCGAGAAGCACAACAGAGTAGGGTCTTCTCCTGACTTTCTCTGTAAGCTGGCCGCCTTCCTCGTATCCTACGTATCCGGGAGGTGCACCGACGAGCCGCGAAACCGAAAATTTCTCCATGTATTCGCTCATGTCGATCCTCACGAGGTTGTCGGTGGTATCGAAAAGGAACCTGGCAAGAACCTTGGCGAGTTGTGTCTTCCCGACGCCGGTGGGGCCCAGGAAGATGAAGGTGCCTATCGGTTTGTTGGGATCTTTGAGCCCTGCACGGTTTCTCTGGATAGATTTCACCACTTTCTGGATGGCTTCATCCTGTCCGATTACGCTGCCTCTAAGCTCATCCGCCATTTTAAGCAGCCGTGTGCCTTCGGTCTGGGCTATTCGCTGAACGGGAACTCCTGTCATCATGGCTACAACCTCTGCGACTTTTTCGGCATCAACGGTTTCCCTGTTAACGGCAAGCTCTTTTTCCCACTTTTTCTTCTCCAGGTCTATCATGTCTAGGAGATCCTTCTCACGGTCCCTGAAGCTGGCAGCTTTTTCGAAGTTCTGGTTCTTCACTGCTGTCATTTTGTCCTTTTTGGCTTCTTCAAGCTGTTTTTCGAGCTCAAGGATCTTCTCAGGAACCACTATGTTGGATATATGGACGCGTGAACCTGCTTCATCGAGAGCATCTATCGCCTTGTCCGGCAGATGCCTGTCTGAAATGTAACGGTTTGTCAGTTTCACGCATGCCTCTATTGCGTCGTCGGTATATGTAACGTTATGATGATCTTCGTACCTGTCCTTTACATTCCGCAGGATCTCGATCGTTTCCTCTATGGATGTAGGATCCACCAGCACCTTCTGGAATCTGCGTTCGAGGGCGCCGTCCTTTTCTATATGCTGCCTGTACTCGTCGAGTGTGGTTGCGCCTATGCACTGGATCTCGCCCCTTGCCAGTGCCGGTTTCAGCATGTTTGCCGCATCCAGCGATCCTGTGGCGCCGCCTGCCCCTACGATAGTATGTATCTCGTCGATGAAGAGGATGATATTGTCGTTCTTGGAAAGCTCGTTGAGAATGGCCTTCATCCTCTCTTCGAACTGTCCCCTGTACTTCGTTCCTGCCACAATAGAGGCCAGGTCGAGGGCGACAACCCTCTTGTTGAAAAGTACCCTGGAAACGTTCTTCCTGGTTATTCTGAGTGCAAGTCCTTCGGCAATAGCTGATTTACCGACACCAGGTTCGCCGATCAGCACGGGATTGTTCTTTTTCCTGCGGGAGAGAATCTGGGCAAGTCTTTCTATCTCTCGTTCCCTGCCAATAACAGGATCGAGGCGTCCTTCCTCGGCTGCCTTCGTGAGGTCGATCCCGAAATTGTCGAGTACCGGAGTGTCGGACGATGATTTCTGTGAGGCAGAAGCGCCTCCCTGTCCCTTGCCCGGTGCACCGAATCCCTGGCCTTCATCATCCTCGTCGCGCGGGTAGTCGGCTTTAGCGCTTGGCAGTCCTGCCTCAACCATACGTCTGACCGACTGGTAGTTAACGTCCATCTCTGAAAGGAAGCGTGATATAAGTGAGTTCTCATCCTTCAGGATTGCCAGCAGCAGGTGTTCTGATTCTATCGTTGAGCTTTTAAGGGCCTTGGCTTCAAGGTAAACGAGCTTAAGGATCCTTTCGGTACTTCGAAGCAGGGGCAGAAGTTCATGGTCTGCCACAGGAACAGGGCTTTCCACCTTGATGCTTTTTTCAAGTGAGCTTTTTAACACCATGAGGTCAACCCCCTGGTTAATAAGTATCTCAACTGCCACACCCTCACCATCCCTCAATATGCCGAGGAAAAGGTGTTCCGGGCTGATATGGCTGTTACCCAGCCTTATCGCCTCCTCCTTGCTGTACCCGAGAATGTCCTTTACCCTCTGCGAAAACTGTGAATCCATAGATATAATAAACGTCTTAATTCTACTTTTAATGCCTTGCAAGCCATTATGTCAGGAATACCACGACAAAAACGGCTTTTGCCGGGTAAACAAAGTTAAGGCATGCAATGTTTACGATTGTCAATTTTCATGCCCATTTATGAACAACTTTGTTAAAAATTCAATAAAAGAATAGCCTCCTGTAAGGCAAATTATCACTATTTTCGTACGGCAAATGAAAAAAGTTGTTTATTCTTTGTAATTATTTAATATATAACATCTTATGTCAGAGAGAGAGAGGATAGTGCAGGTAAACATTGAGGAGGAGATGAAATCGGCATACATCGATTATTCCATGTCGGTCATTGTGTCGAGGGCTTTACCTGACGTGAGGGACGGGCTTAAGCCTGTTCACAGGCGAGTGCTGTTCGGAATGTCGGAACTGGGTGTACTTTCGAACAAGTCTTACAAGAAATCAGCAAGGATAGTGGGAGAGGTGCTTGGTAAATATCACCCCCACGGCGATTCGTCGGTTTATGAGGCTATGGTAAGGATGGCCCAGGAGTGGTCGATGCGATATCCCCTTGTGGACGGGCAGGGTAACTTCGGTTCTGTCGACGGCGACAGCCCTGCAGCGATGCGTTACACGGAGGCAAGACTGAGAAAGATAGCTGAGGAGACCCTTGCCGACATTGACAAGGAAACAGTCGACTTCCAGTCGAACTTCGACGATTCCCTGCAGGAGCCTGCCGTGCTGCCCACCAGGATACCAAACCTTCTGGTAAACGGTGCATCAGGAATTGCAGTGGGTATGGCGACCAACATGGCACCTCACAATCTCAGCGAAATAATCGATGCTACGGTTGCCTTTATCGATAACAACGAGATCACCACCGACGAGATACTTAAATACGTTAAAGGACCTGATTTCCCCACAGGCGGAATTATCTACGGAGAACAGGGCATCCGCGATGCATGTGAGACAGGCCGCGGCAGGATTGTCGTAAGGGCTAAGACCGAGATAGAGATCACCCACTCAGGAAGGGAATGCATCATTGTCACCGAAATACCCTACATGGTCAACAAGGCGGAAATGATCCAGAAGATTGCCGGACTGATAAACGAAAAGAAACTCGAGGGTATTTCATATATCAATGACGAATCCGACAGGAACGGAATGCGCATCGTGATCATTCTGAAGAAGGATGCCAGTGCCAGCGTGGTTCTCAACAACCTGTACAAGTATTCACAGCTTCAGACCACCTTCAACATAAACAACATAGCCCTGGTAAAGGGAAGGCCCCGCACGCTGAACACCAGGGAGCTGATACATTATTTTGTGAAGCACAGGCACGACGTGGTCATGCGCAGAACAAAGTTCGACCTCGACCAGGCCGAGAAACGCGCTCATATTCTTGAAGGCCTCATCATTGCCAGCGATAATATCGACGAGGTGATCGCGATCATTAAAGCATCGAAAAATCCCGACGAAGCACGCGAGAGACTGATGGAGAGGTTCGGATTGTCGGATATACAGTCGAGAGCAATTGTCGACATGAGGCTGCGCCAGCTCACCGGACTCGAACAGGATAAGCTGAGGGCTGAATACAAGGAGGTTATGGACCTTATTGCGTACCTGAAGAGCGTCCTTGAAAGTGTCGAACTGCAGATGAAGATCATTAAGGATGAACTCCTGGAGATAAAGGAAAAATACGGTGACGACAGAAGGACGGAGATCATCCCCAACGCAGAGGAGTTCAATCCCGAGGATTTCTATGCCGACGATGAGATGGTGATCACTATATCGCACCTCGGATATATTAAAAGGACACCACTTACTGAATTCAGGAGGCAGAACAGGGGAGGAACTGGCTCGAAAGGCGGGAGCACCAGGGATGAGGATTTCATCGAGCACCTCTACATCGCCACCATGCACAACACCATGCTCTTCTTCACCAGCAGGGGCAAATGCTACTGGCTAAAGGTTTACAGCATACCCGAAGGTTCGAGGACTTCCAAGGGAAGGGCCATGCAGAATCTTATAAGCATAGAGCCGGGCGACACCGTCAAGGCCTTTATCAACGTTAAGAACCTCAATGAACCGGAATATATTAACAATAATTTCATCGTGCTCTGCACAACAAAGGGCATCATCAAGAAAACATCCCTTGAAGCATATTCCAGACCACGTACCAACGGTGTTAATGCAATTACGGTAAGGGAAGGAGATGAGCTTCTCGAGGCCAGGATGACAAACGGCAATCATCAGATCATGCTTGCAGTGAAATCGGGCCGCGCGATACGCTTCCCCGAAAAAGCCGTAAGGCCGATGGGAAGAACCGCATCAGGAGTGAGAGGGATAAGATTGGCAGACGAAGAGACCGACATCGTGGTAGGTATGATCACTGTCGAGAACAAGGAAAAGGATGTTCTTGTGGTAGCAGAAAAAGGTTATGGAAAAAGATCAGATATCGATGAGTACAGGATAACGAACAGGGGCGGAAAAGGAGTCAAAACCATAAAGCTGACCGACAAAACAGGATCACTTATAGCACTGAAGGACGTTACCGACAATCACGATCTTATGATAATAACCCAGTCTGGGAACATCCTCAGAAGTCCAGTCGCTGCACTGAAAATAAGGGGCAGGGCAACACAGGGAGTAAGACTTATAAACCTCAGGGAAAATGACACTATTGCTTCGGTTGCGTGTGTGGAGGTGACAGAAGAGGGAGAGGATGAAAAAAACGGTGGAGATGAAAAAAACCTGCCCACTCAGGAAATTGGCAAAGAATTTGAAGATTAATAACTAATGTTATAAATTTGGAGCGTTTTTAAGAGTAAAACAATTTAAATTAAAAGAATAATCATGAAAAAAGTTTTTCTGCTGTTAGCTGTCATCACAATCTCATTCGGAGCTATAGCCCAGAAGGGCAAGGTCACTTCCGCACAGAGCTTCATTGACCAGGGTATGCTCGACAAGGCAAAGGAAGCAATAGACCAGGCTCTTGCAAATGAAAAATCAATGAACTGGTTCAATACATATTTTGTTAAGGGAAAACTGTGCCAGGCAGTTTACCAGGCTGACAATCCCAAGTACAATGCTTATTATGCCGACCCTCTGGCAGAAGCCTATGCCGCATACGAGAAAGCCATGGAGCTTGACACAAAAGGAACTACAAAGAAGAAGATCCTTTCACAGATGGTTTATAACTCGCTGGCCCAGGATCTTTTCTCACAGGGAAGCAAGAAATTCGAAGAAGGCGATTATGAAGGCGCCCTGAAAGCTTTCGGCGTTCAGATAAAGATCAACGAAGGCGAACTTTATGCCGGAGGTCTTGACACAGGTATGTATTTCAATGCAGGCCTCGCAGCACAGAATGCAAAGAAATACGACCAGGCAATCAAGTATTATGAGAGATGCGGCGAACTCAAGTACCTCGGCATCAACCCATATTTCAGGATCTATGAATGTTTTCTCGGTCAGGGCGATACGGTGAAGGCAGAAGCATATCTTCTTGATCTTCCCAACAAGTTCCCCGGTGACAATACCATCAACTTCCAGCTCGCCGACCTATACCTTAAGAGCAACAAGCCGCTCGAAGCCCTCAAGTACCTCAATGCTGCCAAGAAATCAGATCCCGATAATTACAGCCTCTGGTTTGCTTCAGGTATTACTTACCTCAACCTGAACAAGTATGATGAAGCTATAACCGAGCTGACAAGGGCTCTTGAACTCAACTCAGGCCTGGCAGAAACACATTATGCCATGGGAGCTTCCTATATCAACAAGGCATATGAGATGAACCAGAAGGCCAACGATATCATGGACGTGAAGAAGTACGAAGAAGCTGTTGCTGAGCTCAACAAGGTCTATAACAAGGCCCTTCCATACATGCAGAAGGCTTATGAACTAAATCCCAACGACAAGTATACCATGCAGAGCCTTAAAGAACTGTACTACAGGATGAAAATGACCAAGGAATACGATGAGTTAAAAGCAAAACTTGATGCTCTCGAGCAGAAATAAAGTCATGCAAGAATAGATTTGAAGCCTTTCTCTTCACGGAGAAAGGCTTTTTTGTTTATTTTACGTCACGGGAATATTTTACGATGAAGAGGAAACTATCTTGTGTTGTATTACTAATTGTCGGGCTTCTGCCGTTTCTTTTCACAGCCTGTGTGGACGAGGAACCTCTGCCTGAAGAGGGAAGTATTGTCGTACTCATGTATCATGTGATCAGGCAGGGAGAGCCTTCCAACTTGTATGAAAGGAGTGCCTCTGAATTTGAAAATGATCTTGAATATTTGATATCCAACAATATACGAGTATTAAGCTTTAACGATTTGCTGATAATCAGGGAGTCGGGGAAGATGCCGTCAGGTCATTCCGCAATTATATGCTTTGATGATGGTGACAAATCGTGTTACGATCTGGCATTGCCGCTTCTCAGGCAGTACATGATGAAGGCAACTTTCTTTATCTGGGTTGAGAAAGTAGGCCAGCTGAATTACATGTCGGGATCAGAGATATCAACCATGAGCAGGTTCATGCTCAACGGAGGAGCCAGATTGTTCAGTTTCGGTTCACACAGCTATACACACCCGTTTCTTCTTGGAAGAAAGCCTGATTTCCCGACAGATGAGGAATACCAGGCATTCCTCGATTATGAGATGGGTGAGTCAAGGAGAGTTATTGAAAGTCTGACTGAAATTGAGGTAAATACGTTTGCACTGCCTTTCGGCGACGGAGCAGGAGATCCCGATATCATCGAAGCTGCCGTGAGGAATGGCTACAATATGATCAGGACTTCAGTAAACTCGGCAATACATACGGGTGATTTCAGTCTTTTAAATATACCGGCATTACCGATGCTCGACAATACGGAACAGGAGGAGATACTTTTCTATCTGGAAAACTGAATTTTAAGGGGGTAAGGTTCCAGGTTCCAGGTTCCAGGTTCCAAGTTACAAGTAGTCAATGCCTAAATAACGTTGACCTTTTTATTACTTAATTTACTTCTATTATAACTGATATGATTTACTGTTGATAACGGGAGGTAACTCGGAGA
>JALONU010000090.1 GCA_025454775.1 Bacteroidales bacterium | reverse complement strand
CACGAGAGCCGCATGCCTGTCGGATATCCTGTCCGTAACCTTGTAGAGCATGGTTTCCGGCACTTTCATGTACTCGCTGAAACCGCCATCGAGGTCTATACCTACCAGCCTCAGGGTGGAACATGCCGGGTAGTGTTTTCTTTTGCATGCCGGGCAATGACCGCACCAGATTATGGGGTCAACAGCCACCCTGTCGCCGGCTGTGAAATATTTAACAGCAGGGCCGGTTTTAAAAACTGTTCCTGCAAACTCGTGCCCCTGGATCAATGGCACGGTGGTTCGTGGATGGAATTCTCCCAGAAAGACATGCTGGTCACTTCCACAGATGCAGGCATAGCCCACCTTTATCAGGACTTCATTTCCTGAAATCTCCGGAACATCAACCTCTTTCCATTCAACTTTCCTGTATTCGGTAAGTACCGCTGCTTTCATCTTCTTCATAACCGGAATATATATTTTCAGACATCAATGACAATCAAAGATATGGATAATTCTTATCGATAAGATTCTTCCCGATCATGTCCTTCCAGAAATCGTCGGGAATAGAAGTTTCAACCGACTCCACATTATTCTTCACGCGTAAGGGATTTGAAGTGTTTAGTGAAATGGCCAGTACTCCCGGTGGTGTCATGCCAAATCGTACACAGGCATCGGCGGGAGTTACATTATGCTTCCTGCAGACAGTGAAGAAATTTTCCCTCCATTTGAATTTCGCCCTGCTTTCCGCCGTATCCGGTTTAAGGAAAACATAATCGAAGAAGCTGCCCCCGGTCAGGAACCCTGCATGGAATACGGCAGAGTTGATCATCCCGACTCCTTTTCCATGAAGCTGTCCCATGAAGTCCAGCAATTCCTTCGGGTGCCTGAAAATGGTCATGCTGTTGGCGAACATCACCCAGTCGAGATCGACTTCTCCTGCTATCATCTTAATGGTTTTCCAGTTCTTTGCCCCTACTCCCACAGCTTTCACTTTTCCTTCGGATTTAAGTACGGATAGAGACCTGTAAGCCTTTATTATATTACCGAAAAACTGTTTGAATTCTGCAATATCGCGGGCTGAATCGAGATATTCATCCGGATCATGAACGGATATAAGCTGAGGTTTGAATTTTCCTCCCAGCAGGTCATTTCCCTGTTGCCAGCATTCGAGGATGCCATCGTAGCTTATGCTTTGGTGGGCATCATTTTTTATGCCGAACCAGACTCCCTTCTCGAATGTCGGTTCGGGTGTCAGCAGAGGCGTGCGGAGCCATCCAAGCTTGTTGCTTATGATGACATCTTCCTGACGTGCTCCAAGCGTTGTCAGTATTTCTCCCAGTTTTTCCAGAGCCAGTCCTGCTCCGTATTTGCCAGCTGAATCAAATACTACCGGAGCAGGCACATGCTTAAGGCATTCCTCCACGATAGCGGTTTTTGTCTCGTTGCTGAGGGCTGAATATAAGTTCCCCAGGGCGCTGGTGCCGAAGATCACCGGAGGGATATTTACTCCGGTATTTCCGATCTGCCGGTGCTGCATAGTATAGAAATTTTGAAAGATGAAAATAAGAAAATTATCTCATCTGACATTTCCCGGAAGTCAATTCAAAGGGAAGAAATCCATTCCTGATGACCTTCTTCAACCCGCTTCGGGGTTGAAGAAACACTTATTCCCCCACCATGGATGTAACCATGGTTATTGGACTTGCAGCCCTCCGGGCTGATCGCATAAGTAAAAATCCGAAGAGCCTGTCCCGTTATCAGGACTATGAATTCCAATATCCTCGGTTACATTAAATTCGAAGTGATTTATCAGGCACTTTTAAAACCGGAGGCTTTCAAGCCCAATATCCACGGTAACGTCCGTGGTATAGCCTGTGGGAATCTCAACAACCCCGGAGCGGGTTGAAGAACAGAATTCAGAATGTCATTTGGGATCCTGCTGCTGCTTACCAAAGAGCATTTTAAGGGAAATACCGGCATACCTTACTTTCAAGTCGAGGCTGGTAAGGTCGCTAACCGGAAGCTGGACGAAAGGTTCTATGATCATCGTGCCGGATTTGCCGGAGCCAAACTGGTAGCCAGCCGACAGGTTTACCAGCCTGAACATGTCGACGCGGCTGAAAGCACCGTAATTATTCTCTACCTCAACGGTACTATACCTTGTCTCGGACATTGCCTCTCCCGACATGGCATTGATACTTGTCTTTGTATATTCATTTACGAAGCCGGCTTTCATCTGCTGGCTTAAATAGATCATTGATGAAGCCCCTCCCGAAACATAGATCCCTGAACGACCTTTCTCATAAATCCTGAACACCAGGTTGAGCGGCACTTCAAATGCCAGCATATCGAGCTGCCCGCTGTATGAATCAACCTGTCCGCTGGTTCCGTCACTGAGCTGCATTGAGTAAGCCGATGCAGGCAGGGCGCCGTCATTTTCAAGACCTATTGACTGCCGAGACAATGCAAGTCCGGGACGAAATGAAATCCTCCGGGTGATCTTCTGGTCAAGATAAAAGCCGACACTGACCCCCGGTGCAACGGAGGAACTTTCTCCTGAGCTTGCCAGTAGTCCTGAAAAACCCGCCATTATTGATGTCCTGCCGGAACGTTTGCCGGATTTTAACTCTTCTGGTTCAGGTAAGATCTCTTCCACCGGCACCCGGACTTCTTCTTCCAGAGGAAGGGTCACCGTGTCAGAGGGTTCTGTAATCCTGTTGTCGGCTACCTGAGCCAGCACTGGCTCTGCCTGGTCACCTGTGATTTCCCTTGTTGCCGTATCGCTTGCTACGGCATAGATCTCTAACGCTGGTTTGACTGATGACATTGACTTCTGTGTACCAGTGTGAGTCTCCTTAGATCCGTGGGGCAAGGTTGAAATTTTTTCTGTACTCACTACAGGGAGTGAAGTTTCGCTTTCATCTTTAACCGGGGATGAAGCTGCGACAGTTGTTTCGCTGGCCGGCTGGCGGTTTAACCAGCTATAAATAAAATACCCTCCCAAACCCAATAATATTGCTAGAGACGCAGCCTTAGTCCACAAAGGTAAGACAATGAACAATCCCCGGCGGGCATTTTTCTTCTGCATTAGCGAATCCCAGCCCTTGTCGGCCAGATGGTCAGCATCGTAGCCGCCGAAAGCTTTTTCGACATTCTCCCTGAATATGTCGTCGAACTCTTTCATGGTTTTCTTACAGACGGGTTGAAGTTTTTCACATAAAGCTCCCGCAGCATTTTCTTTGCCCTGGCAAGGTTCGACCTCGACGATGAGGTCGTTATGCCAAGCATTTGTCCTATCTCTTCGTGCGAATAGCCTTCAATCTCGAACAGGTTGAATGTAACCTTGTAATTATCAGGAAGCTGACTGAAAAGGGCGAGGATCTCCCTTGCCGACAATTCAGCATTCACCTGTGGTTCCTCCTCTTCGGTTGTCTCTATATCGCTTAAAGGCAGGTGGAAATTATGTTTTGCGTTCCTCCTGTAATTGTCTATTGCTGAATTTACCAGTATTCTTCCGTACCATGCCCTGAACGCTTTTGTGCCGTCATACTGATCAGCGTTGCCGAGGACTTTCATAAAGCTGTCGTTCACGGTCTCCATGGCTTCATATTCGTCTTTTGTATACCTGATGCAAACCGACATGGCATATGAGAACCAGCGCCGGTACAGAAGTTCCTGTGCACGCACATCTCCTTCCGAACAACGCCTGACAAGCTCCAGGTCTGACAATCCCTGTTCATCTTCTTTTCTTCTGCCCATCCTCAGCATCCAGATTAAGCCTATACAATATAACTTAATTTGGATGTTTTAATGACCGGATCGTACATATTTTTAAATATGGCACTATCGCAACCCTCAACCGGACCAACTTTCCGGCTATTGTGAATAAACCAGCCCATTCATTTCCCGCCTCCGGTTATTGGAATATGGCTTATCTGTACAATGTTCTGAGGATTGGAATAATTGTATTGATATATACCATCCTCACCCACAAGCATTAGTATCCCGTTAATTGGAATAACATCGAAAGTGAAGAAATCGGGATAATGAGCCAGTTTGTTGTTTATAATATTAAGGGGATCCGATTTGTCGTAGATCTTAAGTCCGGCATCTCCATCGCAGATAAAGAGCAGGTTACCGTCAACACCAAGCCCGTGAGGATTGTACATGGGATATGATTTCACCAGGAAAGGAGCCGTGACAGATGAAATATCTATCACCTCAAGCAGGTTCTGTGCGTTGGTGCATCTTGTACCTGTGCGCAGGGTTACATAGGCATAATCGCCGTCGACAACGACCGGATCGCAGGCAGTGATATGATCGTAAGATGAAATCTTTGCCGGCTTGGCCGCATTGCTGACATCGTAGATGAGCAACCCGGTGGTTGTTCCGATAAACATCTTTCCTCCCATCCTGAAAAGTGTTTCCATATTCCGGGGAACCAGCACACTGTCTACAATATTCATTTTATCGGCCTCGTCAACTTTCACGGTTTTCAGCATCCAGGGGTGGGCGATAAGATAGAGGTATTCATCATTGAGCATGAACCTTGCCATCGAGCCTGCTGTACCTGCCCCCGACGACCAGCCCGGCGCCGGATTACTGTTTGCAGCCAGGAACATCATGTCCTCCCTGTAGATCCATCCTCCCCAGTGGCTGCCAGGTTCTACTTCCTCGGTAATTTCCTTTTTCTCCCAGCCTACAATGACTCCCTGCGACTTGTCGACCATGGCGTATGGAAACCACAGATCTCCTTCGGGAACAACTTCGGGAAAGACATTCTCCAGTCTTCCTGTTTCAACAGGATTCTCAATATCGGTAATGTCGATCGCCACAAGGTCGATGAAGCTGTCGGCAAACAGGATATTCCCCCTGATGGCCATGTCGACGTTACCTACGATCTCGTAAAAAGCCACCTTCTTGGGATTTGCCGGATTTGCATTGTCGATCACATGAATACCCTTGCCTGTTTCATTTACAAACAGGTAATTATCTTTAAAATATATCTTTCCCGGGGTGCTTATTTCCACTGGGTCGCTTTTGCTGAAGCTGCTGCGGAATTCATTGAAAGACATATACACCGGCACATTAGCCGTGTAAGTTATCTTTTCAACGGTCTTTTCATTACAAGCTGACAATGACGCTGCCAGTAACGCTATTGTAAAAAATCCTTTGATTGTCGTCTTCATATGTTTCATTTGTTTATAGTCTTTGTTCCCGGGTGCCGGGTTTTCCCTCAGATCGCGCTGATTTCCACAGATCTTTCTCACCACTCACCACTCACCACTCATTACTCATTTTCCTTTCTTGTTTCTTGTTTCTTGGATCTTCTCCCATCAGGGTTCCACAACCTGCCCGATAAACATCAGTGTGTTTGTAGTCCGTTCACGGATTGCAAAGATGAATGACTTGTCGATTACGAACTCCTGGGGCTGGGGAGGGAAGCTTGTGAGTTCTATACCTATTGTTGTCACTGCCGCAGCTTCTGTACCCTCTTCATCAACTTCAACAAAGGTGTTCTGCTTGACGAAGCTTACGAAGATCGACGCGTCGGAAATCCCCGAGAGGTTTGCCTGGTAAGGAATGAAAGCATCGACCATTCCCATAGCCTGCAGCTGATCGTTCAGGTATTTCTCGTATGAGAATTTGAATTTTGGCATGCGAACAATGATTTCACCGAAATCGCTTACTGCGTCGAGGTCATCTGTAAGCTGATCCCACGACTGGCTGGTTAAAGCGGGTAAGAAAACGCTGAGGGTCTGAGTCGGGACAATAACCACCATTGTGAAGTTTGTACGGCCGTATGGCATTTCAATGGCTTTGAAGTTATTGCCAAAGACAACCTTCGAGCCAACCTCGCCTTTCATAGTACTCACATTCACTGTGCTGCCTCCATCAGGATAAAATGGCCGGTCCTGCGTCAGCGACTTATCGAACTGGTAACTCCAGTCGCCGTTGAAATAAAGTGCATTCATAATAAACATTACCGCTTCGGCTGAAATTTCATCCAACACCTTGGGGATTTTGCCATTTGTGTTGTCGCTGGCCCACTTGTTAATAGTCGTCAGGGCTGAAGGAGCTGAAAAATCGAGTCCTCCCACCGTGGCGCTGAAGTCATTGCTCATCGTGGCGAGAAAAGGCGGCTTTACGGTGAATCCGTTGCGGTAGAAGATCGCATTGGCAAGTGAGAGTTTGACTTTCGGATCAGCATTGAGAAGCTGGTCCACAAGACTTTTATAGGCTTCGTTGATCTCGCTAATGGTCATGCCTGCAGGGTATTTCAGGGTTCCCTGTAGCTGGGTATAGGTATCTCCGCCACAGCCGTTTAGTAGCATGGTGAGAGCTGTGCTGGCGCTCAGGGGCGAAAGCATGAAGTTGATATCATCTGTTTCAGCCACCCTTGTAAAAAGTTCTATTCCGAATTCATTGCTGCTTTCTATGGCCTGGGGTGCTGCCGCTGTAAGTGTGATGTTTTTAGGTGTCAGGTTGGGTTCTTCAACATCCTGCTTTGAACAAGAAACGATCGTGCATATCCCTGCCGCAATCGCTGAAATTTGTAATAGCTTATTCTTCATATGATTACATTTTTAGATATTGTTTCTCGGTTTCCGATACTTCCATAATACGCAGGAAAGGGGTAAAACGCTGCAGAAGGTTGCAAAACATTTTGCGTATCGAAACTGTTTCACTGGATGAATATTTCCGATATTTACACTGGCAATACCTGTGATCACGGTTATGGAGATTTTCAAGCTAATGAACAGAAAGAGAAATAAATCTTTACAGCAATGATAATACAACTCAACTCCGACAAGAACATCCAGATCTCAGAGAGACTGGACAAGTTTGTTTCAGAAAAGATAAGCAGTTCGCTGAAGCGCTTTGCAGGAAAAATTACGCGGATTGAAGTGCACCTTTCCGACCAGAGTGCACAGAAAACAGGTCCTGATGATATCCTTTGCAAGATTGAAGCAAGGGTCAAGGACCTTCAGCCGGTGATCGTTACTGGCAAGGGTGATTCAAAGGAGCACGCCCTAGGTGATGCTTTGGTGAAGATTAAGGCTGCCCTGGACAGTGCAACTGGTAAGATTATCGCAAAGAAAAACAAACTGAAAGCCCGGAGCTGAAACCGCCTTTTATTTTCCCGTGAGATACTTAAAATGGCTTGCAACAAATCTTATTTCGCTCCACGACACACTTTCACCAAGAGCCTCTTTGACAGGACCCATCTTAAGGTCGTCGCTGCCATTAAAACGGGCGGAGATCAGATCAATTGATTCCTGTGAAACCAGTTTATTCACAGGAATCTCCCCGGTACTTACATAATGTGCCAGGTGACCTTCTATAGTGGTTATGCTCAGCTTCCTTTCCTCCGCGATCTGAGGAATTGACCAACCTTCTTTAAAGAGATCCAGGCTTGTTTTCTTTGTATCCTTTTTCTTCCTCTCGGAGATTCCTCTTTCGTCATCCTGATATTCAGGCAGGTCAATATTTTCATTTTTACAGTACTCCCTGATTATCTCCAAAAGCTCCCTTCCGTATGCATCCGCTTTCTTCTTTCCTATACCCTTGACACGATTAAGGGATGCAAGTGTCGGTGGAAGTTCATTTGACAATGTTACGATGGCTTTCTGGTGTAATATCCGGAAATGCGGAAGTCCCGTCTCCTTAGCCTTGTGACTTCTCCATTCCTTCAGGAGGCTGAACAGGGCAGGATGTCTTACAATGCCGGAGTCATCTTTCCCCGGTTTTACTGCCCTGTTTACCGCAGTAGGGATGTCGATTGCTGCTTTGGCCCTGGCATTCAAATATTTCCCGATATGAAACCCCGACTTTACAGCATCCAGGCAGGCCAGCTTCACGATAACATCTTTCCTGGCTCGTTCAAACGCATCATTTACTGATCTGCGAACTACTCGGTTATCGGACTCAGCCTGGTAACCATCAAGGACTTCCTTCATCAGGTAAAGAATCTTCTCCGAAAAGAAGTGGGCTGCCTTCTGCACCCTTTCCTGAAGCAGGTTATCTGGCTCAGTACCGGGTTCACTACCCGATAATTCTTTCAACTGTCCCCGGAATCTCCCGGAAACTTCAGTTATTTCCGCCTTAATGCCGGCAGCAGCCTTTTCAAGTATTTCACGTGGATTTCCGAGAAGGCTGCCGGAGTGCTCATCCACAATCTTAATACAATAACTGATCCGGGCCGTAAGTAAATTAAAATCGAAAAGTTCGGAAAGCAATTGCTGCCGGAATGCTTTTTTCGATTCTTCAAGCTGGGCCGGTCCGGGTTGTCTTTGAACGGAGTCAGTAATGAAATCAGAAACAGCCGGATTATCAATGATACTCCGGTTATGTATCCTGCTGCTGAGAACAATCCCGTTCAGTGTTCGGCACCTGCTGAGAGCCACATAAACCTGTCCGTGCGCAAATGCGGCTTTTGCATCAATTACCGCCCTGTCGAACGTTAGTCCCTGGCTCTTATGGATCGTGATTGCCCATGCCAGCCTTAGAGGATATTGTGTAAAGGTGCCGATAACGGTCTCGTCAAGCTCTTTTGTATCTTCATCAAGAGTGTATTTCATATTCTGCCATTCCGCCTTTTCAACATATATAGGAAGCTCGTCGTCAGGGCACCTTACAACAATGCAGTCTTCCTCAAATGCCTCCACCTTTCCGATTTTACCGTTGAAGAAAAGCTTTTCAGGCGACAGGTCGTTCTTTACGAACATCACCTGTGCCCTGGTTTTCAGAACGAGTTCCGCATCATTCGGATATGAAAGCTCCGGGAATTCATCCCTGATGACAGCCTTGAATGACTGAGGCACTCCGGGAAGCTTATCAAGCTTTGAATCGTTTATTGCCCTCGCCTGGTTGTTATGAGTCGTAAGGGTAATGTATCCGCCTCCTGTATCCGGGTCAAAATCATGTATATACCTTTTATTCAGCTCCTCCAGCACTTCTGCATCAACATTATTGTCGCGTACCTTGTTAAGAAGCCTTATAAAAGCCTGGTCGGTCTGCCTGTATATATGTTTCAGCTCGATTGTGACATAATCTGAATTGGCCAGAGCCTTGCTGCCGAAGAAGAAAAACGAATCATAGTATTTTGAAAGAATCTCACGGTCCTCATCCCTGACGACCGGTGCCAGCTGCTGAAGGTCGCCTATCATCAGCAGCTGCACGCCGCCAAAGGGCAGATGACGGGTTTTATATCTTCTCAGGGCTGAATCGATGGCGTCGAGCGTATCTGCCCTCACCATGCTGATCTCATCAATTATCAGCAGGTCGAGGCTTCTGATTATGTTGATCTTCTCACGGCTCATTTTATATCCCGGAGGCTCTTCCTGACCGGTCTTCGCGGCACTATTGCTTCCGGAAAGGTAAAAAGCAGGAATGTAAGGATGAAAAGGCAGCTGGAAGAACGAATGTATGGTAACGCCTCCGGCATTTATCGCTGACACCCCCGTTGGTGCGACGATGACCTGTCGTTTCGGGGATAATTTCTTCAGTTCCCTGAGAAAGGTTGTCTTGCCTGTTCCGGCTTTTCCCGTAAGAAAAATGTTGCGGTTGGTGTACTGAACAAAGTCAAATGCCAGTTGCAGATCCTGGTTTCCGGAAGTTTCCATAAGGGATAAAATTAGCAGTTTTGGTAACGCAGCGGGCGTATGAGGGTAAAGTTATGAAAATTCCGGAGACGGGACCAGATATTTTCTTTAAGGAAACAGAACAGCGACCGATATAAAGGGGGCAAGGATCAAGCTTCAATCGCCGGGATCTTCTTCAAAACCATGAAAAGGTATATCATCATCCGGATCTTTGTCGAACGGACCAACGCCAGGAGGGTTGAACAGACCCCAGCGGTCAATAACATAGTCCCATTTATCAAATCCGGCAACCCAGTCGATGAAAAGGAGCCTGTATTCTTCAACCAGTTCTCTCACCACTTCGCAATATTCCGACTCTTTAAAACCAAATTCTTCAAGGGAATGTTGGGAGACTACGAGATCCCTTGCTGCTTTACGGATGATTGCGGCGTTTTCCATTTTCAGGTCATATAACCCTGCGGCCTCGGCACCTGCAACTTTTACTGTTAGAAGGGCCGCATCGCCCAGCATGCAGGATTTGACGTACATCAGGTGCTCATTGTCTTCAGGGATGAGGTCGGTGATCCTGTGCACGAGGTCAAAAATCTCTTTGCCTTTCCTGTAAATCGGGAGTTTTTCCGGTTCAGTGAAATCATCATCTTCTTCTGAATTCATTTCCTTGATAGTATTTATTGTTTTATACAGAAACCAGAGTAATAAAATGGTCTTGTGATCTCAGATATTAATTATTCACAGGTTATGATATTTTCTGATATTCCATTTAAGTTATAATTTCTCGTATGCCCCACATTTGAATTCTTTCTCATCTGCCTGGTCATGTCTGTTCAGGTTACATAACATTTGTTCTTCAAGGTCATCGATGTAATATTTCATGCATGTTAAACAGAGTGGCTGCATTTTAATGGTTTTCTGGTTGATCTCATATCCATCATCATCGAATATTCCGTTAATCTTTCGTGGATCCATCTCATCAATATGCCTCCTTCCGTCCTTATCCCTCTTGTCAAGAGCTGAATCAATTTCATAATCACCCCGGGGATGATCTTTCCCTGTAATACATCTGAAACAACCAAAAGGAGCCGTAGTCGAACCAACTATCCAGATATCATTTCCACACCGGCATTTTAGGCCATTATTATAATAGTCCAATGCAGCATCAATCCTCATTTTAAGTGTCTTTTCTTGGTCATTCGGGTTTTTCCTCAAATGGATTTTTACGTACTGATCAATTGAAATTGGTGTCCACATAGCTTGTTAATTTATGTAAATTAATAGTTCTGACTTAATGGATATCACCATTTGTGATTTCCAATTCAGAAATTAAACAGGATGTTTCAATTAAACCCAGCGAGAGTTTCAATCCAAATTTACGAATAATTCATGGAAAAGCCAAGAACAGTGCTATTGATGAAGGTGTTGCGTTGCTTTTTTCGGGGTAAGAATCTTGCATGCATAATTATTATATTGATTAGCAATTACTCTTGGTCGGAGTGAGAAGCTGTGTATATAATCATGTCCATGATTCACAATGTATTATGTTTTGTTTTTCTAACGCAGCTTACAATTCATTTTGGATTAAATATTTGACATGTATATGGGATAAATATGGACATGTTTAATCAACACGTCCAGAAATATCAAAATATTGGACATGTTATATTGTTTTTAAGTAAAATTGATTATAAATTTGTTCCTTGTCCATAATTTGATAAATATTGAACATCTATGGTAAGGACACAATTTGACAGAAACAATCCATTTAACGACCTTCCACACCTTCCACCTTCAGGTGAAATAGATAATGATTCGGATATACTAAGAAAGCTGGTTTCTTCATCAAGAGCATTGGCTTCAGTAAATATTAATGTAATGAGGCTTCCTAATCCTTATATGCTGGTAAACACAATAGCATTGCAGGAAGCTAAAACTTCGACTGAAATTGAAAACATATTTACAACTGAAGACGAATTATATAAAGCAGTTTCCGATAACAAAAGTGAGGAAAAAGCGGATCTGGCAGTGAAAGAAGTTCTAAGATACCGAGAAGCCCTGTGGGCCGGCTTTCATGCATTAAAAGAAACAAGAAACGAATACCTTAAATCTACAGTCAGTACTGTCAATTTTTCGCCAAATCAAGAGTACAACTTCCGGAATACGACCCCCACAGGCTAACGTTTTTATCAAAAGAGGACAGAGTGAGTTACGCCCCGGTGAGATAATCTATACTCCACCCAGGGGAAATGATATTGTTGAGCAACTTATGGACAATCTATTAAGTTATCTGAATGACGATATCAAATACCCGACTGATCCATTAATAAAAATGTGTATTGCGCATTACCAGTTTGAAGCAATTCATCCTTTCCAAGACGGAAATGGACGAACAGGAAGAATTCTTAACCTGATTTATCTGGTAAAATCCGGACTATTAAATCAACCTGTTCTTTACCTGTCAAAGTATATAATTATTAATAAATCAGACTACTATTTCAATCTGGGAGCTGTAACACAAATGGGATCGTGGAAATACTGGATTCTTTATATGCTTGATGCCGTAGAAAACACATCTGCCCTGACCAATAATCTGATCAACGACATATTGGAACAGATGGATTCAACATTGAAATATGGAAAGTCAAAAATAAAATGGTACACAAAAGAGGTAAATGAGGCCATCTTCAGTCAACCCTATATCAAACCTAAGATAATTGGCACAGTCTTAGGCAGAACCTCCCGGACAACTCTTTCAAAACGAATGGAAGAATTGGTAAACGCAAAAATACTAACCCCTAAACGAGATGGTTCAGAAGTGTACTACCTGAATGATGACCTGATAAGAATCCTTGCAGGGTAATAAGAAGTTAAATTTTGTACTACTTTTTGTACTATTAACAGAAAGGCCTTGTAAACATCTGACATACAAGGCCTTTGTTTTTTCTCAGTCGGGGTGAGAAGACTCGAACTTCCGACCTCCACGTCCCGAACGTGGCGCGCTAACCAACTGTGCTACACCCCGATACTTTTTAATGAACTTCCAACCTCCACAGCCCGAATCCCGAGTAACTCGGGACTAACCAACTGTGCTACACCCC
>JALONU010000089.1:6363-18128 GCA_025454775.1 Bacteroidales bacterium | reverse complement strand
TCCCTGGTCTGTCCGAGGCCCGGGGCCAGTCCCCTTTCAGGCGCCCCGAAATGGAACTCGCCTACAATAACAGGCAGGCCGGTAATCCTGTCAATGCTGTTTAGCCTTTCAACAGGGATGGAATAATCATAAACATTTATACTGTAAACATCAAAACCTACTCCTGCAGAAGCAACAGTAAGCTCTTCAGGTGGAGTGCTTCCAAACCTGAGTCCCATGTTAAGATGGTTCGGATCATACTTCCTGATGGCTGCGTTGATTGTTTTAATGGCTTGGATGTATGTGTCATAAATGAACGTTTTTCGTCTTTCCGGCGTATCTCCGCCTTCAAGATATGTTTTCAATGCAGTCTGGATCGGCGAAGCATCCCCTTTCAGGATTACTTCAGCAAGCTCCAGCTCCCTTCCGGGCCATGCGGGTTCATTGCCCACGAAATAACCCAGCAGGTAGGGATCGTTCTTCAGGGGTTCGCACTGGCGTTTTGCAGCTGCATCAACCATAGAGGCATAGTCAGGATTATAAACATCAGGCAAACCCATTGTCTTTGCGTCAAAGCCCCAGCCTCCCAAAGTTGACATATAGGCTTTCCTGAATTCCCTGCCTATCGACTGATCTGACCAGTTGCCGACGGTATTCAGTCCCCAGCTGTCCATCCTTTTAGCTATGAGCTCAAGGCCTTTCCTGTAGTAATCATCGCCAAATCTCCGGTATACATTCCAGGTATTGAAGGCTCCCTTACCGATCCTCCTCTCCGCACTTACCAGTTCTGCAGGAGGGAAGGCAGCAAAGATGTATTCGCGTCCCTCCACCCTGGAAAAGGATCCACCAGGACGCATGCCGCAGCTTCCGGTCGAAAAGAAAACGTATCCTTCAGGATCGACCAGCCACCATTTGCCTTCAATCTTTTCAATCCTGAAGAATCCCGAAGCTTTGACCTTTTTACTCAGAAAGCCTCCGAACTCAGATGTGTTGAAGTTACCAGGTTGGAGAGAACTTTCCTCTGCTGCCCACGCAGCTCTCAGGTCTTCGATTGTTTTTGCTTTTCCCGGCCATTCGGCCGGTATCCACTGCCCGAATTCATCCACAAGCGGAACAGGGCTGAGTATGGAATCTTCAGGCTCCATGGTCAGCCTTACATTACGGAATTCAATTGTCGGGTTTCCTATGGGATACTCCATTATGAATCCCATTGAATCGATATTCGTTATGGACCCTACCATGTCGTTGAGTCCTATTGTGAGTCCGGGCAAAGGTTTCTTTCCTATTGCAGCCAGATCGTGTCCCACCACGTTTTTCTGCTGAAAATGGACAAGCGGTATCGATGCTCTCACCCATGCGCCCTGGAAAGGCTGAACCCTTCTGAGCCTACGGATCCCTCCTTCGTCATGAAGCTTCAGGAAAAACCTTTGTGTAGATGATGCATTCAGGTCAAAAGTCAGGTAATTGAAAGCAGACCAGTCTGACGGAAGTTCCTTGTTCAGATCCTTAATTGCCCATGTCTGCCCTGAAACCTTTCCCTCAAAGCTTGCAATAAAAGTTTTTTCCCTCTGCCCGCAGGAGGACAGCAGCACAAGTAAAAAAAGTACTATGGCCAGATTCTTCATAAGAATTCTTTTTTATTATCCTGTTACGACACGTTGCCTCTATTGCCTTACAGCCTGCCTGTCTGTCGGAGGTATTTTTCCGGAATGAATGTCAAGCAGCCTGCTGAATGTTGTCCTTGCTGCCTCAATAAGTTCGGCATACGGACGGTCAGTGACATCGAGGAAACCTATATTGTAGTTCTCGCCGTCATTCCTGCCAGTCGGCGGCTGGTCTATCCACTGGAACCAGTGCGTTCCGATCAGGGCAGGATGAGTGGCTGCATTTTCGACATAATAGCTGTAAGCAGCTCCTCTTTCCTCCTGGCTGATAACCTGGGCCAGACCGGGGGCAAGGCCTCTACCGGGAGCTCCGAAATGAAACTCGCCGATTACGATGGGAAGCCCAGTCAGCTCGTAAACCCTGTTCATGAAGTTCTTATTAACCTCATATCCGTAGCTGTTCATGCTGAAAACATCAAAACCCTTTGAAGCAAGGACAACCGGGTCGGGTGTGGAGCCACCGAAACGTATACCCAGGTTCAGATGGTTCGGATCATATTTCTTTATGGCTGCATTAATGGTACTGACAAATCGCGCATAGGCTCCGTGAATGAAGGCTACTCTTTTCTCAGGGGTATCTCCGTCAGCAAGAAATTTCTTGAGTTCTGCCTGCATAGGTGTCGGTTCCCCGTTAAAGTAGAGGTTTGCCAGTTCAAGCTCCCTTCTTGGCCAGGGCAGTTCGTTCCCGATAAAATAGCCGATAAGGTAAGGATCATTCTTAAGAGGTTCGCACTGGTCTTTTGCGGCTTTGTCGATCTTATCGACAAAATCGGGAGCATAGACATCTGGCATTCCCATCTGCCCCGTTTCTATTCCCCATCCGCGGAGTGTGGCAACATAGGCTCTTCTCCCGGTCTTCTCAAAATTTGCATCCGACCAGTTGCCGATGGTGTTAATGCCCCAGTCTCCCATCCTCCTGGCTGTCAGGTCCATCCATTTGTTATACCAGTCTTCTCCATGCCTGCGATACAGGTTCCAGGTGTAGAAAGAAGAACTCCGTGATTGTCTTCCCTGCTGCTGAGTCCGTTGCTGACCGGGCATAGCCAGCTGGTCGGCGGGCGGCATTTCCTTAAAGATATACTCCCTGCCCTGAACCCTCGAAAATTCCGACCTGGAATTTATCCCGCAGCTTCCTGTTGAGAAGAAAAGATATCCTTCCGGATCGACAAACCACCACTTTCCGTCAATCTTCTCAACCCTGAAGAATCCTGTTGCTTTCACTTTTGCATCCAGGTAGCCTCCAAATTTCGATACCCTGAACCTGTCATCGCGGATTGATGATTCTTCCTCCGACCATGCTGTTTTAAGTTCTTCAATTGTTTTGGCTTTACCAGTCCATTCGGCAGGCACCCACTGGCCAAATTCATCCACGAGGGGATAAGGACCGAATATAGTATCTTCAGCAGCCATCGTGAGCCTGAAATTACGGAACTGTATGGTAGGAGTATTAATCGGAAGTCGCATTGAAACGCCCAGGGAGTCGATATTGGTTATAGGTCCTACGGCACTTGAAAATCCTATCCAGTAACCTGGACGGGCGGTTTTCCCTATTGCTGCCATATCCATACCTCTTGTGTTACGTGTCTGAAAATGGACAAGAGGGATGGAAGCCCTCACCCAGGCCCCCTGAAAGGGCTGGATGGTCAGTCTTCTGACTCCCTGTTCGTCGAAGACCCTGAGATCGAAACGCTGGGTTGTTGAAGAGTTCATTTCAAAAGTCAGGAATCCGAATGCTGACCAATCGGCAGGTATATCCGGATTAAGGTCACTCACAGACCACTTTTGTTCGAACTGTGGTCCCTCGAAAGTCACTGTCTCCACCCTGGGAGAAGAACATGAAGCCATGAGCACTATCACGGCAACAGACAGGCCTGTTAAGAATGTTTTCATTATTGTGGTTTTTTCGTTTGAGTCCGGAACATTTTAGTTGAAACTATAGATCCTTACGTAATCGATAAGGTACTGAGCTGGAAATGTCTTGTCGTCAATGCCTGTTTTTCCTGAAGTGAGGGCAAGGTTTATAAGCAGGTACTGCGGGGCATCGAAGGGCCATTCTCCTATTCCTTCTCCCTTTTTCGGACAGGAGTAATATAGTTTATCATCAAAGAAGAAATCAAGTCTGTCAGGATACCATTCTACGGCATAAATATGAAAATCGGCCCATGGATTTTCCCATTGTATTTTGCCTCCCCTGCCGGTGCCTTTTGAATGATTGTAATCACCCGTGTGGACATTGGCAGAAACTGAGTTCGGCGAGGTTCCCCAGTACTCCATTATATCAATTTCTCCGCACATCGGCCATCTTACCGATCCGATATTTGTACCGAGCGTCCAAATGGCAGGCCATACATTGACACCTTCCGGTAGTTTTGCCCTTACCTCTACCCTTCCGTATGTAAAATGATACTTGCCTTTCGTGATGATGCTGGCAGAGGTGTATTTAGCTCCCTTATAATCCTCCTTAAGGGCTGTTATGATAAGGTTCCCTCCTTCAACCCTGCAGTTTTCAGGTCTTTCCCTTGTGTAATACTGAGGTTCTCTGTTCCTGATGAACCCTTCCTCATAGTCCCATTTAGCCGGATCCGGCAAACCATTATAATTGAATTCATCGCTCCAGGACAACTTTTTATTCTGACCTGTTGTACAAAAAGGAATGATAATCAAGGCAATGAGAAGATACTTTTTCATGACTTTGAAATTATGACAGATTTAAAAGGAAATCATGTTGATGTAAACCGCAGCCCCGTCTGCTGGTTTCAGAGATTTTGTCCGTTTTTGTCAGCGGAACATGTAAGTATCTGCCCGGCACCTTGTATTCAGCATGCCGGACAGATCTTTTCATAGGGTTTTCAGGCAGACCTGTTACCAGCCTTCGTTCTGGCCCAGGTTTCCGTTGATGAATATTTCAGACTGAGGAATGGGGTAAAGATACATCTTATCATCCCAGACCCGGGTCTCAACCACTTTCCTGGTGTATGTATAAACATCCCCGTTCTTCTCGATGTCCATACCATATATTTCGGTGGTTTGGTCTCCGATCTTCCACCTCCTGATATCCCAGAAGCGATGATCTTCAAATGCCAGTTCAACCCTGCGTTCGTTCCTTAGCTTGGTCCTGAAAGCATCCTTGCTCATTCCTGTCGGGAAAGCAGGCATTGTAGCCCTGGTCCTCACGAGGTTGACTGCCTGTCGTGCCGTCAGATTATCGAGCGGCGCCGGCCCTGCAACTTCAGGTCCGTAAGCTTCGTTCATAGCTTCGGCATAATTGAGAAGCACTTCCCCGTACCTGAATATCACCCAATAATGGTAATTGGAACCCGGACTAACCGGATCAAGGGATATACTCTCGATGAGGTATTTCTTCAGGTAGTATCCGGTCTTTGTTGTATGCGGTTTGGGAGGACCATTAAGTCCGCCGTTCCATGGCTCAACCTTCAGCGTTCTCCAGGTGCTGCCGTTGTAGAGAACCGTTGCTGCCAGGCGCGGATCCCTTCCTGCATACGGGTTAAGGGGATCATATCCCGAGCCCGTTTCATTTATACCGAGCCCGGATGTCTTCATCTCATAACTGTCAATAAGGTTCTGCGACGGGCAGGTGCCAGTGTTTCCACCTATGAATCCGACAGCTGTATTGGCTACCTCAAATGTCCTTACCTGGCTGTTAGGCCTGCGTTCGAAGATAAGCTCCTTGGAGGTGAGCACATTTACTGCATTGGCGTAGGTTGGCAGCGGGGAATAAGTTGTGGAAAGCTGGTCTATCAGAGCTTTGGAAGCCTGTGCTGCAAGGATCCACTTTGCATTATCGTTGGTCGGGTTGTGAAGCGGACTTGCGGCATACAGAAGGGCGCGTGCCTTCAATGCCATTGCTGCACCTTTTGTAGCACGTCCTGTTTCCGCACTGTTGAATGTTGAAAAGGTTATCGGCAGCTTGGCTGCAGCAGAGTCACACTCATCCACAATGAATTTAAGCACCTGGTCAAATGTGGACGGAGTGACAGAGTTTGCTTCTTCCTGTGTAAGCGGTTCAAGTATAAGTGGAACATTCTGATACCTCTTGATAAGCTCAAAATAGAAGAATGCCCTCAGGAACCTTGCTTCATAGGGATAAAGCTTGAACTGTGCCATAAGCAGAGCGTAGTTGTCATTGTACCGTATATCGTCAAAGGTCTTGCCGGCTGCTTCGATCAGGAAAGTGTTGGCTGTTCTGATCCCTGAATAAAGATTGTTCCAGTTATCATCCAGTGTCATTATGGCGCTCCAGCTGCCGTCGTTGAACTTATGGACATCCGAAAGATCCCACTCATGCACTGCATCATCCGAAGCCGATGACCTCATTGCACCATCGACACTGCTGAAGTCATCAGGGAGATAACTGTAAACATTTGCCAGTACACTCTTGACACGGCCGAATTCAAGGTAAACATCGTCTCTATCATACTGATCCAGTTCGTTGTAATCAAGGAACTCGCAGCTCCAGGCCAGGGGAACCAGGATCAGGGTGATCAGGGAGAGCCTTAGCCATCCGGGCGAAGTCCTGTTGAACCTGATCTTTTCTGTAAGAGATTTATATACTTGTTTCATAATTATATACTTGATTGTTTAGAAACCTATTTTAAGACCTACGTTGAATGACTTCAGGGTAGGATAAACCCGGCCAATGGCCTCAGGGTCGACAACTTTAACGTTATCCACCGAAAACAGGTTCATTCCCCTCAGGTAGAGTGTTGCATCATCGATTTTGATCTTTGAGATCAACTGCTGCGGCAGCCTGTAGAATATTTCAAGCGACCTCAGCTTCAGGAACGATGCACTTTCATACCATATCGAATTAGGCCTGAAGTTATTGGCATTTTCACCTGTAGTCAGTCTCGGGAGTGTGGCAGTTGTAGCCGTAGCCGGTGTCCAGGCGCCATCGCTGAATGTGGAGATATTATTATTGCCCCTCAGCGGCCAGAATATTGAAGGAGTGTTCAGGTAAAGGGTCATGTTTGCTATACCCTGAAAGAAGGCTTCAATGCCAAAGCTCCTGTACTCAGCCCCGAGTGAAGCGGCAAAATATATCTCCGGATTGAGCGTGCTGTTACCTATCGGCACTTCATCAAATTCGTTGATGATGTTGTCGAGGTTCTGGTCCTTGTACTTGATATCGCCAGGCCCTGTTACAGCAAAAGTCTGCTTGGGACTTGAATTTACTTCCGCCTCATTCCTGAAGAATCCTATTGCTTCCAGCCCGAATGCCTGGCTGATGCTCTGGCCTGTCCTCGACATATAGTCGAAGGGCTGGTATGCTTCCAGCATCTCCTTTATCTCATTCTTAACATATGAGAGCGAACCTCCTGCATGGTATTTAAGGTCTCCTGTGCTTTTCATCAGATCGACTCCAAGTTCCAGACCCATATTGGTAACAATTCCGGAACTTGCATAGGGAAGCATTACGCCCATCACCCCGGAGGTTGTCCCTGCGGTTTCAACAAGTATGCCTGTGCGCTTGTTGTAGAAGGCATCCAGGTTAATGTTCAGGCTTTCCCAGAGAAGAGCCTCAATCCCGAAGTTGGTCTTAAATGATTTTTCAAACGACAGGGGACTCGAGGCAAGCCTTCCTTCCATGAGTCCGCCGGTACTCGTATTGTTTGACTGGTAGCGATATCCTGTCCCCGAGATATAGGGGCTCCTGGAAATGTTCTGAACTACCATGTCGTTACCGGTAAGCCCTGCTGAAGCCCTGAGTTTAAGTATGTCAACAGCTTCAGCTCCATCGAGAATGCTCTCCTTTGCAAGATCCCAGCCAAGAGAAATTGCCGGGAAAAATCCCCAGCGGCTTCCTTCAGGCAGCAGGTTGGTACCGTTGAACGACCATGCAAAGTCGGCAAAATACTTGTCGGCTTTGGAGAAACTGTGTCTTCCGGCTGCCAGCAGATGCCGGTATGTATTATGCTGCTGTATGATAACCAGCTGTTCACCCTGGAACAGGACTACTGAACTCAGGTTGCTGTTACCCCATGAATAGTTGTGCTTAAGGCTTCCTATTCCTGAAAAACGGCGCCACTGGTAAGGTACTGACGTTGAAAATGCCAGTTCGGTGTCTGTTCCGTACAGAGTGGCAGTGGTATCTGTTACATTACCTGAAGCATCAACTATTGGCACAAGCTGCTCGTACTGGTACTGCTTCGACCTTACGTCCTGGAACTGAAATCCGTTGTCGAATGAAACCCCGACATTACCGGATAATCCCTTCATCAGGAAGGAAAGATCCTGGTCAACCAGCAGATCTATCATAAGCTCGTTCTGTCCTCTCTCTGTGTATCCTATTGAATTAATTGTGGCAACAGGATTACTTGGGAAAGAAGTGTTTCCCCCCAAAACCTTGTTATATGTCATTACAGGGTATACAGATGCAGGAGTCGAATACAGAATATTGAAGACATCGTTCTCGCTTGTGGAGGTCGCAGGCCGGCTGCTCTGTCCCAGGTTGCCTGCTATGCGGGTTGTGAGCTTTGTGCTTTTGGTAAGATCCACCTCGGCGTTAAATCTGAGGTTGATCTTGAAGTTGCCAATCTGGGTATTATAGCCTTCATTGATATCAACAGGTCCCAGAAGCCCTTCCTCGTCGTAGAAATTAATGGTTCCGAAGTACCTCACCGAATTCGCAATTTCCTGGAAGGAAACATTAAATACATCTGTCCTTCCGAAATCCTGCAGCCCTTCATTAAGCCAGTTAACATTCGGATAAAGGTATGGAGAAGAACCATTTCTGAACTTATTGAGCTCTTCCGGAAGGTACAGTGGGGTAAGCCCTTCGTTTTCCCTTGCAGAGTTCACTGAATATGCATACTTCCCTGCGTTAAGGAATTCCGGAAGGCGGAATGCACTTGTAATTCCATGCTCGAAGCTTGCATCTACCCTCAGTCCTTTTCCGGTCCCTCGCTTTGTATTTACAAGCAGCACTCCGTTTGCGCCCCTCAGTCCGAACATAGCCAGGGCAGCTGCATCCTTCAGCACAGCTACATTCTCAATCTCGGCCATTGACAGGGAGGACAGACGTCCCTCAAAACCGTCGATCATAATCAGGATGTCTGTATTGACCAGACCTCCTATTCCGAAGGTTTCGACACCTCTTATATACATGTCAGGATCATTGTTCCAGCTTGCTCCTCCGTTTTGCAGTACTGCAAGGCCTGGTATCCTTCCGTAAAGTGCGTTCTCGGGATTGTATACCGAGCTCCGTGAGAGTTCGCTGCCCTTAATAAATCCGACAGAGGATGTCAGCGTACTTCTGCGCTGCTGCAATCCGAATCCAATCGGTATCAGGTCATCGCCCTCACCGATGGTAACATCCATTTGCTCAGAGGACAGTTGAACTTCCTTCATACGGTTGTCGGTTGTCGATATTTCAAGGATCCTGCCAGGATCAGCTGAAATTGCGAATTTGCCGTCAGCACCGGTAAATACCTTTACTGTAGGCTCTCCTTTAACCGTTACCAGGGCGTTTGAAACCGGATTGCCATTGTCGTCAGTCACTGTCCCGGTGAATAGTTTCTGCTGGGAAAGGACGGGATTGGCGATCAGGATCAGAATCAGCCACAGGTATATGGTTTTTATTGAATATCTGTTTTTCATCGTTCTCGTTTTTAAATGTGTGAAAGTCGAATACCTGTTATTCCCATCCCGGGTTCTGTATGAGACCATAACCCTTGTTCACCTCGTTGAGCGGGAAGGCGCTGAAATACCATTTCGGTGACCAGTTTATCGCCCAATAGCGCGTGGGATGATTCCAGGTCACATATGTAAATGGCCCGGCATTTGAGCTTCCTATCACGTTCATTCCTTTCAGTGGTTTTGTGAAATCTGCTTCTCTCTTCCACCTGATAAGGTCGAACCAGCGTACTTCTTCCATGCCGAATTCGAGTGCTCTTTCAAGTATTATCGCTTCACGGAAATCGGTCTGCGAAAGTCCTGTGGGCAATCCCGGCAGTCCGACCCTGCTCCTGACTAAATCGACGCAACGATAAGCCTCAGTAGTGGGGCCTCCGTTGAATTCATTGATCGCTTCTGCGTAAGAAAGGTAGATCTCTGCCATCCTCAGGTAGGGCCAGTGGGTTATTGACTGAAAACTTGTAGCAGTGTTGCAGTCAAGCATGAATTTCCTGACGATGTAACCACCCCTTGCCTGTGTCTGGGCTTCAGTCCTTCTTTCCTGTCCGCCGATCCATAATTCCGCTACCCTTCCGCGGAACGGATCGCCGTTCGTAAGAATTGTTTCATACAGCCTGGGATCCCTGTTCCTGTACGGAAAGGCAGGATCATATCCTGAAGTACCATCTGTGATAGCTTTCCCGTTGTTCATGGGGAACATGTCGACGTAAGTCTGTGTCGGGTTGGTAGATCCCCAGCCATATGAGCTCCAGTAGAAAGTATAGTCCCAACTTGCGTTGGGTGTCCGGAACATGTCCCTTATGGATATTATTGTCTCACCAGTCCCTCTCTTGTAATAAGCATCCTGGAAATCCTTCCTGTAACCGTTCCCCGGCTTGTAAATTCCATAGTCGCCTGTAGCTTCAGCCTGGTCTATCAGTGCATGAGCTGCATCGGCTGCAAGCTTCCAGCGGTTGACGTCGTAACTTCCGTGCCATACCAGTTTTGCATCAGAGGCTGCTCCTGCTAGGTAGGGTTCAGCTGCGTTGAAGATAGGGCTTGCATTGAAGAGCAGTATCCTGGCTTTCAGACCCATGGCACTTGCCTTGGTAAAGCGGCCATCCCATTCCTCCAGGTTGTCGATCTTCCAGGGAAGGTCAACCATAGCCCTGTCGCAGAGGCTAACTATTGAATCACAGGTTGCCTGTGCCGTCAGCCTGGGGATGTTGCTGAAATCATCTTCTGCCCCGTATGACCTGTTGATCCATGGAACACCTCCGAAATGCCTGAAAATGTCGGAATAATGGATTGCCATTATCATCCTTGCTTCTGCCTTGAGCTGCTTTTTGTATTCTGTACTCATGTCGGGAACCTTGTCGACATTCTCAATGAAGATGCAGGCTCTCCTGATCCCTGTAAATCCCATATCCTGGTAAAGGCTGTATTTTGTTGCATTACTGCTGTTTTCCGTGGCCGAGTTATATATCCCCGGATAGTAAAGAGTGAAGGGACCACCCCAGTTCAGGTAGGAGTGCATCAGGTCAGTATTGCTTTCAAGAAGGTCATGAGACATTTTGTTTTTCCAGTTGTTGTTACCTGTGTTTATCCCATAGGGCAGAGTCTCATAGGCACCCCAGAGAAACCTTTCAGCATAGACCGCCTTGGCGAAGATAGAGTCCTTTGTAACATCAACGCCGGGCGCTTTTTCAAGGAAGTCGCCTCCGAGAGGAAAGCGCTCGCATCCGAGAATTAATGCTATTCCCAGAAACAGTAAAATAAGTCTGTAGTATTTCATGGTATACATTTTTTTAGACTGTTTAGAATGTGACATTGATACCTCCGTTGAAGATCTTGACAAGCGGGTAATCCCTGGTTCCTTCAGGATCCATGAACTTCAGCTTGTCGAAGGTAAGCAAGTTGTAACCGTTGGCGTAGATCCGGAGTTTGGAGATACCGAATCTCTTCGTCAATGCCGGTTTCAGGGTATATCCAATCTCAATATTCTTAAGCCTTATATATGATGCGTCCCTTATCCAGAGATCCGAGACCCTTGTATTGTTCAGTCTTCCGCTGAAGGATATCCTCGGGGCCTTGGCAGTCTCTGCGGTTTCCGGTGTCCAGCTGTTATCTGCAAGCCATTTCAGGAGGGAACGGTCGCCAAGGTCAGCAAAAGCTATTCTCCAGGTGTCGGTGAAGATCCTTGAAACATTTGTAACTCCCGACCATAGCATGCTGAAATCAAAGCCTTTGAAGTCAAAGCCGCCGGAAACGGAAGCAATGTATTCGGGATAATCAGGGAAGCCTATAGGCCGCTGGTCATCACTGTCAATTATATCATCTCCGTTGAGGTCGGCATATCGGGTATCACCCGGTTTCGGAATATACGATGCATCGGGATAATCCTGGTAATTGGCTGCTTCCTCTGCCGACCAGAATGCTTCAAATACATAACCGAAAGGCTGATTAACGCGTCCTCCGGTTCTGTACAGA
>JALONU010000089.1:0-6337 GCA_025454775.1 Bacteroidales bacterium | reverse complement strand
AGAATGACATGTTGCCGGTCAGGTAATAGTTGAGACCACCCGGACGTCTGTCGCGCCAGCCCAGTTCGATTTCATATCCCTTATTTTCTACTTCTCCGATATTCTGTGCAGGAAGCGAGATGGCAAGGATACCAGGAACGGTGTTCCTTGTCGTCAGAATGTTTTTCCTGTTCTCAAAGAACACATCCACGCTTGCTGTAAGTTTACCCTTCCATAGTCTCATGTCGAAACCGTAATTCTGCTTGAGGGCTTTTTCCCATGTAACATTGGGATTACCCAGGGCTCCTTCAGAAGCTTCCCTGACATCAGTTGGATTTATCGTTCCGAAACTGTAGGATCCGGAATTTGCAGAGTAGCTGTCTGGCAAATAGAGGAACCTGTTGCTCCCCAGCCTGTCATTACCTACTGTTCCAATTGAAACTCTCAGCTTCAGGAAGTCCAGGCCTGCGATCTTTCCTTTCAGGAAGTTCTCTTCCGTCACAGCCCACCCCACTGATACTGCCGGGAAGAACCCAAACCTGTTCCCGGGGGCAAAGTTCTCAGAACCATTATACCCCAGGTTCACATCAAGAAGATATTTCATCCTGTAATCATATGTTACCCTTCCGGCTATCCCAACATATCCAAACGGTATGTCAGAGTATTGAGAAGGATAGAAGGTTTTACTCTGGTTATACAGCAGCAGCCCTGTAACATTATGAGGGCCGAAACTGTTATCATAAGTAAGGGCGGTTTCCATATACCAGTTCCTTGCCTTTGACGATGATTCACTGTATCCGAGAAGTCCGTCCGAACCGCTCTTCTTGAATACAATTGTGCTGTCGCCGGCTGTTCCTCCAACGTCACATGTGTAATATGGATCATAGGTGGCTTTTGACGTGGTCCTGGTTTTATTATGAACATTGGTGCTGTTGTTTGAGAACTTGAACCTCCAGGCAAGTCCCTTCGTTATGGCTTTAAGGTCCTGGTCGATCCCGAAGTCCATGTTCATGATATTGTTCAGTCCTCTCTGATAGCCTGTACCCCATCCTATTGCATTCAATCCGTCTTTCTTCTCAGACGTCGGAATGTACCTGTTGGTCAGAAGGATCCTTTTACCTTCGTAGAGCATACCGGAATAAGGGACAGCCCAGTAGAGTACCGTGAATATACCTTCGGAAGGCTGTGATCCCGGCTGCTGCCTCATTTCACTCCTGCCACCTATGGTCAGGGATAATTTTGTGGTCTCCGTGAGATTAAGGTCAAGGTTTGTCCTGTAATTGTATCTCTTATATCCGAACTGGTAGGAATAATCTGTATCAAATGTGTTAAACAAACCGTCCTGGTTTAGATAGCCCAGTGAAACGAAGTACTTTATATTCCTGCTTCCACCGGAAACGTTGAAGTTATACTGCGACTGTGCTGCAGCGTCCTTTACGATATAGTTTACCCAGTCGGTATTCGGGTATATCAGGTTTCCGCCTTCTTTGAAAGCCTTTATTGCAGCATCGCTGAAGACGACCTTGTTCAATGGGTTGTCGCCAAGAGTTGCTTCGTTATGCTTTATGGCAAAGAGGTAGCTGTCAGCCATTTCCACAAGTCGGGTTGGTACCTGTGCACCGTAGCTGCTGCTGAAGCTTATCGTCGGCGCTCCTTCTGTTCCACGGCGGGTTGTAACGATGATAACGCCGTTGGCACCCCTGATCCCGTAAACGGCAGTTGCTGAAGCATCTTTCAGTACCGAGATACTCGCGATCTCGTTGGGATCGAGCTGTGAGAATGACCTTTCAACGCCGTCAACAAGCATTAATGGCTGCGAGGCAGATGTTGAAAGTGAGCCGAGTCCTCTTACGAAGAGCTGCGGGTCGTCAGCACCAGGACGGCCGGTGTACTGCACCGATGTAAGACCTGTAACGCGTCCTGCCAGGGATGTCGACACGGAGGCGCTCGGGTTTTTTATCAGGAACTCTGATTCCACCGATACGATAGCACCTGTAACAGACAACTTCTTCTGTGTACCGTAGCCAATGACCACTACCTCCTCGAGCTGAGTGGTGCTCTCGGCAAGAACAATGTTATAAACATTCCCGGTGCCAATTTCTATAACCTTGGGATCCATACCGACGAAGGTGACCTGCAAGGTCTTTGCACCGGCAGGAATGGGAAGAGTATACTTCCCGTCGATATCGGTAAGAGTCCCGACAGTCGTGCCCTGCACCTGTACGGTGGCACCCGGTATAGGGTCACCTGAGGCTACGGTCACTTTTCCTGTAATGGTCCTTACCTGTGCAGATGCAATTAGCTGGAACAGTAGAAGCATCCCGGCTAAAAGATATTTTACAAAAGAATGTACATTCCCCTGTAAAACAGAGTACTTTCTCTCTTTTTTCATGGAAAGCTATTTTTGGTTAGTTAAACGGTTAGTTTGTACCTTTAAAGATAGGGAAATTCAAATACCCAATGACCTGAGAAAACCAGAAATGTATGATTTAAGTATTTTTAACTATCAGGTATAAAACTAGGCTCGGTTCCCCTGAAATATACCTTATTATTATATAGCCGGCCCGGGTAATTTTAATCTCCCTGTCGGAAAGGTTCAGAACAGGCCGCTGATCTTTCCGTTTGAATCTATGTCTATTTTCTCGGCAGAAGGAGTAACAGGCAGTCCCGGCATCCTCATTATTGTTCCTGCAATAGGAACAATGAAGCCGGCCCCCGATGAGAGTTCCACCTCTCTTATCTTAACCGTAAAGCCTTCAGGCCGTCCTCTTTTATTCTGGTCGTCGGACAGCGACTTCTGGGTTTTGGCGATACAAACAGCCAGGTTGCCAAGGCCCAGCTTCTCAATCTTGTCAATCTGTGATTTTGCCTTAACGGTATATTCAACGTGATCGGCGCCATACATCTTTTTGCATATGGTTTCGATCTTTTCTTCGAACGACCACGAGAGCTCGTAAAGAGGTTTGTAGCAGTCAGGGCAGTCCTTTACCGATTCAAGGATCTTGCCGGCAAGTTCCAGGGCTCCCTCTCCTCCTTTTGCCCAGGCTTCGTTGACAGCTACCTTTACATTCTGCGACTTGCAATGCCTTACAAGCAGGTCGAGCTCCGCATCGGTGTCGGAGTCAAACCTGTTGATAGCGATTACAGGACTGAATCCGAAGTACTTCATATTTTCGATGTGCTTGTCGAGGTTCCCGAATCCTTTCTGAAGCGATTCTGTATCCTCATTCTGAAGGGATGAAAGCTTAGCTCCTCCATGATACTTCAGCGCCCTGACCGTTGCAACAATTACCACCGCATTTGTCCTCAGGTTGCCGAATTGTGATTTTATGTCGAAGAATTTTTCAGCGCCGAGCTCACTGGCAAAACCAGCTTCGGTAACGACATATTCACTGAGGGAAAGACCTGTCTTTGTTGCTATTATTGAGTTCGTCCCCTGTGCAATGTTTGCGAAAGGACCTCCGTGGATAACGGCAGGAGTACCCTCAAGAGTCTGAACAAGATTGGGTTTGATCGCATCCTTGAGAAGCGCGGCCATAGCGCCCTGCGCTTTGAGGTCGCGGGCAAAAACAGGTTTGTCCGAATAGGTATATCCTATAAAAATATTCCCCAGCCTCCTTTTGAGGTCGTCAAGGTCGCGGGCCATACAGAGTGTGGCCATCACCTCGGAGGCAGCCGTGATCTCAAAACCCGACTGACGCGGTACTCCTTCAGTAGTTCCCCCGAGGCCGATCACTATATCCCTCAGTGCTCTCTCATTCATATCCATCACCCTTTTCCATTCGATCGTCCGGGGATCGATGCCAAGATTCCCTTCTTTCAGCTGTATATTATTGTCAATCAATGCTGCCAGCAGATTATGCGCCTTTTCAACAGCCGAAATATCGCCTGTGAAATGAAGGTTAATGTCCTCCATAGGTATGACCTGCGAGTATCCGCCGCCTGCAGCACCTCCCTTGATACCGAAAACAGGCCCCAGGGAAGGCTCACGCAGCACAACAGTTGCCTTTTTACCGATCCTGTTCAGTGCCTGTGCAAGACCGATAGAAGTAGTGGTTTTTCCTTCACCTGCCGGCGTCGGGGTTATAGCCGTAACAAGTATAAGCTTCGCCCTTTTGATCTTTTCCTCATCGATGAAGTGCAGCGGCACCTTGGCCTTGTATTTCCCGTAAAGCTCAAGTTCTTCACGCGGTATGCCAAGGATGTCAGCTATCTCCACTATGGGCCTGATCTTTGCTTCCTGTGCTATTTCAATGTCCTGTTTCATTTTCCGGTAGTTTTTTCGGTTCCTGAGGGCTAAGCTAATATTTTAGTATTCAAAATAATATCAAATATGATATTTTTTGTAAATTGAAACGGTTATATCAAAGCAATCACTTAATCTCAGTTTTATGGAGAAGAAAATATCGGAACTCTACGGCAACTACAGGAAAGGGGAGCTGAGCAGACGCAGCTTCCTGAAAAGACTAGCAGCCTTTACCGGCAGCATGGCAGGAGCTATGATGCTTTTGCCCGTCCTTGAAGAAAATGAGCTGATTAAGGGAAAAAAACCGCAGGCAGAGCCTGAGCTTGTTACTGAAATGATCAAATATCCCGCAGCCACAGGGGAGATGATGGCTTACATGGCTTATCCGAAAAAAGGCAGAAAATTCCCGGCTGTGATCGTGATCCATGAGAACAGGGGCCTGGTGCCGCATATTCAGGATGTTACCCGCCGCATGGCAAAAGAAGGATTCCTGGCACTTGCACCCGATGCACTTTCACCTGTCGGTGGTACACCGGAGGATATCAGCAATGTAGGTGCTTTGTTCAAACAGCTAAACAGCGAGGAGACAACAAAAAATTTCGTCGCAGCTGTGAAATACCTCAAGACACACGAAAAATCAAACGGGAAGGTAGGCTGTACAGGATTCTGCTGGGGCGGCGCCATGACGAACCAGGTGGCTGTCAACTCACCCGACCTCAATGCTGCTGTTCCCTATTACGGCAGGCAGCCTTCTGCAGAGGATGTCGCAAAGATCAAGGCCCCGGTAATGGCACATTACGCCGAGAATGACCAGGGGATCAACGCCGGCATCGCTGCATTTGAGGAAGCCCTGAAGAAAAACAATATCGAATACCAGATATTCACATACCTCGGTACCGGCCACGCCTTCAACAACGACACAAACCCCGGACGCTACAACGAGGAAGCAGCTAAGCTAGCATGGAGCAGAACGGTAGGGTTCTTTAAGGAGAAACTCAAGTAGAAGACGGGACAGGCACTCGTATGTCTCACTAACTCACCCCCTTAATCCCCCTCTCTGCTGACGCAAAGAGGGGGAGACACGCCCATCTATAGGGATTTACCCCCCTTCTTTGGTTTCCAGAGAAGGGGGGCAGGGGGGATGAGTACATGACATCCTAGGGGGATGTGTTCTCTTTAAGTCTGACATCTCTGAGAACCTCAATGAAAGGCTTGCAATGCCTGAAAAACTGCCTGTAACCCGTGCATAAGTAGTTCAGCCCCGGCTCCCCGTCAGGTGAAACTGCAAACCTGTTTTTCGGGCATTCGCCGTTGCACATTGCCAGCACATCACATTCCAGGCAATATCCGGGAAGAGTACGCGACTTGGCCTGTCCGAATTCAACCTGGCGCGGATCGCTTAGCAGCTC
Organism: Bacteroidales bacterium; assembly: GCA_025454775.1. Classification (GTDB taxonomy): domain Bacteria; phylum Bacteroidota; class Bacteroidia; order Bacteroidales; family VadinHA17; genus LD21. The sequence continues at coordinate 703 of JALONU010000089.1, read as the reverse complement.
CCGAACAGGCGTTGATAAAATATTTCCTGTGAGGTGAGCCACGTCAACATAATGATCGCAGGAATAGAAATCACCGTTATGCTCCACGACCGGAACACCACCGCAATCAACTTTAAAAATACACAGCGTATGATCCTGGTCAAAGGCTGTTATGATGGCCTCTTCGAAGATCTGGATCTTTACCTTGCCAATATCATTTTCAATCCATCTGTCAAATATTACCGACAGGAAACTTCCGAATTCTTCGGGTCTTACTGACTCTGCAGTCACACCTGAAGGACAGGATGCGTCGCGCTCAACCAGCGGAAGAAATGTCAGGAACGGGGTCCCGAGCTCCCGGAAGAAATTGTAGACCTCCAGTGGACGGGACGAGTTGCCGGAGCTCACGACACAGAGTATTTCCGATGTGATCTCAAACTTTCTGAGCATGTTATATCCCCTCATAACTTCCCCGAAGGTCGGTTTTCCGGAAGCATTAATTCTGTATCTGTTATGCAGCTCTTCAGGACCGTCAATGCTTAAGCCAACGATGAAATTCTCATCCCTGAGAAACTTGCACCACTCTTCATTTAGCAGGGTACCGTTGGTCTGGATACCGTTCAGCGCAGAGCGACCGGTCCGGAGGTATTTTTTCTGGAATGCAACGGCTTTTCTGTAAAAGTCTACCCCTGCAAGGAGAGGTTCGCCTCCATGCCAGGAGAAG
>JALONU010000088.1 GCA_025454775.1 Bacteroidales bacterium | reverse complement strand
ATTGCCAACATAGGCATATACAGGAACATTACAACTGAAAAAAAGAATCAGCTCCTTCAGGAGATCCTGTATAATATTTCGTCTGCGGCACTGAAACAAATGGATATTAAGGAGATCTACCCGACAATTGTTCAGGAGCTAAGCAAGATATGGGATACGAACAACTTCTTTATCGCATTGTACGACCAGGCTTCGGACACAATGTCGCTGCCCTTCTTCGCGGATGAAAAGGATAAATTTTACGAGATCCCCACTAAGGGAACCATCTCAGGCTATGTGATCAAGAATAATAAGTCTGTTCTCCTCAAGGAGGATGACCTGAAGATCCTGGAAGAAGCAAAAGAGATAGAACTTGTTGGTACACCCTGCAAGGTATGGATGGGAGTGCCGTTGAAGGTGGAGAACAGCATCATCGGGATTATGTGCCTCCAGGATTACAACAATGAGGATAAATTCTCCAACGACGATCTGTATGTTCTCGACTTTATCGCCAACCAGATAGCCATTGCAATTCAGAGAAGGATAATGCTTGATAACCTGATCGTTGCACGACAGCGGGCTGAAGAGGCAGCACAGGCAAAACAGATCTTCATGTCGACGATGAGCCATGAGATCAGGACACCTTTGAATGAGGTTATAGGAATAACAAATCTGCTCCTGCAGGGAAATCCCAGGGAGGATCAGATGGACTATATAAGGACGCTAAGGTTTTCGGGAAATCACCTTCTGACCCTGGTCAACGATGTTCTCGACTATAATAAGATGGAGTCGGGTAAAATAGTCTTTGAGCAGATGCAGTTCAACCTCAATGATTTTCTCGACGAAATTATGAGGTCGTATTCCTTCAGATCGAGGGCGAAGAACCTTGCCTTCGAGATCAGGCGTGAAGGAATCTTACCCTCAGAGGTGATAGGCGACCAGATAAGGCTCAACCAGATACTGTCCAACCTGCTGTCGAACGCACTTAAGTTCACTTCTGAAGGGGGTATAACTGTAACCCTGAGAGAAACAGAAAGGAAGAAAAGCAAGACAACAATTGAATTTTCGGTCAGAGACACCGGATTAGGCATTCCGCATGAAAAACATGCTGAAATATTCGAAAGCTTTACACAGGCATCATCCGACACAGCAAGAAAATTTGGAGGATCAGGGCTGGGGCTTGCGATCGTCAAGAAGCTCGTCGAGCTTCAGGGGGGCAGAATAACCCTTGAGAGCGAACCGGGAGTAGGTTCAAATTTCTATTTCACACTTACATTTACCGTCAGCAGCGCCGGAGCAAAGGAACAACTTGCCGAAACTCCTGAATCATTCAAGGGACTCGAAGGAAAAAGAATACTGGTTGCAGAGGACAACAAGATCAACTTCTTTGTGGCGAACAAATTCCTTACAGGCTGGGGGGTTATCGTCACCCATGCCGAGAACGGCCAGCTGGTTCTTGACAAGCTTGAAGAAGAGAGCTTCGACCTGATACTCATGGACCTGCATATGCCGGTTATGGACGGGATAGAGGCTACAAGGATCATCCGAAAATCAAATGATCTGAAAATCAAAAACATACCCATCGTCGCGCTCACAGCAGCAATAATGTCTGAAAGCCACGATAAAATGGAAGAGGGAAATATCAACGATTATGTGCTGAAGCCATTCAAACCCTATGACCTGTTCTCCAAGATCCTGAAGCACGTCAGGTAAAGCTTCCCGGATGTCTATTTTATGCAATACCTGCTGATATACTCGGCAGCCCTTCTGTTACCCATGGCAAACGATTTTTGCAGATCATGGCAGGCATCTTCAGTCCTGCCCTGGTTAGCCAGGGCAATGCCCTTGTTAAGCCATGCATCGGAGTTTGATGGATCAAGGTCGAGCGACATGCTGTAATCATTAATCGCCCATTGCCACGATTTTGACACAAAGTAGGAGTCAGCCCGCTCGATATAGCATTTCGGGTCTCCAGGGTGCAGCCTGATATTTTCAGTGAAATACCTTATCGCCCCAAGGTTGTTGCCAGCTGCTGAGGATATCTTTCCAGCAAGGCTCAGTGCTTTCCGGCTGTCAGGAATGAAGGAAAGGTATTTTTCAACGTCACTGCCGGCTTTCTGAAACTCTCCTGTTGCGTTATAGCATTCCGCCCTGAGCAGGAATAGCTCCGGATCGACGGTTTCAGCATCGATCAGTCTTGTGTATGAAGCTGATGCTCCGGCATAATTTGATGCAGAGCTCTGCGCTGAGGCCAGGGTTCTCAGGAATTTCTCATTACCGGGTTCACGGTTCACCAGCCCTGATAGTAAAGCCGATGCTTCTGCAAACTTACCTGCTGACATGCTTACAAGCGCCCTGGCGTACGCCGTCTCAATCCCATTGTAATTCTTTTCGATTTCCTGAAGAATCGATGATGCTTCCCCGGTTTTTCCTGACCGCGCAAGATATTCAATCTCGGACATCTGTCTTTCGAGCGAAGAATACCATTCTTTCTTCCAGAACATTCTCCATTCGGGGCTGTTCTCAATTTTCTCAAATGCAGGATCAAGAAGTATTTCTTTCTCGCTTCTCCTTAATTCTGATCTCAGGCAGGCTTCAAGATGATATAATGAGGTTGCAGGGTCACCTTTCCGGGCATAGCTTCTCGCCAGCCCGTACTCGCCTGAATTAAGCCTGATTTTTCCTGCAGACGTGTAGTCCTCTATCGCTCCGGAGATATCTCCGTTCATAAGTTTTGCATCAGCCCTGGCCGTGAGAAGTCTCACATCATTCGGCAAGTCTGCTGAAGATGAAAGGATCCCTATTGCCTCAGCGTTCTTTCCGGATGCCGTCAGCGCTTTCGACCTGAGGAGAAGTTCATAGGTACCCTGTGCGGAGACAAGCAATGGCAGCAATGATAGCGCAATTATTGGTAAAGCCCTGACCGTTCTCATTTTGTTTCCTCCTTCACTACCTTAACTCCTTCTTCCGTAATAACATGGACGAATCCATTAAGACGATATTGTTCCAAACCTGAGATCCTCCTCTCAAACACCTCGCACTGATAGAAATATACTCCGGGAGAAACCACCTTTCCTTTATATGTTCCGTCCCACTCTATTTTTGGCCTGTCGGTGCTGAACACGAGCAGCCCGCTCCTGTTAAACAACCTGAAATCGATCTTTTCCACAAGGCCGGATGTTTTTGCGACAAGCCTGTCGTTGAAATTGTCGTTATTAGGAGTAAAAACATTGGGGATCTCGTAATAATTACATTCATCGACGCATAAAGTATCCGATTTCTCACTTTCATTTCCGTTTGCATCGAAGGCAGATACCGCATAGCACCCCGAAATTATCTCTCCGGGGTAATGCCTGTATGTAAGGGTATACCTGTCATTTATTGTCTCAATGCTGTCGAGGTTTTCGACGAATGACATCTTATAGAATAGTTTGTAGCCTTCAACATCGTCAAAACATGAAGGGTTCTCAAAGTTCCATATGACAGTGTTATATAAGCTGTCGCACTGGCTTGTTACACTTACGATTACAGGCACGCATGGAGGTTCATTGTCGTAAGCGGTCTCACAGGCTTTCTGCGAGAAATTGACAAGGTTTACAGGCAGCCCGGGGGTAAGGTATCCTCCGGCTGACCTGATATAATAGCAATACTCCTCTCCGTTAACCAGTCCATCGTCGGAGAAATTCAGCTGATTGGTGGTCCCGACAGAATCATACACTGAGGTAAGATTATTCAGTCTGAAAATATCGTACCTGTTGTTTATCCATGGAACATTGCGGCTGATTTCGAACCTGACCTTTCGGTCGCCGGGGCTGAGTTTGATGAACACCGAGGAGGCGTACGAGCTGTCGCCAAGGACAAAGTTGTTGCCCGGTGTTCTGTTCCAAAGGACCATTTTATAAAGGTATCCGTAATCGCGGGTGTTTATGAGGGTATCAATAAATACCGTATCGTTCAGGTCTGAAGTAGGCAGGCTTATAACCTTTGTAAAATTTGTCCCTGCCACACCCTGTGCACGGGAAATAATGTATTCATAAGGTCCCACAGCACCAGGGATCGTATCAATCCTGTCGGGCTTTTTCCAGGAAAGGAATACCGAACCGTTCGAAACATGGGTATTCCTGATGCTGACATTCTTTATTACCGGCAGTCCGGCAACAAGTGTTGAAGTTATCTCATTGGATGATTTGCTTTCAGTGCCGTTGGGATAAACTGCAACGATCCTGTAGGTATATTCCTCCCCGAAGTCAAGGCCAAGCCCGTTGTCGGTATCAGTGAAGCTCACAGCCGAACTGCCCGCTATATACCCGATCTTCACAAAACCTGTTGAAGAGGGAATACCGGCTGTACATGAATCAGGAATGAAAGTTGTCGGGTTGTTTGTCCTGTAAACAGAGAAACCCGTAATCACATCTGAACCATAGTTTTCCCAGGTCAGCCTGATGAACTTTCCTTCGGGTACGGCATTGAGCAGAACGGGAGGCGGGCCAAGCACCTTGATCGTCATATTATCAATATCCGACAGCCTGAGGTCGGAATTGTTGTCATCAGCCTTGAAGATCAGATTATAAGGCTGGTTCCTTACTGCATTATGGCAGGGTACCCATGTGAACCTTGAAGAGGAGGAACCAGGTACGGAATCGATCCCGGCAAAATCAGCCGGGCATTGTGTAATTCCGAATATCCCGGAAGTCGCCTTCAGAGAGATCCTGTCGTTATTCTGGTCAGCAGCCGAAACAATAAAGTCAATTGCCTCCCCAACCTCCACGCAAAGGCTCTTCAGCGGACCTATCACCGGAGGTTTGTTATTTGTCACATAAACCTCTATCTGCATATCGCGGACCACAGTACCGATCTTTCTGCCATTACGCCACTCCTGAATTTCCATGGCAACGTTATAGATTCCCGTATCTGCGGGAGTATCCCATATCAGGTCGCCGGTTATTGAGTCAACTTTAAGGAAGTGAGTCGCCGGCGGGAAGGTAAAGTTCTCTATAGGCTTGCCGTCTTCCCTTGTACAAACCGTCAGCTTGTAGGAAAGCGAATCTCCGTCGGGATCGAACGCTGCAGGATTATGAATAAAGACATATCCAAGTGCAGCCTTGTCGTAAGGAGGATTAAGCAGAATGGGGGTGCGGTTGTAACCCATTGATGGATTGACAGAAAGTATTGTTGAAATGGAGAAAACAACATTCACGGAATTGGGGATGTTCCTGACCCCGTAATTCCTGTTTGGGTCCTGAACAACTATCTTGTAGACACCGGGGCCGGGATAGGTATGTGTTTGTATATAGATGTTCTTCTTATAGTAATTTGGAAGGATCTCTCCCATTTTGTTAAGGCCGTTTGTTCTTGGAGCCCTCGAGGTGGAATTGTCACCCCAGTTCACTTCAAGTTCCTGCCTGTCAGCGAGGCTCAGTGTGTATGTATATGTTGTCACTGTTACCTCGTAAGTAAGGGCTGACAACTGCCTGTATGTTATCTCCCCTGCCCTGTTGTGCGTTGCTGACAATAACAGGCAGTCCATTATCAACACCATTATCACACACATTCTTTTCATAACCTCGTCCCTCTCATATGTCATTATCTAAAGCCCGATAGTGGCTTCAGTACAGCCCTGTGTAAATTTAATTCCTTCCTCCAGGTTACCGATCCTTATGATCGTCATATTCACCTGGTCGGAATAAAGTGACATCAGGATATTGTTCCTGACTGTCAGGCTCCTCGGTTTCCTGTCGCAGCGGTAGAAGAACCTGAAGATTATATCATTGCCGCTACGGTCCGACTGAAGAAGCTTGCCGCTGAGATCTTTGTTGTTCACAGTAATTTCCAGCTTTGCCCTGATGTAATTATTTATGAAGGTTACAGGAAAAGTCCCGGGGTCGGAAAATTCTGCAAGATCCCTGTCGTCGTCAATTGTCTGGTAGTCCTTCAGAAAAAGGCTGTAATCCATTTTAAGGAGCACCTTCAGGGAATCCGTACCCGTAACATGCTCAATGCTCGACATTGAAACGTGTGCAGGATTGGTGATCATCCAGACTGTTAAAACCAGTGCTTTAATCATTCCTGTGTTAAAAGCGGACTTAAAATAACCTCAAAAATCACGCCATTCAGCTCTCCTCGTGAATAGTAACCCTGTCCTTAAGGTATTGTATTGTCCCGACCTCAATAAATGAGAATCCGGATCCTCCGGAGAAATTGCCAGCCAGGACAACCACAATTTCGTTACCCCTGAAATCATGTGTCTTTGTAAGGTTCTTCAGGGCGATATGGATGAACTCATCAACTGACTTTCTCTTTTCCTGGAAGCTTGCATAAACTCCGTAGGAAAGGGCCAGTTCCCTCATGGTCCGTTCGGAGTAGCTCTGGGCTAGTATCAGGTTGTAACCTCTGTAGGAAGCCATGTCCCTTATTGTCCGGCCCCCTGTTGTGTCGGCAATGATCACTTTCGCGGATATCCTTATTGATGTCTTGACGGCAACTTTGGCAAGGTACGATGAGACCTCCCCGGTAGCGTTCAGATAGGGAGTCTCCATGAATTTTTCCTTGTTGTTTTCAACCTCCAGGGCTATCCTGGTCATTGTCTTCACGGATTCAACGGGATATTTGCCGCTGGCTGTTTCTCCGCTGAGCATTATTGCATCGGTCTGTGAGTAAATGGCATTTGCTATATCACTGACCTCAGCCCTTGTGGGCCTTGGATTTTCGATCATAGAGTGAAGCATCTGTGTTGCCACTATCACCGGCTTCCTGCAGAATATGCACCTCGAAATTATCATCTTCTGGATGGGAGGTATCTTTTCGTAGGGAATCTCAATGGCAAGGTCTCCCCTTGCTACCATGATCCCGTAAACCACTTCGAGAATATCTGAGAGGTTATCGACTCCCTGCTGGTTCTCGATCTTTGCTATAATCTTCAGATCACTGCCATATTTATCGATCTCTGCCTGGACATCCAGCACATCCTGCTTTGATCTGACGAAAGAGTGGGCTATGAAGTCGACATTGTTCCCGGCAGCCATTTTTATGAATTCCCTGTCCTTGTCGGTCAGTGAAGGCAGGTCGATCCTGACGCCGGGGATATTCACGCTCTTGCGTGAACCTATAATGCCGTCATCCTCCGCCCTGCATAAAAGTGAATTGCCTTCCCGTGCAATGGCTTTGAGCTGTACGTCTCCGTCATCAATTAGTATCAGTGAACCCAGCGGGATATCCCTGGCAAATCCCGGCAGGCTAACGTAAATGGTTTCAGCCGAAGACTTAAGCCCGGGACCTCCCTCAAACCTGTACGTCTTTCCCTTTTCGACAGTGATCGGCGTATCGCAGGCTGTAGTCCTTATATCAGGTCCTTTGGTATCAACCAGTATTGCTATCTTTTCCGATACTTCCCTGACATTCCTGATAATTTTAAGGGCCCCGCTGATATCAAGATGTGCCGAGTTGATCCTGACGACATCCATACCGGCCTCATAAAGCTGCCTGATAAACTCCTGCCCGCAGTTCTTGTCTGAGATCGTTGCTACTATCTTCGTCCTCTTCCTGTTCATTTGTGAGGATTTGTTTCGTTTTTTACATGAAATGCCTCTGCTGCAAGCCTGTAGCTGTCGAGTCCGAACCCGGATATTGATCCTTTACAGCTCCCTGCTATGAGGCTTACGTGCCGGAACTCCTCGCGGGCAGCCGTGTTTGTTATATGAACCTCGATCACCGGAGCCTTCACTGAGGCAATTGCATCAGCGATGGCGACAGAAGTATGCGTATAACCTCCGGCATTGATTATTATACCGTCGGCTGTGAAACCGCACCTGTGGATCTCATCGATGATCTCTCCCTCAACATTCGACTGGAAATAGGAAAACTCCGTGTCAGGGAAAATATGTCGCAGGGATGCCAGGTAATCCTCAAATGTTATGGTTCCATACTTATCAGGTTCCCTTTTCCCTAACAGATTGAGATTTGGTCCGTTAATAATGCAAATGTTCATATCCTGCCAGTATTGAACGGTAAAAATAGTCAAAAATTCTCATGAAGGCTTAAAATAGTTCTTCCCGTTTGTGTTACTTTGTGAGAGAGATCAGAAGCTATTTCACCGTAATGAGTCTCAGCTGGAAACAGGCGATAAAGGATTTTGAAATTTATCTCAGACTGGAGAAATCTCTGTCTGAGAACAGTATCTCAGCTTATACCGATGATGTCGGGAAGCTTGAGAGCTACTTCACTGAGATCTCCGGGAACAAGTGACCTCTGTCAGTGACCTTCTCTGACCTCAGGGATTTCATATCATGGTTCAATGGGAAGAATCCAAATGCGAGGTCTCAGGCACGGGTCATTTCAGGGATAAGGGCATTCTACAGATTCCTCCTCGCAGAAGGTGAGACAGATGATAATCCTGCCTCACTGATTGAATCGCCGAAGCTTGGCATGAAGCTTCCGGAGGTCCTTTCTGTCGCGGAAATAGACAGCATAATCGAGCAGATAGACCTGAGCAGGCCGGAGGGTCACCGAAACAGGGCGATAATAGAAACCCTCTACGGATGCGGACTGAGGGTGTCGGAACTGGTAAACCTGAGGATAACCGACATTCATTACGGGGAAGGTTTTGTGACTGTCACGGGCAAAGGTAACAAGCAAAGGCTTGTACCTGTCAGCAGCAAGGCGCTAAAAGAAATAGACAACTACAGGGATTACAGGAGAAGGCTGCCGGTGATACATGATGAAAACATCCTCTTCCTCAACCGGAGAGGCAGGAAGCTCACACGGGCAATGATATTCACGATAATAAAAGACCTGGCTGCCAGGGCCGGAATCAGGAAAAACATCAGCCCTCATACCTTCAGGCACTCTTTTGCTACCCACCTCGTGGAAGGAGGCGCCGACCTGAGGGCAGTGCAGGAAATGCTCGGGCACGAGTCGATACTGACAACAGAAATATATACACACATCGACAGAAGCTACCTCCGCGACACGCTGATAATGTTCCATCCACGGGCCTGAATACGTTTGTCCTTCCTGATTTCAAAATTCAATTTTAAATATTAACTTTGCGACCTGTTTCGAAAAAACAAATAATTAATTATTTCAAAACCATAACGTTATGTCAAAAGTAAAAAGAGTTTACACCTTCGGAAACAAAACAGCCGAGGGCAAGGCCGACATGAAGAACCTTCTTGGCGGTAAAGGTGCCAACCTTGCGGAGATGTGCCTACTGGGACTTCCTGTTCCGGCAGGTTTCACAATAACCACTGAAGCTTGTACTGAATATTATGAAAACGGACACAAGCTTCATCCCGACCTTATGCCGGAGGTTTGGGCCGCAATGAAGAAGACCGAGGAAACCATGAAAATGAATTATGGTGATCCCGAGAATGCGCTTCTCGTATCGTGCCGTTCCGGAGCCCGCAAGTCAATGCCCGGCATGATGGACACCGTTCTGAACGTTGGTCTCTGCTCTTCAACGATCCCGGGTTTCCTGAAAAAAACAAACAACCCCAGGTTCGTATGGGACTCATACCGTCGTTTGATCATGATGTACGCCGACGTTGTTATGGAAAAGGCTGAGGGAATAGAACCCGTCGACGGCAAGGGTATCCGCAAGCAGCTCGATGAAATGCTCGATGCATTCAAGCACAAAAAAGGATATAAGTCTGATACCGAAATAACCGCTGACGAACTTAAGTTCCTGGCTGAGGAATTCAAGAAGAAAGTGAAAGAAGTTCTCGGAGTACCGTTTCCCGACGATGCAAAGGAACAGCTTGAAGGCGGCATAAAGGCCGTATTCAAGAGCTGGAACGGAAAGAAAGCTGTTTCGTATCGCCGTATAGAGGGAATTCCCGACGAATGGGGAACAGCCGTCAATGTACAGGCAATGGTATTCGGGAACATGGGCGATACATCAGCCACCGGAGTTGCATTCACGCGCAACCCCGCTACCGGTGAAAACCTTTTCTACGGTGAATGGCTTGTAAATGCACAGGGTGAAGACGTTGTGGCAGGTATCCGCACTCCCAGCCCGCTGAACAACGAAACCAAGAACGAACAGAACAAGCACCTCAAGAGCATGCAGGAAGCCATGCCCAAAACATACAAGGAACTTTGCGACATACGTGAGATACTTGAGAAGTCTTTCCGCGATATGCTCGATATCGAATTCACCATACAGGAAGGCGTCCTTTACATGCTTCAGTGCCGGGCAGGAAAGAGGACTGGGACAGCTGCCCTCAACATGGCCATGGATATGCTTCACGAAAAACTCATCGACGAGAAGACAGCCGTTCTGAGGGTGGATCCAGCACAGCTCGACGAGCTTCTGCACCCGATCTGCAATCCGGATGCCGAGAAAAAAGTCAAGCCTGTAGTTAAAGGTCTTCCCGCAGGACCAGGAGCAGCAGTAGGCAAGGTGGTATTCACCGCCGAAGATGCAGTTGCATGGTTCCGTAAAGGTGAGAAAGTCATTCTCCTCCGTGAGGAAACAAACCCGGAAGATGTTGAAGGAATGCGTGCAGCTGAAGGCATTCTGACAGCAAGGGGCGGGATGACATCACACGCAGCTCTCGTGGCCCGTGGATGGGGAAAATGCTGCATCGTAGGTGCCAGTGGTCTCCATGTTGATGCTTCGTCAAAAACCGCTAAGGTATCCGAAACAGGTTTGGTCATTAAAGAAGGTGACATACTCACACTGAACGGCACCAGGGGAAATGTATACACAGGTGCCATAGCCCTGATGGATGCATCAGAGAATCCAAGGTTCAGGGAGTTCATGACTCTCGTCGACCGGTACAGGAAAATGGGAGTTCGCACCAATGCCGACACTCCCGATGATGCAAAGGTAGCACGCGACTTCGGTGCAGAGGGCATCGGACTGTTTCGCACTGAGCACATGTTCTATGGAAAAGGTTCTGAACAGCCTTTGTTCCTTCTGCGTAAGATGATCCTCAGCGCCAATGAGGCAGAGCGCCGCAAGGCTCTTGACGAGCTGTTCAGCTTTGTAAAAAAGGACATGAAGGCCACTCTCGCAGCAATGGATAACCTGCCCGTGACATTCAGGCTTCTTGACCCGCCTCTTCATGAATTTGTTCCCCAGAGCACAGACAAGCAGGAAGAACTGGCAAAAGCCCTGGGCATTAATATGGAAGATGTTGCCAAGAGAGGAGAGTCTCTGCATGAGTCAAACCCGATGATGGGCCACCGTGGCGTCCGTCTCGGGGTTACATATCCTGAGGTGACCGAAATGCAGGTGAGAGCTATGTTCGAAGCTACCATGGAGCTTGTAAAGGAAGGTAAACACCCTCATCCTGAGCTCATGGTTCCTGTGACCTGCGATGTTTCCGAACTCGACGTCACCAAGAAAATAGTTGACAGGGTCTATGCTGAGGTTTGTAAGAAATTCAGCGTGAGCAAGATAGATTATAAATACGGAACAATGATCGAGATCCCGAGGGCTACCCTCCTCGCCGACAAAATGGCAAAGACCGCTGAGTTCTTCTCATTCGGAACCAACGACCTGACACAGATGACCTTCGGCTTCAGCCGCGATGACATCGGAGGATTTCTTCATGACTACCTCGACAACAAGATGCTTGCTGCAGACCCTTTCCAGACCATCGACCAGGATGGCGTCGGTCAGCTGATTACAATGTCGGTGCAGAAAGGAAGATCTACAAGACCTGACCTTAAGATCGGAATTTGCGGTGAACAGGGCGGAGATCCTGCTTCAGTAGAGTTCTGCTACAAAAACGGTCTTACATATGTAAGCTGTTCACCATACAGAGTTCCCATAGCCAGGCTTGCAGCTGCACAGGCTTCAATAAAATACGGTAAGTAATATTACTGCAACACCAAGGAAAAAGGACGTTGTTCA
>JALONU010000261.1 GCA_025454775.1 Bacteroidales bacterium | reverse complement strand
GCAGCAAGTTTCTGAAGCAGATCGAAGGGCAGATTAGTTGGTGTTGCAGTCCGCGCATCGATGCTATCCCAGCAGCGTACTTCTATCTGCTGGCCGAAGTCGCGTTTCCCGTTTCTCATTCCCGTTACGCGGTCGTCGTGGAGAATTGCCATATACTGGAAAGCTCCCGTGGCACAAAGCATCTTTTCCACTATAGCCGTAGCTTTTCTGACCGTCGTAAGTTTTTCTTCCGTTACAGCTCCTATTATGCGTGCTGCCAGTGCCGGTCCGGGGAATGGTATCCTGGCAAAGAGCTCTTCGGGCAGACCCAGGGCCTTGCCTGTCATCCTTACTCCATCTTTCCGGAGCTGTATAAGAGGTTCTATAATCTGATATCCGAATGCTTCCTGAGGATCTATTCCCAGTTGAGCGAACACATTATGCTGACGCTTGATCCCTGCAACAGTCTCATCGACATCGGTAAGGATAGTGCCCTGAAGTAGGAACTTTGCGCCGCTCTCCTTAACAATACGTCCGAATACCTTCTTGTAAAAAGTCTGGGTAATTGCTTCACGCTTCTTTTCAGGATCAGTGATACCCTTCAGTGCTTTCAGGAACTCTTTCTGTGCATCGATGATTTCGATTTTTATACCCAGCTTTCTGAAGAATCCTGCTACTTTTTCAGGTTCCCCATCTCGCATCAGACCATTCTGGATGAAAACAGTCCTGAGTTGTTTCCCCAGAGCCCTGTGACCAAGCATGGTTACTGTTGATGAATCGACACCTCCGGAAAGAGCGTTTATGGCAATACCTTTCCCTACTGCGGATTTAATTTCCTCCACCTTCTCATTTATGAATTTGGTGGTATTAAGTTGCTTTACAGTTATTTCTTTGATCATAGTCTGAAGTATTTAAGAAGTTAATGGGTTAAGGCAAAAATGTGCAGAATTACAGGACTTGTTTAATTATTACGAGAAATTTACGAAAATTATCTTACATTTGATGTCATAAATAAAAGCCATGCATTTAAGCTGGTTACTTGAGTACAAGATAAAAGTCAACCGATCGGGGCTCTGCTGATCATCAGGGAGAGTATCCCAATTTCCTGTTACGTATTAATTTAGATTCATTCTTAATAGAGAATGATTCTCATTTGATAACTATTATCAAAAAAGAGTAAATATCAAATGAGATAATTTATCAAATAATAGAAATTGTCAAATAAGAATTATTGTTAAATGAGATCTAAAACAGTTGAAAAAAAACTGACCAATTAATTTTAACCCTAAAAAATAATACAAATGGAAAAACTTATTATAACAGGATCAAACCTGTCAATATATGACGTTGTTAACGTCGCTCGCCACGGACAGAAAGTGGAGCTTCATCCGGATGCACGCAAAAGAATAAACGATTGCCGGGCAATGCTCGAGAGAAAAATCGTCGCACACGAAATTATGTACGGTGTCAATACAGGCATCGGTGAATTTTCAGAGATCGTCCTGAACGACGACCAGATAAAAGATTTTCAGAGATATCTTGTCTATAACCATGCTGCAGGTATTGGAGAACCTGCCTCTTTAGAAACAGTCAGAGGCGCTATGCTCGGCCGTATAAACGTCCATGCACACGGTAACTCGGGAAACCGCCTGGAAATAACCGAAACACTGGTCGAAATGCTCAATAAGGGGGTTACTCCATTCATCTGCCAGAAAGGTTCCGTTGGTGCATCGGGCGACCTTGCACCCATGTCACAGATAGCCCTGTTGATGATGGGAGAAGGAGAGGCTTTTTACAAAGGTGAACTGCTCGACGGAAAGAGTGCCATGGACAAAGCAGGGATTGCCATCCCCGGACTTCAGGCACGCGACGGCCTTGCAACTATCAACGGATCCAACGTACTCACTGCAATGAGTGCAATATGGCTTGTTGATGCAAACAACTGGCTGAAGCAGGCCGAGATAGCCGCATCTATGTCGCTCGAAGCACTTAAGGCAAACATGAAACCATATACACCTCTCCTTCATGAAGTTAGAGGATTCAAAGGCGCAATCAGAAGTGCCAATGCAATTAACAAATGTGTCACCGGAGGCGATCTGAAAGAGGGAAGGGTGAAATCGAAGGTTCAGGATGCATACTCAATGAGATCGACTCCGCAGGTTATAGGCTCTGCACACGACATGCTTGCATATGCCCGAAGCCAGGTTGAGATAGAACTTAATGGTGTCGGAGACAATCCCATTTTCTTCCCTGAAAAAAACCTTACTCTATCAGGTGCCAACTTCCAGGGATCGCCTGTTTGCGTACCAATGGATATGGCAGGCGCCTGCATAACAATGGTAAGCGTAATGTCGGAAAGACGAATGAACCGGCTTAACAATCCGGCCCTCAGTGTTGGCTTACCGGACTTCCTGACCAAAGGGGCAGGGATGTTCTCGGGACTCATGCTGAGCCAGTATACCGCTGATATGCTGATAGTTGAACAGAGAATACTTTCAATGCCGGCATCAATACAATCTATCCCGGCAGCTGCAGACCAGGAAGATTTCGTATCAATGGGAATGAACACTGCAATTAAGAATAATCAGATCCTCGAAGCTGCCTTTGGTGTATTGGGGATTGAATTAATGGCTGCGGCGCAGGCTCTCGACTTCCGAAAAGATGAATATAAGTTCGGCACAGGGGTTCAGAAAGCAAAGGATGTTATCAGGAAACATGTTGAATTTCTTGATATTGACAGACCTCTCTATCCTGATCATACGAAGATGAGGGAGCTCGTAAGGTCGTGCGAGATCCTTACGGAAGTTGAGAAGTGTGTGGGGAGTCTGGAGTAGGTGTATGCTGACCCCCGTCATCAGCCTGCTGGCTGATACCTGCCCCCTGAAGGGGGCCTAAATCTCATAACAATCAAAAAAAGAATTGGATTTTAGACCCCCTTTAGGGGGTGCTGCGAAGCAGCGGGGGTTCTTACCTTCAGGGGGGATGGGGGTATTTATTTTAAGAATACTTCCAGAACCGGGATCTCAACCGGCGGCTTCTGGATAGGAAGCGTCAGCTGAAGGTCATTGGCCGTTTCTGACCGTCCTGTGGTATATCTTACCTCGGATGCGTCGCTGAGCAGCTGAATGTATTTCACCTTGTCGGCCATATTCTTTAGGTCAAGTCTGCCCATCGGATAAGCAAGCATATGAATATAAAGCCGTCTTGTCACCGGATTGTATGTTAAAAGAGTATTGGGAGGAGCTGTAATTCCGGCAGGTGACTCAGTACACCCATAGATCGAACGTCCATTTACTTTCATCCACTCTCCCATCGATTGAAGCCTCTCCTGTGCCCTGTAGTCGAAAGTTCCCCTTGCTGTCGGCCCGACATTGAGTAGAAGATTGCCTCCCTTACTTACCGATTCGATGAGCAGTTCAAGAAGCTGTGGTGTACTTTTCCATGATGTCTCATCACGGTAATAACCCCACGACCCGGAGAAGGTCTGGCATGTCTCCCAAGGAGCCTTTTTCCCATTTACTTCCGGCCAT
>JALONU010000087.1 GCA_025454775.1 Bacteroidales bacterium | reverse complement strand
TATATTTAATATCTTTTGATATTTATTCTCATCTGATACTTATTGTCATCTGATATTTAATCTCATCTGATAACAGTTATTATCTGATACATGATCTCATCTGATATTTTATATTATCTGATAATTCCTTACTGATCCCGGCTCCCCTATGAAAAGATCAATCCTCCTTCTGCTTATCCTGGCATCCCTCACCGCCAACGCCCAGAACGACCTCCTCATCCTTAAGGATAAATGGCTTCAGTATACGGATGCACAAAATTCACTCTATCATTACCTTTCCGATCAGGCATTCTTCATGCTTCAGGCCAGGAAAGAAAAAATAGCCGGACTGAATACACTGGCCGGCTGGCAGCAGAGACAAACACAGATAAAAGATATCCTTAACGATATCGTCGGACCTTTCCCGGAGAAAACTCCCCTGAACGCCAGGATCGTCAGAACCGTAGATAAAGGATCATACAGGATAGAACATATAATTTTCGAATCTCAGCCCCGGTTTTATGTTACATCATCGCTATACATCCCTGCCGGACTTAAAAAACAAAGCCGGAACCCCGCAATAATCTATTGCAGCGGCCATTCGGCCGAGGGGTACAGGAGTACTGTATACCAACATGTAATTTTAAACCTGGTAAAAAAGGGATTTATAGTTTTTGCCTTCGACCCGGTGGGACAGGGTGAAAGACTGGAGTATTTCGATTCAAAAACAGGAAAATCATCTGTCGGCGGACCGACCAGCGAACATTCCTACCCGGGAGCCCAGGCTTTCCTCACGGGAAGCTCCCAGGCAAGATACATGATCTGGGATGGCATAAGGGCGGTGGATTACCTGCTCACCAGGAAAGAGGTTGATCCGTCACGGATAGGAATTACAGGCCGCTCGGGAGGAGGAACACAGTCGGCTTACATTGCGGCCTTTGATGACAGGATCCTTGCCGCTGCACCTGAAAATTATCTGACCAGCTATACCAGGCTCCTCCAGACAATAGGACCCCAGGATGCCGAACAAAACTTCTTCAGATTTATCTTCCATGGGCTCGATCATCCTGATTTTTTGATTGTAAGGGCTCCAAGGCCGGCACTTATGATAACCACAACAGGCGATATGTTCAGCATCCAGGGAGCCATCGAAACGGAGAAAGAGGTACACCGGATATACAGGGCTTACGGCATGGAAGGAAATTTTTCGAGAGCTGAAGATGATGCCGGACACGCGTCCACCCTGAAAAACAGGGAGGCGATTTATGCGTTCTTCCGTAAACACCTTAATAATCCGGGCAGCAGCAGGGATGAAGAAACAGTTCCTCCTTCGGCTGAAGAACTGAGGGTAACCCCTGCAGGCCAGGTGTCCGCTTCGCTTCAGGGCGAAACCGTTTTCAGCATTAATCTCCGCGAAGCAGAAAAACTCAGGCAGGTTCTGGATGAAAAGAGAAAAACCCCGGAGAAATTTCTTCCTGATGCTGTTGCTTCTGCCAGAATGTTATCCGGCTATATTGAACCCCTGACAAACAGCGACCCCGTCTTCACGGGCCGGATCATAAGGGGAGAATATTCAATTGAGAAATACTTCATCCAGGGGGAGGGAGATTACGTGATCCCCTATCTCGTGTTCAAACCTGCACATCCTGCCGGTAAAGCAATGATCTACCTTCATCCTTCGGGTAAATCGGCTGAAGCCTCCGCAGGCGGTGAAATAGAGAAGTTTGTTAAAAAAGGAATTACCGTGTATGCTCCCGATCTCCAGGGAATAGGGGAGATGGGTCCTGGAACCTTGCGCGGGGACGCGTATTTCAGGGGAGTGTCGCATAACCTCTGGTATACCTCGTTGCTCGTTGGAAGAAGTATTGTCGGGATACTCGCCGGCGACCTGAACAGGCTTGCGAAGACTGCAAGAGAAGAAGAGAAAAGTACCCTGATCATCGGGTATGCAAAAAAGGAAATGGCTTCAGTCTTGCTTCATGCCGCAGCACTCGGCAGGGATTTCGACCGGGTGGTGATCCCGGAACAGTATTCTTCCTTCATGTCAATTGCCGTGACCAGGTTTTATGATCCCACACTGATCATGACCAGCGTGCCTGGTGCACTTCAGAAGTATGACCTGCCTGATCTTGAAAATTCACTTCCCGAGGGAATATTTTCATCGTCCGGGGAGCTGGAATAAGATCAATGAAACAGGCCCTGCTGTTAAAAAATGTGAAAAGTGCTGAAGTTTTGCATTTATCAGCGGATGTGGACGCAATCATATGATATTTTATTCAAAATAATCAATAATTTTATAGAGCTGAAAAGATATCCGGTTTTGCTCTCTATGTATCTACTTGAATATCAACATTCTAATATAGGAGGTTAATTATACGGGAGGTTATGAGTGATCACATCAGACGTCGTGATTTCATAAGAACAGTTGCAGCGGGATCGCTTACCCTGGGACTGGCAGGGAATCTGGAAACTTCCGGCATACAGGGCTTACAAAAGTCAAAGCGCATCGGAATTATAGGACTCGACACTTCACACAGTGTAGCCTTTACGAGAGCGCTCAACGATCCCTCGGCAGATGCCGCTTTTCTTGGTTACAGGATTGTGGCTGCATATCCCAAAGGCAGCAACGACATTAAAAGCAGTGTTGACAGGATCCCCGGCTACATCGAGGATGTCAGGAAGCTGGGAGTTGAAATTGTCAATTCGGTTGATGAGCTCCTTGCAAAGGTTGATTTTGTCCTGCTCGAAACCAACGACGGAAGGCTTCATCTTGAACAGGCATTGCCGGTGTTCAGGGCAGGAAAGCTAATGTTCATCGACAAGCCTGTTGCTGCCTCACTCTCTGATGCAGTCGCGATCTACGAAGCTTCCGATCATCACAGGATACCTGTTTTCTCTTCATCATCACTGAGATATATGACGGGTATTAAGGAAATATCACAGGGCTCAATCGGGAAAGTCCTTGGCGTAGACACTTATAGTCCGGCTACACTTGAAAAAACACATCCTGATCTTTTCTGGTACGGGGTACATGGTGTGGAAACCCTCTTTACTCTTATGGGCAAAGGCTGCAAAACAGTGTCACGCACTCATTCAGAAAATTTTGATAAAGTCACAGGCCTCTGGGATGACGGAAGGATAGGGTCCTTCAGGGGTATTCGTTCTGGGAAGTCGGATTATGGGGGTACTGTGTTCGGGGAAAAGGGGATCGTCGTGCTTGGGAAATACAGCGGCTATAACCCGCTGCTGCTGGAAATTGTAAGATTCTTCGACACAGGCATTCCTCCTGTCAGCAGGGATGAAACCCTTGAAATTTTCACTTTCATGGCGGCAGCTGACGAAAGCAAGATTAAAGGCGGAATACAGGTCGAAACTGCCAGCGTGATCGAAAAAGCCAGAAAAAAGGCTTCAAAAATGAAATTCGTTTAACGGCAAAACATATCTTATCTAACCAACTTAATTATCATAAAATGACAAACAGACGAGATTTTATCAGGAAAAGTGCACTTGGAACAGCTGCAATCACCCTTGGTGGGATGAAGCTGAGCGCTAAGTCCTACAACGCTGTCCAGGGTGCCAACGACCGTGTGGCAATAGCTGTGATTGGCATTGGAGGACAGGGAGGTACCCATATCAGGAGCTTCTCCGGGATGAAGAAAACTAAAAATGTATGGCTTAAAACACTGTGTGATGCCGATGAAAAATTCTTTCCCGAAAAGGTGAAAACTGTTGTCAGCAGCACAGGCGATACTCCTCAAACGGTGTGGGACATGAGAAGGGTATTTGAAGACAAGGAGATCGATGCAGTATCTTTTGCAACCCCCAACTTCTGGCATGCCCTCGGTACGATATGGGCCTGCCAGGCAGGCAAACACGTTTACGTGGAGAAGCCTGCCACCTACGGAGTATTCGAGGGGAGGAAAATGGTTGAGGCTGCCAGGAAATACAATGTCAGGGTTCAGACAGGCCTTCAGAACAGGTCCATTGCCGGGGTAAGGGAAGCAATAAAGTTCCTCCATGACGGAGGCATCGGCGATGTATTCATGGCAAAGGGATCATGCTACAAACCCAGGGACTCTTTCGGAATAGCCAAAGACAGCGAACCACCGGCTACACTTCATTACGACATGTGGCTCGGGCCGGTCCAATGGCAGCCCTATAATGAGAAGAAGGTTCACTATAACTGGCACTGGCACTGGGCTACCGGCGGAGGCGACACGGCAAACCAGGGCCCTCACCAGTTCGACGTGGCACGCTGGGGACTTAATAAAAATGAACACCCGGTTGAAATATACTCGATGGGCGGACTCTACGGCATCAAACCGGAAGAATGCTCCCAGGAAACACCAAACACCCAGACATCGGTGTTTAAATACAAGGATGGCAAGATGCTTGAATTTGAAACCCGCGGACGCTATACCAACGGCGAAGGAAGCCTTAATATTCAAATCGGGAACATATTCTATGGTACAGAAGGATATGTTGAAATAGACGGAGGCACCTGGAAAGCATTCAGGAGACGCGAGAGACAGCCATTTGCAGGTTCTGGAGTAGTTTCCGACAGACCGGCCGATCCTACATTCATGGCACCTCCGGGAGGCGGAAGCCATTATGCAAACTTCATCGATGCTATCCGTTCAGGTAAGAATGAAGATCTGAATTGCGACATCCTTGACGGATACATGTCAGCGTGCCTTCCGGCACTGGCAAATATTTCATACAGGGTGGGCAGAAGGCTTCTCTTCAACGGTGAAACGGAAAAATTCATTAAGGATAAAGAGGCTGATAAGCTCCTTACCCGCGCATACCGTGCACCATACGTGGTTCCGAAAGTGGTTTGAGGAAACACGCTGAAGCCTAAAGTTCTTTTTAAATGATGGCACGGATCACAGATCCGCGCCATCATTTTCTAATATTACTATAATATGAGAACAAACTTATTGTGGATTTTAATGCTGTCAGGCCTGTCTCTTTACGGCCAGGATGTCAGCATTACATTCGACAGCCATGAGGCAGACAGGAGAATAGATGTCCTTTACGACGGGAAACTGTTCACTTCCTATATCTGGCCTGAGAATGTATATAAGCCCGTACTTTACCCGGTCTGCACATACTCAGGCACTGAAATAACCCGTGGGTTTCCTCTGAGGCCGAGGGAGGGAGAGAGGAACGACCATATCCATCAGGTAGGCATCTGGCTTAACTATGGCAAGGTGAACGGCCTTGATTTCTGGGGCAACGGTTACAGGGGCTTCAGGGAGCCGGGAGGCGGGGAGATAAAGCACCGGAAAATCGAAAGCTTGGCAGCAGGGACCAGCGTCGCTAGTCTTGAAACCAGCGAAAGCTGGCTTGATCCGGAAGGAAGATCGTTGCTTGAGGAAAAGACCGGATATTATTTCCGTGCCCAGGGAAGGCTTAGGATCATCGACAGGATCACAACCCTGACGGCAACAGACACTACCGTAGTATTCAGCGACACCAAGGAAGGCATGTTCGGGATCAGGGTGGCCCGCCAGCTCGAACTTCCATTGAATGAGAACGTTACTTTACTTGATGCTTCGGGAAAACCATCGCAGCAAAAAGTGAATGCAGCAGCCGGAGCGACAGGCAATTACCGTAGCAGCGAGGGTGTAACCGGCGAAGCTGTATGGGGAACACGGGCCAGATGGATGAACCTTTATGGAATCATCGGAAATGAGAAGATATCTCTGGCGGTATGCGATCACCCGAAAAACCAGGGATACCCCACATACTGGCATGCAAGGGGATATGGCCTCTTTGCAGCCAATCCCCTAGGCTGGAGCGATTTTACCAAAGGAAAGCAGACAATGAACTTCACCCTGAAGCCAGGAGAATCAGTAACCTTCAGGTACAGGGTTATCGTTAGCTCAGGCTCTCATCTTACAGACACCGAAATTAACGACCTGTTAAAAGATTTCTCAGGCAGGTATTGATTTCCATAACCAAGGCATAATTATATTATCTTTAAATTGCACTATTGAACGATTAAAAGATTGCGAGATTGCATGATGGCACGACTGCAAGTTGAAATGAAGTGAAGATCCCGCATCAGCAGGAACCGCAGGACTGCAAGACTGCAAGACCGCAAGACCGCAAGACTAATTATTAACCAAGATATCAATTACTTACCAGAATGAAAAACGAACTATCACGCCGCCGGTTTATCCAGACAAGCCTGGGTGCAGGAGCAGCACTGGCTTTTATGAGGGATTTCGAAGGTTTTCTGCCGTCAGCAAAGAAAGGCATGAAGCTGGGCCTTGTTACTTATCAGTGGGGCAGGGACTGGGACCTGCCGACACTGATCGCGAACTGTGAAAAGACAGGGCTTCTTGGTGTCGAGCTGAGGGTTCAGCATGCACATAAGGTGGAAACGGACCTTTCAGCTGCACAACGCCTGGAAGTTAAAAAGAGATTCGCCGACAGCCCTGTTACCTGTGTGGGTTACGGAGCCAATTTTGAGTACCACAGTCCCGATCCCGCACAACTGAAGAAGAACATCGACGGTACAAAGGAATATATCAAGCTCTGCAAAGACATCGGTGCCACAGGTATAAAGGTGAAACCGAATTACCTTCCTCCCGAAGTGCCCAGGGAAAAAACCATTGCCCAGATCGCATCTTCACTTAATGAATGCGGAAAGTTCGCAAAGGACTATGGGCAGCTCGTCCGCGTTGAGGTTCATGGAAATATAACCCAGGAGATTCCCAACATGAAAGCGATATTCGAGCAGGTGACTGAGAAGAATGTGGTGATGTGCTGGAACTGCAACGACCAGGATCTACTTCCTCCCGGCCTTGAAGCCAATTTCCAATCAGTAAGAAAGTACTTCGGAGATACTGTGCATGTCAGGGAGCTTAACATTGGAGATTACCCGTACCAGAAACTGTTTGACCTCTTTAATGAAACCGGCTACTCAGGCTGGATCCTTCTGGAAGCAAGGACTGAGCCTGCTGACAGGGTAGCCGCCATGAAGGAACAACTGGTCGTTTTCAATGAAATGACAGGAAAAGGTAAGTAGTATAAAACCTGAATTGGTAATGTAAGTAAACTATGATAGGAACTTCGGGAAGACTGAGCAGCTCATCACGGATAATTCTGTTGTATGCTGCATTCATATTGCTGATTGTTTCATGCGGCAAGGTTTATCAGAATCCTGATGCTTCGGTGGAAGCCAGGGTCAGCGACCTGCTTAAGCGCATGACGATAGATGAGAAGATCGGACAGATGACCCAGGGCGAAAGAGCCTTCAGGGGAATAGATACACTTGTGAAGGACCTTTGTCTCGGATCGGTCTTAAGCGGCGGAGGAAGCGTACCCTCGCCCAACTCACCCGAAGGATGGATGAAAATGTACAGGTCACTCCAGGAAAGCGCAATGTCGACGCGTCTTCAGATACCGGTTATTTACGGCATAGATGCCCTTCACGGAAACAACAATGTGCTGGGAGCTGTCATCTTTCCGCACAATATAGGGCTGGGGTGCACCAGGAACCCTGAACTTGTGAAGAAAATCGCCTCCCTGACTGCAATGGAGATCAGGGCAACGGGCCTCGACTGGACTTTTTCTCCATGCATTGCAGTTCCACAGGATATAAGATGGGGCAGGACATACGAAGGTTTCGGGGAGACGACTGAGCTGCAGCTGATGATGTCCGGGCCTTCAGTTCTTGGTTACCAGGGCGATAAGCCGGGAACTCCATACAGGGTTCTTGCCTGTGCCAAGCACTATATAGGCGACGGAGCCACAACAGGCGGGATCGATCAGGGTAATGCTGAAATGAGCGAAGACAAACTCCGGAGCACTTTTCTGCCCGGCTATATAAAAGCAATTGAAGCCGGCGTAGGATCAGTGATGGTCTCTTACAACAGCTGGAACGGGTTAAAGTGCCATGCAAACAAATTCCTTGTCACCGACCTCCTCAAGAATGAACTCAAATTTGACGGGTTCGTCGTTTCCGACTGGGAAGGAGTGAAACAATGTGCTCCCGACTTCAGGGAAGCTATTAAGCTCAGTGTCAATGCAGGACTCGACATGTTCATGGAACCTTACAGGACAAGGGAGTTCGTGAGGCTTCTTAAGGAACTGGTTGCCGAAGGTTCAGTTTCGCAGGAAAGGATCGATGATGCTGTCAGAAGGATACTCAGGATTAAATTCCGGATGGGTCTTTTTGAGAATCCCTTTCCCGATGAGACTCTCAGGGACAGCCTGGGAAGTGATTATCACCGGAGGGTGGCGCGCCAGGCCGTCAGGGAGTCGCTCGTTCTTCTTAAAAACGAAAAACAGATTCTTCCTCTGTCCGGAACCAGCGGCAGGATTGTGGTTGCCGGCCCGCGGGCTGACGATATCGGTTCGCAGTGCGGTGGATGGACGATAACCTGGCAGGGTGAAGCCGGCCCCATAACTACGGGTACTTCCATTCTCGATGCCGTAAGAAACGTCAGGGGAGAAGAGAATGTATTCTTCTCGGAAGACGGTACCTCCAAGGAGAGAGCTGATCTTGCAATTGTCGTGGTGGGGGAGACTCCATATGCTGAGATGAAGGGCGATAATCCCTCCCTGAACCTTACTGGCGACGATCTGAAAGTAATAGAAAATGTCAGGAAGATGAAGATCCCATATGTGGTGCTGGTAATAAGCGGCAGACCACTTATCATGAACAAGGTTATTGCTGATGCTCCGGCAGTTGTCGCCTGCTGGCTCCCGGGTACAGAAGCCCTGGGAATTACCGACGTTATCTTCGGGGATTATGAATTTACCGGGAAGCTTTCATACACCTGGCCAGCTTCTATCGATCAGGAGCCGATTAACTTTGGCGATGAAGACTATGATCCGCTCTTTCCCTATGGATTCGGATTGACGATGAAATAAAAAAATCAGGAAACGAGAGTTAATTATATCCCCTCCTGGGAGGGGGAGAGGTGGGTTGATAACTAAATTCCAAAGTGTAAAGGGTTAAAAATTTGGATCGTGAGGATTTTATAGGGCAGCTGAAAGGATCAGATAAAACCTGGGATTTTATTATTATCGGAGGTGGCGCAACAGGACTTGGTATTGCTATAGACGCAGCCAGCAGGGGATTCAGCACGGTTCTTCTTGAACAGTCCGATTTTGCAAAAGCAACCTCCTGCAGGAGCACAAAGCTGGTGCATGGAGGGATCAGATACCTTCAGAAGGGTGATGTGGCTCTGGTCATTGAAGCCTTGCATGAACGCGGCTACCTGGCGAAAAATGCCCCTCATCTTGTTAAAAATCAGCGGTTTGTCATAGGAAATTATCAGTGGTGGGAGAAACCCTTCTATACAGCCGGCCTCACACTGTATGACCTGCTGGCAGGAACCATGGGCATAGGCCATTCGCGCCCGCTGGGCAGAAAAGAGGTTATAAGAAGGGTGCCTATGATAGTGCAGAAAAACCTCAGGGGAGGCGTATCATACCACGACGGCCAGTTCGATGATTCAAGACTGGCAGTAAACCTCATGCAGACTGCAATTGAAAAAGGAGCAGCAACCGTAAACCATACGAGGGTTACTGCCCTTATCAAGAATGAAGAAGGTAAGGTGTCAGGCGTAGTTGCCGAAGATATGATCGGCGGCGGAAGCTTTGAAGTGAGGGGCTGCTCTGTTATCAATGCCACGGGTATTTTTGTCGACGATATCTTAAAAATGGACAATCCCGGACAAAAGCCTTTGGTCAGGCCGAGCCAGGGAGTCCATCTTGTTGTCGACAGGTCATTCCTGGGAGGTGATGATGCCATTATGATACCAAAAACCAGCGACGGACGGGTGATGTTCGGGGTCCCGTGGCACAACAGGGTTATTCTTGGCACTACTGACATCCCTGTAAAGGATTTTGTCCTGGAACCTGCGGCCCGTGAAGAAGAAATAGATTTTATCCTCGAGACAGCCGGCAGATACCTGAACAAAAAGCCGCAGCGAAAGGATGTACTTTGTGTCTTTGCAGGTTTGCGTCCTCTAGCTGCACCCAGGAACGATGCCGGAGAAGCAAAAACGAGGGAGATCTCGCGAAGTCATAAACTGATAGTTTCCAAAGCGGGGCTCATAACAATAACCGGGGGGAAATGGACAACCTACAGGAAAATGGCTGAAGACGCTGTAAATCTGGCTATAAGAACAAATAAGCTGCCTTTCAGAAGATGTCTTACCAGGACCCTGAGGATCCACGGATACCAGGAGAATAATACCGGCAAAGGCTGGATGTCTGTATACGGAAGCGACCGGGAAAGAATAATGAATCTATATGATGAAGATCCGGCTTTCAAAGGATTGCTTCATCCGGATTTCGATTTCACTGTCGGACAAGTGGTATGGGCAGTAAGACATGAAATGGCCAGAACCGTCGACGACGTCCTGTCCCGGCGGATCCGGGCTCTCTACCTTGATGCAAGAGCTTCCCTGGAGATGGCCCCTGCAGTGGCTTCAGTGATGGCTGCAGAGATGAAACGTGACAAAGCCTGGGAAGAGAAGCAGATAAGTGAATATACTTCTCTTGCTTCATCCTATATTCTTGGCTGAATCTTAAAAATATACGCGTTTATGAATAAAATTAAACCGGTTTCATTGGTTTCCGGATTTTCGGTGTTCATGCTTGCAGCAGCACTCAGCGGTCAGTCCCGGGATGAAGATCTGACACGATATGTAAATCCCTTTATCGGAACGAAGGAAATGGGACATGTTTTCCCGGGAGCATGTGTGCCTTTCGGCATGGTACAGCTTAGTCCGGATACTGATACAATACCTTATGCATTCGAGGGAAAGTACAACGGGGCAGTTTATCGTTATTGTGCAGGTTATCAGTATAATGACAAGACCATTGTCGGGTTCAGTCACACTCACTTCAGCGGAACGGGGCATTCCGATCTTGGTGATTTCCTGATTATGCCCACTGTAGGCAGGATTCAGCTTAATCCGGGAACAGCTGAAAGGCCAGAAACAGGATACCGTTCCCCCTTCAGCCACGATAACGAAAAAGCAGAACCGGGTTATTACAGGGTTCTTCTTGAAGAACCGGATGTTCTTGCTGAGCTGACAGCCTCGGTGCATACAGGCTTCCACCGTTATACCTTCCCCCAAACTGACGTTGCTCACATAATCCTTGATCTGAACCATGGCATATATAATTATGACGGTAAAGTACTCTGGTCTTACATCAGGGTCGAAAACGACACTCTTGTTACCGGCTGCCGAATGACAAGCGGCTGGGCAAGGACAAATTATCTCTATTTTGCAATGGTCTTTTCAAAGCCCTTTAAAAGCTACGGGGGGAAAAACGATGAGGAGCTTGTGTACAAGGGATTCTGGCGGAAGTTCGACCAGGAACATAACTTTCCTGAAATGGCCGGCAAAAAACTGAAAGCCCATTTCGATTTTTCCACGAAGCAGGGAGAAAAGATAATGATCAGGTTTGCAATTTCGGCGGTAAGTACAGAAGGAGCCCTTAAAAACCTCCAGGCTGAAGTACCATCATTCAACTTTGAAAAAACAAGGAGGGAAGCTAAGGAAAGGTGGCAGGATGAGATGGGCAGCATAAGGATCGATGCGCCGGAAGAAAAGAAGATCACCTTCTACACATCACTTTATCACACCTTCATTAATCCGGTAGTATATATGGATACTGACGGCAGCTACAGGGGGCTCGACCACAATATCCATAAAGCTGATGGTTTTGTTAACTACACAATATTCTCATTGTGGGATACATACCGGGCGCTGCACCCTCTCTTTACCCTGATACAGCCCGAAAGGAGCGCTGACATGATCAACTCCATGCTGGCCCATTACGACCAGAGTGTTCATAAGCTGCTGCCGGTATGGAGCCACTACGGAAATGAGAACTGGTGCATGATAGGCTACCATTCCGTGCCGGTGATCGCCGATGCATGGATCAACGGCATCCGCGGATTCGACGGGAAAAGGGCGCTAGAGGCCTGTGTTGCATCGGCAAATCACAGGGGATATGGGAATCTTGGAGAGTACATCGACCTGGG
>JALONU010000086.1 GCA_025454775.1 Bacteroidales bacterium | reverse complement strand
TGCAGATTACTTCGTGATCGACCGGCTCATTGTTCCCGAATATGCTTCATGGAGCATCCGGTTCGCCACAAATGAGATCGTCATAGCTTTCAATGAACATGCAAAATACTTCGGGGAAATTGATTCATTGAACTGGATGAATATTCTTCTCAGGGACGATGTTTCATATGCCCGTTCGGATCCTGACTCTGACCCATGCGGTTACAGGAGCGTGTTGACTTTTAAGCTGGCCGATAATTATTATCGCAGACCCGGACTGTCAGACTCTCTCCAGACCAAGGACCGTAACTATATCAGACCCAAGGAGGTCGATCTTGTTGCCCTGATAGAATCGAATGCTGTTGATTATATGTTACAGTATAAATCAGTGGCTCTTCAGCATAAATTGAAATATATTGAGCTCCCTGATGAGATCAATCTGGGAAACCCTGCGATGAACAACATTTACAATTCCGCATCCATGAATGTTGTAGGGAGTTCTCCCGGAACTTCAATCACGATCAAAGGGGAATACATAAACTACAGCCTGTCGGTGCTGACCGATGCTCCGAACGGAGAATCAGCTGTTGATTTTACCGATTATCTCTTAAGCCCTGCAGGTATGGATGTTTTCAGAAGAAATGGTCAGGAACCTATCATTCCAATCAGCACCGAGCAGACTGACATGATACCGTCGAAGCTCAGGAAATATCTGATAGACAGATAAACACAATTAAACAAGATGTCAAGGAACTCTCCTTTTACCTGGGTAATGCTCATCCTGTCGTCGCTGGTGCTTCTTTTCATACTGGCACCATTGGCCGGCATGTTCCTCAGGACAGGCTCAGCGCAGTTGCTTGAAACAGTGAACGACAACGAGGTCAGGGAAAGCATCTGGCTTACGCTTTGGGTATCTTTTGCCGCGACATTTGTCTTTGCCATAGGGTCGATCCCCCTCGCCTGGCTGCTTGCCAGGAAGGACTTTCCGATGAAGAAGATCGTCCAGGGGATCATCGACCTGCCTGTGGTCCTTCCCCACACGGCTGCAGGGCTCGCCGTTCTCGGATTCATTTCCCGCGACGGATTCCTGGGCAAAGCAGCTGATGCAGTGGGTCTTACACTGATAAATAACCCGGCAGGAATAGCACTGGCAATGGCTTTTGTAAGCGTACCATTCCTCATCAACTCAGCACGCGATGGTTTTTCAGCGGTGCCCGAACGTCTTGAAAAGGCAGCTCTCACGCTCGGTGCAGGAAGATCAAGGGTTTTCTTCACGATCTCCCTGCCCATAGCCTGGAGAAGCATAATAACAGGATTCGTGATGATGTTTGCAAGGGGGATGAGTGAATTCGGAGCTGTCGTAATTGTTGCCTATCACCCGATGATCGCTCCGGTGCTTATCTATGAAAGGTTCAATTCCTTCGGTCTCAATTATGCCAGGCCTGCCTCAGTCCTTTTCATCATTGTAGCCCTGGTGGTCTTCATCCTCCTGAGACTGATATCGGTTAGAAGAAAGGAAACACCTCTGTCTCCAGATGCTGAAACTTGAGAATATAAGCAAAAAGCTTGGAGCTTTCATGCTTTCAGGTATCAACCTCGAAATCGGGGCAGGGGAGTATTTTGTTCTCCTTGGAAGATCGGGCTCGGGAAAAACACAGCTTCTCGAACTGATTGCAGGGCTTAATAAACCTGATTCAGGACGGGTATATGTAGATAATGAGGATGTTACAAACAAGCGAATTCAGGACAGGCATATAGGCCTTGTCTTCCAGGATTATGCGATATTCCCAAATATGACGGTATTTGGCAACATCGCCTATTCTCTTCATTGCAGGAATACCGACAGGAATGAAATCAGGGTGGAAGTTGCCCGGATTGCCGGCGAGTTAAACATAACCCATCTTCTCGACCGCTTCCCGGTTAACCTTTCGGGAGGGGAGCTTCAGAGGGTAGCCCTCGCCCGGACGCTGATCACATCACCAAGGGTATTATTGCTTGATGAACCACTTGCCTCAATCGATGCCAGCCTCAAGGATGATATAAAGCGGATCTTCCGTAACCTTAACAGGAAAGGCCTGACGATCGTTCACGTTACACACGATTACCGCGAGGCGGTTAGCCTGGCGGGAAGAGTCGGTGTGATCCATAACGGGTACATCATTCAGACAGGTACTCCGGTAGAAGTATTCAGCCGTCCCGTGAACAGATTTGTGGCCCGCTATTCGGGTATAAGGAATTTTTTCAGGGTGAAATTCACGAACGAGTCAGGGACCTGGAAGGCAAACTGCGACGGTACATTGTCTTTTATGCTGACGGAAGGAAATTATCCCGATGAAGGACTGACGATAATCAGGAGTGACGAAATTAAGATGTATAGCGTTGAACCTCAGGGGCATGTCAACTGTTTCAAAGGTGTTGTTACTGAAATTTTTCCGTCGGAATATGGTATGGAAGTTACCGTTGATGCAGGGGAGAGATTCTGTATAGATATTACGGCAGACGCCTGCTCGTCACTCAGGCTGAAAGAAAAATCTGAGGTTTGGATAACAATCCCCCCGGAGTCAATTGTAGCTTTGCAGGGTAATTCCTGAGAAAACAGGAAAAGGAATATAATACGTCCAGATATGATCGCTTTTGAGGAGGCCTATAGGATTGTGATGAATTCGGTCGTCAGCACCGGGACCGAGAAAATAAGGTTTGAGGATTCGCTGAACAGGATACTCAGGGAAGAGGTCAGAAGCGATACCGACATGCCGCCGTTCGATAAGGCAACTGTCGACGGATTTGCGATCAGGAAGCAGGATATTGAGAACGAACTTGAAATTGTTGAAACCATCCCGGCAGGCAGTGTTCCGCGAAAACACATCGGGAAGAATCAGTGCTCAAGAATTATGACCGGTGCCCCTGTGCCTGAGGGAGCTGACTGCGTGCTAATGGTTGAAGATACCATAGTTCTTCCATCAGGCAGGTTGAAATTCAGGGGAACCTTTACAAAGGAGAACATTGCGTTCAGGGCTGAAGATGTCAGGAAGGGAGATGCTGTGCTTGAACCGGGAAGAAAGATCAAGCCCCAGGACATAGCCGTGATGGCATCAGTAGGCCATACCAGAGTGGAGGTCAGCAGGAAGCCGGTAACAGGTATAATAAGCTCGGGAAGCGAACTGGTTGAGCCCGGAGAATTACCGGGATTGTCGCAGATAAGGAACAGCAATTCCTACCAGCTGATGGCCCAGGCAGAGAGGGCAGGAGCTGACGGAAAGTACTACGGTATCGCCAGGGATGATGAGGAAGCCACATATTCTGTACTGCTGAGAGCCCTTGCCGAATGCGACCTGGTTCTTATTTCGGGAGGAGTATCGATGGGAGATTTTGATTTTGTACCCAAAGTACTGGAGCGGGCGGGAGTCAGACTCTTGTTCACACGCGTAGCCGTTCAGCCCGGTAAGCCGACAACCTTCGGGGTGCACGAAAAAGCCCTGTTGTTCGGACTCCCGGGTAACCCGGTATCATCTTTTATGATCTTTGAACTGATTACAAGACCGCTCATCAGCAGGATGATGGGCTTTGACTGGACTCCCCGGCAGATAAGCCTTCCCATGAAAAGCACATTCACCAGGAGGTTTTCAGAAAGGATGTCCCTTATCCCGGTGATCATAACAGAGGACGGAATGGCACAAGCGGTTGATTATCATGGGTCAGCACACATAACGGCCCTGCCTCATTCATACGGAATAATTTCACTGCCTGCAGGTGTCACCAGAGTGGAGAAAGGAGAAAAGGTAATTGTACGACAGATTTAACAGAAAGGTTAATTACCTGCGCATCTCGGTTACCGACAGGTGTAATCTCAGGTGCAGCTATTGTATGCCTGCCGAAGGCATAAAGCTGCTCAGGCACGAAGACATTCTGACCTTCGATGAAATAGCCGCTTTCACCGAAACAGCCGTGAAATACGGGGTTGAAAAGGTCAGGATCACCGGGGGAGAACCGCTTGTGAGAAAGGGGATCGTTAACCTGGTAGGGATGATTGCCGGCATCAGCGGTATCAAAGACCTTTCGATGACCACCAACGGAGTGCTTCTGAAGGGCTATGCTGCAAACCTTAAGGATGCAGGGCTGCAGCGCATAAATATAAGCCTCGACACAACTGACCCTGAGAATTATGCCCGGATCACAAGGGGAGGTAACATAAACGAGGTCTTTGAAGGAATTGAGGCTGCCCGGATTGCAGGGCTGGTTCCTGTCAAGATAAACTGTGTGATTGAAAAATCAGAAGAAGAGCCGGATGCGAAGATGGTTGACCGCTTCTGCAGGGAGAACGGACTTGAGGTGCGGTACATCTTAAGGATGGACCTTGCTAACGGTTATTTTTCAACGGTAGTGGGTGGAAGCGGAGGCGACTGCCAGTCTTGCAACCGGCTGAGGCTCACTGCCAGTGGAAAGCTGAAGCCATGTCTCTTTAATGATCTCGAATTTGATATAAGGAAGATGCCTTATGATGAGGCAATAGAAAAGGCAGTCGGGCATAAGCCTGAAAGCGGATCAAGCAATATAACGGGAAATTTTTACAATATCGGAGGATGACAGAATGAAGAAATTATCTCATGCCGACGAAAAGGGAAAGGCTGTTATGGTGGATATCGGAACAAAGGGGATCCAGCACAGGACAGCCAGGGCCAGGGGGCATATCAGGCTTTCGCAGGAAACCCTTAAACTGGTAAGGGAAAACCAGATCAAAAAGGGAGATGTGCTTACCGTAGCCCAGCTGGCGGGGATTAGTGCTGCCAAGCAGACACAGAACCTTATTCCCCTTTGTCACAGTATACTTATCGAGAATGCGGAAATATCTTTTATGATTCACGACGATGGAATCGTTGCGGAAAGTAAGGTCTCCAGCACCGGGAAAACCGGAGTTGAGATGGAAGCCCTCTCTTCGGTATCGGTTGCACTTCTGACAATATATGATATGTGCAAGGCTGTCGACAAAAGGATGATCATCGGCGGCATCGAACTAATAGAAAAGATAAAGAAATGAGCGACACCCAGGAATATTCAGCATTGATCGTAACGCTGAGCGACAGGGCCTTTAGCGGGGAATACGAGGATCTGAGCGGCCCCAGGATAAAAGAGAGGCTTGAGGAATTCGCCGGCACCATGGGGTGGAACTGCAGGACAGATATGACACTTCTTCCCGACGATCCGGAAAAGCTCAGGGATATTGTTACAGGCGCTTCGGATCGCTATGACCTGATCTTTACAACCGGTGGAACGGGAATAGGTCCGAGGGATTTTACTGTCGATGTGATTAAGCCGCTGCTTGAAAAGGAGCTGCCGGGGATCATGGATTTCATCAGGATAAAATATGCTTTCGAAAAGCCGAATGCCCTCCTGAGCAGGGCCGTAGCAGGTGTTGCAGGCAAATCGCTCGTTTATACGCTGCCGGGTTCAGTAAGGGCTGTTGAGGAATACATGACTGAGATTCTCCGGACACTTGAACACACTCTCCTTATGCTGAAAGGAGTTGATACCCATGGCAGGCATCAGTAGGATATCCTGTTGAGGGTGTTTGCCGTGAATGTTCCCAGTACCCTGTCATAGCGGTCTCTCGGATTCCGGTAGTAGACAATTACCGTGTAATCATTCTCTGTTTCGTAGTGGCTGCCCTCAAATAATGCTGAAGCTTCTTTTTTCCCGCCTTTCCCGGCAAATGAATACACAAAATTGTACCATCCCTGCTTAAGCAGCATTGTGCATTCGTACCGGCCTTGTTCATTGTTGAAGGTCATCATGTTTTCCTTACCGTACGACCAGTCGCTCAGCGCCCCAAGCACATGGACACTGCCGCTTGTGATCGGTGTGCTTGCCGCAAGGGAGAAATATACATAAACATAGTCGGCATCCGTGTCCGGATCACGGCCTTCCTTCGTTGCAACATAGTATTTCCCGTTGAAGTCCTGGGAATAGAAGTATGGCTTGAATTCACGGCTCTCGGAAGGGGCGAGAGCTACATTATAACAGGGAGGCACGAAATCAATCCTTCTGACGTTCTCCGAAAGCTGTTTGATGCTTCTTATGTCGAATTGCCTGAATTCATTGCCTCCGTTGAAGATATTACCTTCTGTCAAGGTATTGTATTTAAGTTCATTGCCTCCGTAAATCGCGGGCTTGAGATTTGACTTTGCGTTGTCCCATCTTCCGTTCTGAAGGAGGCTGGAATAAATGTTGCGTTGGGGATCGATGATGTCTGTACCCTTTAGCTGAACGGTAAACTCCACCTGCTGAGCCGCGTCTCTTTCAGCCATCATGCCGGGGCGGTTAAAGCTCATTGTTATTCCTGCAGACTGTTCGCTTACAACAAACCTGCGTGTTATCAGGATTTTTTCCGGATTGTCCGGACTAAAGACCGAAATAATGTAATTGCCTGAAAGCCTGAGGTTAATTTTGTCGTTCGGGAAGACAATGCTGTAATGAGTGTATTTTACGGTTGTATTGAATGAAGGCCTGATATGCTCAACCGGGTTCTCGGGAAAGCCTTCGGCGTAATCGGTCTCAAAGATATCTGACTTTCTCCAGTCCTTGTCGCAGTGAGTAAACCTGTAGCTCAAAGCCTCATCATGATCGCCGAGCAGATCGAAATGCAGAACCAGTTTTTCGCCCTTGCCCTGCTGAATGACAGGATTGGAGAGGTTCCACCCTTCCCTGTAGAGCTGGACGGTCCTGATACGCGGATCGTCAATCCTGTCGGTCAGGATCTCCTGTCCTGAGGCTGCAGATGCAAAAAATAATAAAACAATATTTAACAAAGTATAGCGCATGTTTTTTCCCATGGAAAAATATCAACAAAAACAGTGCAAAAAAAAATATAGCATCATTTTAATCATTTACTGAATAAGATGGCATTCGAAATTATACATTTGCATTTATTGTTAATTTATTAACAGAACTCATTTTCTTACAAAATATTTCAAAACAGTTCAGATAAATGTCCAGATCCATAAAGCTCAGAAAAGGGTTTGATATCAGGATCTCGGGTGCTGCTAAAAAAGTGATTGCAGGAATCCCTGGCTCTGCCTCATTTGGAGTAAGGCCTGTCGATTTCCCGGGACTGACCCCGAAGCTTAACGTCAGGCCGGGCGACAGCGTACGGGCAGGTTCACCGCTTTTTCATGATAAGCTTCATCCTGAGATAGTGTTCACATCGCCGGTGAGCGGAAGCGTTCTGTCGGTTGAGAGAGGCGACAGGCGCAAAATGCTTGAAGTGGTTGTCGAACGAAAGGGGGATGAATATACCGACTTCGGGAAAGCCGATCCCATGGTACTTTCCCGCGAGAAGGTTAGAGAGAAGATAGTTGCCTCAGGATTATGGCCTGCAATCAGGCAAAGACCATATAATGTCGTTGCAAAGACTGCCGATGTGCCAAAATCAATATTCATCTCAGGATTCGACACCGCACCCCTTGCCCCTGATTTGAATTTTGTCATTGACAATACTTCACCCCTGGCCTTTCAGACGGGGATAAATGCTCTTGCCAGGCTGACAGACGGAAAGGTAAACCTTGTGCTAAACGGTTCTGAAAAACCCTCTTCCGTGCTGAGCGGAGCTGAAAAAGTGGAGATTTCTTATGTTTCAGGACCTCATCCGGCAGGAAACACTGGCATTCACATTCATCATATCGATCCAGTGAACAAGGGAGAGAAAGTCTGGTCAGTCAACCTGCAGGATGTAGCCTTAATCGGGACACTGTTCCTTGAAGGAATATATAAACCTGAGAAGATCGTTGCGCTTACAGGCTCAGAAGTAATTAACCCGCAGTATTACAGGATGCTGTCAGGATCATCGATCGGCAGCATGGTAAACGGGAATGTGACGGAAGGGAAGCCCAGGTATATCAGCGGGAATGTTCTCACCGGCACCAGGATCACCTCATACGGTTACCTTGGCTACTACGACTACCAGGTTACAATTATACCTGAAGGCGATTATTATGAATTTCTCGGCTGGGCATCACCCGGACTGAAGAAGCACAGCTTTTCCAGAACCTTCCTTTCCAGGCTTTTTCCCACTGAAAGCTACAGGCTTGATACAAACTTCCACGGAGGAGAAAGGGCGTTTGTGGTTACAGGGCTCTACGAGAAGGTGGTTCCCATGGATATTTATCCCATGCAGCTCTTCAAGGCAATACTTGCAGAAGATATTGATGCAATGGAAAACCTTGGCATATACGAAGTTGCTGAGGAAGACTTCGCCCTGTGCGAATATATATGTCCCTCCAAGATCGAGATCCAGTCCATCGTCCGTAAAGGACTGGACCTGATGATGAGGGAGATGAGTTAAGAAACGTGTTAATGTCATATAATGAATTCTTTACGAAAGACAATAGACAAGCTTAAACCCCACTTTGAGGAGGGAGGCAGATTTTCGAAGCTGCGTTCCGTGTTTGAAGGGTTCGAATCCTTTCTCTTTGTGTCGGAAAAGGTAACGTTCAGGGGAGCCCACATCAGGGACAGCATTGACCTGAAACGGACCATGACGGTGGTGATCATTGCACTGATGCCTGTTCTTCTGTTCGGGTGCTACAATACAGGACTGCAGCATTTCAGATCGATTGGCGAAGATCCAGGTGTACTGGCATCCTTCTGGTTCGGCTTCGTTAAGCTCCTCCCGCTTATTATCGTAAGTTATGTTGTCGGCCTCGGGATAGAGTTTATTGCAGCACAGATCCGCGGTCATGAAATCAATGAGGGATACCTCGTCACCGGACTTCTCATTCCCCTTATTATGCCGATAGACATTCCCCTGTGGATGCTCGCACTCTCGGTTGCCTTTGCGGTCATCCTTGGCAAGGAAGTGTTCGGCGGTACCGGAATGAATATCTTCAACCCGGCTCTTCTGGCACGGGCATTTCTTTTCTTCAGCTACCCGGGTTGGATGACAGGAGATAAGGTATGGACCGAAGGACTTGTCAGCGGCGCAGGAGTGATTGACGGTTACTCGGGAGCGACTCCCCTCGGACTCTGTGCTCTGGGGGAAACAGCTAAGCTGCCTTCCTTCATGAACATGTTCCTGGGTACCATTCCGGGTTCCGTAGGTGAAACCTCAACCGTGGCTATTCTTTTAGGAGCTGTTATACTGATAGTTACAGGAATAGGCAGCTGGAAGATAATTGTATCGGTATTTGGCGGAGGACTGGTTATGGGACTGCTGCTGAATGCTCTTTCGGCAAATCCCTACATGGAACTGCCATTCTACTATCATTTCGTAATGGGCGGATTTGCCTTCGGAGCAGTCTATATGGCTACAGATCCCGTCTCGGGTTCGCAAACCGAAACCGGCAAATGGATCTACGGTTTCCTGATAGGCCTCCTCTCGATCCTCTTCAGGGTGCTCAATCCGGCATATCCCGAAGGTGTTATGCTGGCCATCCTGCTGATGAATTTATTTGCACCTCTTATCGATTATTATGTTGTTCAGTCGAACATCAGAAGAAGGCTTAAAAGGGCTCAGTTAGCAACTAACAATCTGGTAAAATGAAGCAGTTCAGCAACAGGTACATATTCGTCTTCTCCACTATCATGGTTGTTGCTGTTGCGACTCTTCTGTCGCTCGCGGCAACACTGCTGAAGCCTGCACAGGAAAGAAATCTCGAGATAGAGAAAAAGAAGAGCATGCTCGAATCAATAAATGTTCCGGCAACAAGGGAAAACTCGGTGGAGCTCTATTCAAAATTTATCACCGGAAGCTTTGTCCTCAACTCTAAGGGAGAAAAGGTTGAAGGTGTTGATCCATTTAGAGTTGTTCTCAGAAATGAGCAGAAAAAGCCTCTTGAAGAGCAATCTCTGCCTGTCTTTATGGCAGCTCCGCCTGACGGTGAGAAGGTTATTATCCTTCCGGTCGAGGGAAAAGGATTATGGGGTCCCATCTACGGATATGTTTCCCTGAGGTCCGACATGAACACCGTTTACGGAGTCACCTTCGACCATAAGGGAGAAACGCCCGGGCTTGGGGCTGAGATAAATACAGTCCAGTTCGAAGGCATGTTCCCGGGTAAAAAGCTCTTTGAAAATGACAAGTTCGTATCCATAATGGTCCATAAGGGAGGGGCCGATCCTTCCGACCTGCATGGGGTGGATGCGATCTCGG
Organism: Bacteroidales bacterium; assembly: GCA_025454775.1. Lineage (GTDB taxonomy): Bacteria > Bacteroidota > Bacteroidia > Bacteroidales > VadinHA17 > LD21. The sequence continues at coordinate 1,890 of JALONU010000086.1, read as the reverse complement.
GAGGTACAATAACAAGCAAGGGTCTTGAAAAAATGCTTTCCGACTGCCTTGCCAAGTATAATGATTATCTATTAAAAAACAGGTTATAACATGGAGGGAAAGGAGAAAGACCCCCTGTTCTCGGGGAAGAACATAAAGCTGCTGACCGATCAGATCAACAGGAACAACCCGATCACCGTTCAGGTGCTTGGTATCTGCTCTGCCCTGGCGGTTACGGTCAAGCTCAAGCCTGCCCTTGTAATGGCATTGTCGGTAACAATAGTCGTTGCCGTTTCGAACGTGGTAATTGCCGCGATGCGTAAATATATTCCCGACAGGATCAGGATCATTGTCCAGCTTGTCGTCATTGCAACCCTTGTCATAATTGTAGACCAGGTGCTCAAAGCCTATGCATTTGATGTCAGCAAACAGTTGTCGGTCTTTGTGGGGCTTATCATAACAAACTGCATAATAATGGGACGCCTTGAAGCTTTTGCCATGGCCAATAAGCCATGGCCTTCATTTCTGGATGGCCTTGGCAACGGTGCCGGATACGGCATCATCCTTATCATTGTTTCCTTTTTCAGGGAACTTCTGGGATCAGGAACCCTGATGGGCTACCCGGTCCTTGAAAAAATAGGGATTTACAGGATAGGCTATGAAAACAATGGCATGATGATACTTCCGCCGATGGCCCTGATCGTAGTGGGACTGATAATCTGGTTCCAGCGAAGCAGAAATAAAAGTCTGATTGAGAAATAAAAAGGGGAGACATGGAACATTACCTTAACATATTCATCAAGTCGATCTTCATCGATAATATGATCTTTGCCTTCTTCCTCGGCATGTGCTCCTACCTTGCCGTTTCAAAGAATGTTAAGACTGCACTGGGACTGGGCATTGCCGTTATCTTCGTGCTGGTAATCACCGTACCCGTTAACTTCCTGATCGAAAAATATGTCCTTAAGGCAGGGGCCCTTGTCTGGCTGGGAGAAGGGTTTGCCGATGTTGACCTCAGTTTCCTTACATTCATGGTTTTCATTGCAGTGATAGCTGCAATGACACAGGTCGTTGAAATGGTTGTCGAGAAATTCAGTCCTTCACTCTATAACTCACTCGGTATATTCCTTCCGCTTATTGCAGTGAACTGTGCCATCCTGGGAGCATCTCTTTTTATGCAGGAAAGGGAATACGAAAATGTCCTTGAAGCAACTATATTCGGAGCCGGATCAGGTGTAGGCTGGCTGCTGGCTATCGTAGGGATAGCTGCCATCAGGGAGAAGATGAAGTACAGTAATGTTCCTGCACCTCTCAGGGGGCTCGGCATAACATTCATCCTTACAGGACTGATGGCAATTGCATTCATGGGCTTCATGGGCATTAAAATATAAAAGAATCAGCAATCATGATTTCAGGTTTCTCCACTCTCGTCACAACTCTTCTCAGCATCGGCGTCTTCCTTTTGATAATACTGTTGCTTGTTGTGATGCTTCTTTATGTCAGGGATAAGCTAACTCCGAAAGGAGATGTCACCCTTCATCTAAACGACCGTGAGCTGGTGGTATCGCCCGGCTCAAACCTCCTTATGACACTTTCATCCAACGGAGTCTTCCTTCCCTCAGCTTGCGGGGGAGGAGGAACATGCGGCATGTGCAAATGCCAGGTCGACGAAGGAGGAGGATCTATCCTGCCAACCGAGACCGGATTCTTCACCAGGAAGGAACAGCACGACAACTGGAGGCTCGGATGCCAGGTGAAAGTAAGGGGAGAGATGAAGATCAGGCTTCCCGAATCAGTCCTCGGAATTAAAAAATGGGAATGCGAAGTTGTTTCAAACAGGAACGTAGCTACATTCATCAAGGAATTTGTTGTAAGACTCCCTGAAGGCGAAGAACTTAACTTTGAACCTGG
>JALONU010000260.1 GCA_025454775.1 Bacteroidales bacterium | reverse complement strand
GTCGTGGTGTTCGCCGGTAATCCTGGGGATGTTCATCCCTCCTGCTGCAAGGGCATCCGTAAGCATGACAGCGGGTCCTCCCGCATGGGTGATTATTGCGATATTCCTTCCCTTCAGGTGTTTATAGAAAAATACTGAAGCAACTGTAGTGAGCTCTTCGCGGCCTGAGCATCTTACAATCCCTGCCTTGCGGAAGAGGGCTTCCACGGCCGAGTCGGAAGATGCAAGCGCCCCTGTATGTGAGGATGCAGCCCTGCTGCCAGCCTCGCTGACACCAGCCTTGATGGCGGCAATCCTGCAGCCTTTACGGATCAGGGATGAAGCGTGGTGAAGCAGCTTGTCTGGATTCTGAATACTTTCGACATAAATAAGCTTGACTTTTGAGCTTGTTTCTGGATTAAAAGTATCATCCCAGTATTCGAGCACATCCTCAACACCTGTCTGGGCACTGTTTCCGACCGAGAAAACACTTGAGAATTTCACTCCCTTCGGTATAGCCGACTCGAAAATGAAAACTGCTGTTGCGCCAGACCCGGATACAAAATCACAGCCTCCGGGGCTCAGTCCCGGCACCGGAGTTGTGAATATGCCGCTGTAAGCCTGAGTGATAACGCCGATGCAGTTTGGTCCGATAAGTGTTCCTCCCGCCTTGTTGATAATGGCTGCAATTTCCTGCTCGAGCTTTTTCCCATCTTCTCCTGCCTCACTGAATCCTGCTGAAATTATTATAAATGCTTTTGTATTTTTCAGGCTGATGAGCGTTTCCACCACAGGCAGGCATAACCTGGCCTGGACAGCCAGTATGGCCAGGTCAGTATCAGGAATATCGGATACATCACGATACGACTTTACGCCCTGTACTGTATCCTGTTTGGGATTTACGACGCAGAGGGTGCCAGCAAACCTGCCGTCAATGATGTTCTTCAGTATTTTGCCACCCGGTTTAAAAAGGTCGTCGGACCCTCCGACAACGACTATACTGCCCGGATTTATTAGTTTATTAATTATCATGATGTAAAATTGTGGTAAGGAAAAGATGTCCCGGAACAACCAGAATTGTGCATGCTCCTACAATCCGTAAAACCTTTTCAGAAAACCCACGTTCCGAGCTGTTGAATACAGATAAAGCTCTGATTTATAACATCCTGACAAATCCATACCCTGAACTAACAATTCAGCAATATAATAAAAATATACAGCATAGAACAAGATACATTGCATAATAATCAACATCTTTATAACCGGCATTAATACTGATTTAAAACATGACCGAAGCTCTTCCTCAGTTGAATATCATTCATCATATTTGATATTAAAATTGTTACTTTAAAAATTAAATTTGCAGAAATCCGATACACATTAAGCACAGACATTGATTATGAAAAAAACTTTTACGATCATCCTGACCGGAATATATTTTGCACTTGCCTTTTCGGCATACTCCCAGGATATCTACAGGGACCCCGACGGCCCGGGGTATGATGAAAACTGTACGACTATAATGGTGGGAAGGCTTGCTTCCACCGACGGCTCCGTGATGACATCCCACACATGCGACGGCAATTACAGGACATGGCTTGATATCATCCCTGCCGCAAAGCATGAAGCCGGAAAAATGCACCCTGTATACTGGGGCACCCTCCACACCGAGGAGGCCTGGGACATGACTAACGTGACAAAAAAGGGAGAAATACCGGAAGCCCCGGAAACATATGCATATCTGAGCACTGCCTATCCCTGCATGAACGAAAAACAGCTTGCCATCGGCGAAACGACAATTTATGGCAGACAGGAGCTAAGGAACGAAAACGGATTATTCCTTGTCGAGGAACTTGAAAAATTAGCGCTTCAGAGATGCAAAACCGCGAGGGAGGCTATTGCCCTGATGGGAAAACTCGCGGAGGAGTACGGCTATGCAGACCTTGCCGAATGCCTTACAGTCGCTGATCCGAAAGAGGTCTGGCAATTCGAGATCGCCGGCTCAGGAAAGGACGGCAAACCGTCGGCACTGTGGTGCGCTCAGAGAATACCCGACGACCATGTCGGAATCTGTGCGAATATCCCAAGGATATCGACAGTTAATTTCAACAATACCGATATGTTCATGTACAGCTCCAACCTGAAATCACGATCAAAGGAGTTGGGTTACTGGGACGGGAAAGAGCCTCTTAAATTCTGGAAGGTGATCAACGACAAAAAGCCTTTTGCAATCCGTGAATATTTTGTCCTCAGCACGCTTGCCCCTTCTCTCAACCTTTCCTTCGAGGCAGAGGAGCTTCCATTCTCTGTGAAGCCGGAGAAAAAACTATCCCCCCGCGACGTAATGAGATTCTTCAGGGAAACTTATGAGGGTACCCAGTGGGACATGACTAAAAACCTTACGGTAACAGTAAGGAGAAGAGACGAGAACGGGAATGAAACTGAGCAAAAGATCAAGTCGCCGGCCGCATCAAACTGGCTTAACAACGATATGAGGACCCTGATAAATGAACTTAAGCCTGGTACCATGGACAGGCAGCGGACTATTGCCATTACCGGATGCTCCTATTCACATGTTATCCAGTGCAGGAGCTGGCTCCCCGATGAAGTGGGCGGTGTGGCCTGGTTCTCCTTCGACAATCCGGGGCAGAGTCCCAGGATACCAATCTTCTCAGGCGTACTGAAAATGCCATCTTCATTTACAATTTGCGGACAACAGAGATACAGAAATGATGCAGCGATCTGGTCCTTCCGTGAAGGCAACAGGCTGGCAACAGTCAACTGGTCAAGAAGCAGGACACTTATCGAACCAGCGGTTATGGAATTCGAAGAAAAGGGATTCAATGAACTTCCGATGGTAGAAGCAAAAGTGAAGCAGCTTGTCAGCGAAGGTAAAAAGGAAGAAGCAAAAAAATACCTGACTGAATATACCTCTGCCTTTGCCGGAGCCGCAATGGCAAGGTGGGAAGGATTGAAAACCACTTTCTGGGGTATGTACGGAAGAGGGTTCTGAAGACCTCACGAACCCACCCCCTTGATCCCCCTCCCTGCAGAGCATGGAGGGGGTAAGAATCGGTTAATAATCTGGCCCCTTCCTTGCGAAGCAGGGAAGGGGTTGGGGATGGGTACATGTTAACAAGATTACGTAAATGACCATAGATCAGATACTTAATAAAGACACCTTCTCAAAGGAGGAGATCATACAGCTTCTTCAGTCAGAGGGAGAAGACAGGAAACTGCTTTTTGCGAAATCAGCAGAGATCAAGGAGAGGTATATAGGTAAAAAGGTTTGGTTCCGCGGACTGATCGAGTTCTCTAATGTGTGCAGTAAGGATTGCCTCTATTGCGGAATCAGAAAAGGCAACACGAACCTGGAACGATACAACCTGTCGGATGATGAAATAATCGATGCTGCCAGATTTGCCTTCAATAACAATTACGGTTCCCTGGCCCTGCAGTCGGGAGAAATTGAAAGTCCTCATTTCACAAAACGAGTAACAAAATTACTCAATGAGATAAAGAGACTATCCGGCGGGAAGCTTGGAATAACCCTATCCGTAGGTGAACAG